>CAYSVD010000184.1:0-3418 GCA_964434395.1 uncultured Pseudohongiella sp.
TGATCGGCTGGTTCGGCTGCGCCATGCTGTGCTACGTCACGCCCAAGGAGCATCTGGGGCTGCCCGACAAGCAGGACGTGAAGGACGGGCTGATGGCCTACCGCATCGCCGCCCACGCCGCCGACCTGGCCAAGGGCCATCCCGGCGCCCAGCTGCGCGACGACGCCCTGTCGAAGGCCCGCTTCGAGTTCCGCTGGGAGGACCAGTTCAACCTCTCGCTGGATCCGGGCACCGCCCGCGCCTTCCACGACCAGACCCTGCCGAAGCAGTCGGGCAAGGTGGCCCATTTCTGCTCCATGTGCGGCCCCCGCTTCTGCTCCATGAAGATCTCGCAGGAGGTGCGGGACCAGGCGGCGCGCGGCGCGCCGGACGGCGCCGAGGCCGAGGCGGCGGCCGTGGCGCGGGGCATGGCGGAGAAGGCGGCCGAATACCGGCGCGGCGGCGGCGGGCTCTACCGCAAGGTCTGATCAGAGCGCGCCTTCCCGCAACGCGTCGTCCAGCGCCTCCAGGCAGGAGCGGGCCAGCGCCCCCGAGCGGGCGGCGGACCAGCCGCGGCGCGGGTCGGGCGTGGCGGTCGTGTCCTTGAACGGCATCTCCAGCGTCATCGCCAGGCAGCCGTGCCGGCCGGCGGCGCGCGCCGCGCACATGGTCATGTTGGCCTGGCCGCGCGGCTTCGGCGGATAGCCCTTCTCGGTCTGGAAGTCGGGGTTGCGCCGCGCCAGCCGGTCCCGGTAGAAGTCCAGCCGCCGCTGGTCCCGACCGCTCCAGTCCGCCAGCCCCTCGGTGCCCGCGATGAAGCAGTACGGCAACGCCTCGTCGCCGTGCACGTCCAGCAGGAAGCCCACGCCGGTCTCGTCCATCGCCTCCCGCATCAGGAACACCTCCGGGGAGCGCTCCATGGACGGCGACTCCCATTCCCGGTTCAGGTTGCGGCCGGCGGCGTTGGTGCGCAGGTGGCCGCGGCGGCTGCCGTCCGGGTTCATGTTGGGAGCCAGGTACAGGTCGCACCGTCCGAGCAGCGAGCGGGTCACCGCGTCCCGCGTGTCCAGCAGGCGCTCGATGCAGCCCTCCATCCACCACTCGGCCATGGTTTCGCCCGGGTGCTGCCGGGCGACGATCCAGCACGGCCGCCGCTCGCCCGGCCCGTCGCCGCTGAAGCGCAGCAGGTCCAGATCCTGGCCGTCCAGGGTGCGCCCGAGCGCCCGGTGGCCGACGTGGTCCGCGGCCTGGGCCCGGGCGACCAGCTCGTGGTGCCGCTCCATCGGGTAGGGCGTGAAATAGGCGAAGTGCACCGCATCGCGCTCCGGCGTGAAGTCGAAGCACAGCTCGCCGTCCCGAAACCGCGTCTCGCTGCGAAGCCAGCCGCGGCGGTCGTAGGAGTACAGCACGCGGTAGTCGCGGAAGCCGTCCGGATAGGCGGCCCCGCCCGCGTTGAGGATCCGCATCGTGCAGGCGACGCCGCGGGCCCCGGCCAGGCGGAAGTAGAACCACTGGTAGAACGCCGAGCCGCGGTCGGGCCGGATCGTCAGCCGGATGTCGGCCGGGTCCGCGCAGGACGCCACCTCGATGTTGCCGCCGTCGAAGGACTGGCTGATGTGCATGGACCGCTCCCCCCCCCCCCAAGGTTTCCCGCCGCCCATTGTGGCATCCTTCGCCGCCCGGCGCCGAACCGGGCGGGAGCGGGGCTTGGGCCGGGCGGACGATCCTGTTCGCTCAAAACCGGACGGTTCCGTTTTCCCGCGACGCACCGCCCAGACAGGACTGCCATTGTTTGCGCTCTTCGAGCATAATCTCCCGATATGCGCTCCGCGCCGGGACGGCATGGCATGAACAGGCTCTATTACGGGGATTGCCTCGACATCATGCGACGGGAAATCGCGCCCGGAAGCGTGGATCTCATATATCTCGACCCTCCTTTCAATTCCAACCGCGACTATCACGCCACCTACAAAGACGCCACCGGACGCCCTCCGCCGGTGCGGGTCAATGCGTTTAGCGATACGTGGCGGCTGAACGCCGACACTGAAAAAGCCTTGGCAAGGCTGCCTCGGCAAATGGGCGAATCGGGGATGGGGCAGGAAATGGTGGAGTATTGGGTTCAATGGGCGAAGGCGTTGCGCCACGCCAACAAAAGCATGCTCGCATATCTGGCCTATATGCTGGAGAGAATTCTCGCCATGAAGGTCGTTCTGAAATCCACGGGAAGCCTCTATTTCCATTGCGATCCCTCGGCATCGCATTATCTTAGGGGCTTACATAGCAAAGTCACAATCCCCCCGCCTAAAGCCCCGCAGACCGGCGTCTCCAGCCCGATTGTGTAGTTAATACCCACTGGAGGCGCGGGAACGGCGGAAAAAGCGATAAATCGGCTTTCCCAGTAGACGATCCGGGGCTCCGATCTCATCATCCCTTGCCGGACGGCCGGCCCATCGGCCGCATTCCGCCAAGGGAACACTCGATGCCCCGACATTCCGCCCCCGGCCGAGCCCACAGGCGAGGGATAAGCCTGTTCCAGGCCGCCAACAAGTTCCGCGACGAGGAGCGGGCCCGACGCTGGATCGAGTCCTGCCGATGGCCCGACGGCCCCCGTTGCCCGCACTGCGGGTCGTTCAACGTCCAGGCCGGCATCAAGCACAAGTCCCAGACCCACCGCTGCCGCGCCTGCCCCAAGCGACCCATGTTCACGGTCCGGATCGGGACGGTGATGGAGGGGACGAAAATGAGCTACGGCATCTGGGCCGTCGGCCTGTACCTGTACCTGACGAACATCAAGGGAATCAGCTCGATGCGGCTCCACCGCGAGCTGGGCATCACCCAGAAAAGCGCGTGGTTCATGCTCCACCGGCTGCGCGAGGCGGCCAAGAACGGAGTCGGCGTCTTCGGCGGGCCGGTGGAGGTCGACGAGACCTACGTCGGCGGCAAGGAGCGCAACAAACACGCATCCAAGAAGCTCCGGGCGGGCCGGGGGGGGGTCGGGAAGGCGGCGGTGATCGGCGCCAAGGACCGGGAGACGAAGAGGATCGCCGCCCAGACGATCAAGGACGTCGCCGGGGAGACGCTGCGCCGGTTCGTGGGCCGCCACGCCCGGCCCGGGGCCGCCGTCTACACCGACGACGCGGCGGGATACCGAAGCATCCCCTTCCGCCATCGGGCCGTCAGTCACTCGGTCGGGGAGTACGTCAGGGACATGGCCCACACCAACGGCATCGAGTCGTTCTGGGCCATGCTCAAGCGCGGCTACTACGGCATCTACCACCATTTCTCGAAAAAGCACCTGGACCGCTACGTGAAGGAGTTCCAGCACCGGCACAACCTCCGGGAGGCGGACACCGGCGACCAGATGCGGGCGGTGGTCGCCGGTGTCCGCCTCCCGGAGGTTGTGCCGGTGCTGGAACTCCTTCACGTAGCGGTCCAGGTG
>CAYSVD010000185.1:0-2338 GCA_964434395.1 uncultured Pseudohongiella sp.
GCCCGTACGCTCGATGTCGTCCAGCAGGTGTCGGCGGGCCTCGTTCCAGACCCATCGGCCGGCGCCGATCAGTTGCCGTATCAGATTCGCCTTCCGGCGCGTGACCGGATGCAGCCGCTTGGTGATCGTCACCCATTCCCATTCGACATTGTCAGCCTTCGCGACCATAGTCCGCTCCCGCATCCCGTGCGGCATGCCCCCATTATGATGGATGGAAAGCCATGCGTCAACGGCGGCGACGGCGGCTGTGACGGCGGCGACATTGTTGTTGCGGCATGGCGACAGCCTCGGCATCAAGTTCATGCGCGATCTCGAAGTCGTTGTTTTATTGGATGTTTCCGGGGTTGCTTCTTTTGCTACACAAGCCCCTTAAATATCGGAGGTGGTCCGCCGAGACGTCTCCGGCGCCGACCGGCATGCCGTGATGCCGGGGGAGGGCGCGGGGGACAAGACCGAGGCCATGTTTCCGCGCTGGCGGAAAAGGGGATTTCCGCGCGATGCCGCGGAAGGATGGAAGGCGCGAGGGCTTGAGGTCGATGGCGCGTGAACCGCTTCAAGGCGGGAGGATCGCATGAGCGACGCCGCGTCGCTGGAGCGGACCATCGCGCTGCGGGCCGATGTGAACCTGTGGATCGGGAGGAACTTTCCCGAGCACAGGAGATTCATCAGCCATTCCAATCCGCTCGCGGTCGGCGATGGCGAGTACCGGATCGACCTGCATCTGAAGAACGACGGGAAGGTCTTCGGGATCGGCAGGCTGCATGTCGCGCCCGGGGGCGTGAGGCTGGTGGACGGAAGCCGCGAGGACGTGAAAGCCAGGCTCGCCGACCTCATGGATTCCATCTTCCCCGCCGGCGGTTTCCCGAGCCCCTTGATCGCGAAGAACCTGCAATTCCGCCCCGGCGACGGCATCGCCGCGGTGGGCGGGATGGCGGACCGGTCCATCGACCTGCTGCTGACGGATCCGCCCTACAGCATCAGCAAACCCTATGCGTGCGAAAGCCAAATCCCCCGAAGGTTGCGGAAGGACGGCTCCGACTTCATCATGCCCAAGGGCGATTTCGGAGACTGGGACAACAACTTCCCGCCGCCGGAGGAATGGTCCGGGGCCGTTCTTCCCAAGGTGAGGGGATGGGCCGTCATCTTCTGCGCCCATGCGCAGATAGGCGATTACTGCCGAATCCTCGAAGGGCGGGGATTCGTCGCCGTGGGGCCGATGGTCTGGCACAAGACGAATCCCGTGCCCTTCAATCACCGGCACAAGCCGATCAACGCCTGGGAGGCCATCGTCGTCGGGAAACGGCCGGGGACGAAGTTCCACGGGTACGCGGTGCACAACGTGTTCACATGCAAATCGCCTTCGCCGCAGCAGAGAATACATCCCACGCAAAAGCCGGAGCCGCTGCTCGCCGAGTTCGTGAATCTGTTCAGCCGGGAGGGGGAGCTCGTCGTCGATCCTTTCGCGGGCAGCGGCTCGACCCTTCTCGCCGCCGCGGCGCATGGGAGGGAGGCGGTGGGGTACGAGAACGACCCGGCGATGTTCGGCAAGGCGTCGGAACGGATCATCGGGAAAATCGGAGCCTTGCTGTAGCCGTGGACGGGGAGCGGATGGAAAAACCCTTCGGCCGCCGCGCCGTCCGGCGGCGCCGTCCATGAACGCGCCGCCGCGCTTCGGCATCGTGGCGGGCGAGCCCTCCGGCGACCTGCTGGGCGCCGAGCTGATCGAGGCGCTGCGCGGGCGTTTTCCGGACGCCGAATTCTCCGGCGTCGGCGGCCCCCGCATGATCCGGGGGGGCTGCCGGTCCCTGGTCCCGATGGACCGGCTCTCCGTCATGGGCTTCACAGAGCCTTTGCGGCGCCTGCCGGAGTTGCTGCGGATCAGGCGGCTGCTGCTGGACCACTTCGCGCGCGAGCGCCCGGCCGCGTTCATCGGCATCGACTCGCCCGACTTCAACCTGCGCCTCGCCGGTCCGCTCAAGGCCCGGGGCGTGCCCACCGTCCACTACGTCAGCCCCAGCGTGTGGGCCTGGCGGCGCGGGCGGATCCGCGGCATCCGGCGGGCGGTGGACCTGATGCTGACGCTGTTCCCCTTCGAGACGGCGGTCTACGAGGAGCACCGGGCGCCGGCGCGGTGGGTGGGCCATCCGCTGGCGGACCGGATCGGCTTCGAGGACCGCCGCGGCGCAAGCCGCCCGCTCCTCGCCTTGGAGGACGACGAGCCGGCGGCGGCGCTGCTGCCCGGCAGCCGCGAGGGGGAGATCCGGCGGCTGGCTCCCGTGTTCCTCGAGGCGGCCCTCGACGCCCAGCGGCGCATCCCGGCGTTGCGGTTCGTGATCCC
>CAYSVD010000186.1:0-3637 GCA_964434395.1 uncultured Pseudohongiella sp.
TGCCGGTCATCTGGTACGTCACGGACCCCGTCATCGAACCGCGGCTGGCGCCGCCGGCGCCCGGCGCGGTTCGATGACGCGGTCCGTGACGTACCAGATGACCGGCAGGAACACGAAGGTCATGGCGATGATGAAGTAGGCGTTGCCGGCGATGTTGGCGTCCCACTGCGGCAGGATGGTCTCGGCGGCCGCCTCGGTGATGCCGAACAGCAGGGCGTCGAGCTGGCCTGGCATCAGGTTGGCCGAGAAGCCGCCGGACACCCCGGCGAAGCCCGCCGCGATGCCGGCGATGGGATGGCGGCCGGCGGCCGCGAAGATGACCCCGGCCAGGGGAATGAACACCACGTAGGCCGCGTCCGCCGCCAGGTTGCCCACCATGCCCACCAGCGCCACCGCCGGCGTCAGCAGGAAGCGCGGGGCCCGGGAGACGGCCCCGCTCATGGCGGCGCCGAACAGGCCGGAGCGCTCGGCCACCCCCGCCCCCAGCATCACCACCAGCACGTAGCCCAGCGGGTGGAAGCCGGTGAAGGTGGCGGGCATCTCCACCACCAGGCGGCGCAGGTTGTCGGCCGACAGCAGGCTGACGGCCTGGACCATGACCGGGGCGCCGGCCGCGTCCACCTGGGTCGGATGCGGGGCCGCGACCCCGGCGAGGGCGGCCGCCACGCTGATGGCGACGATGCCGGCGATGCACCACAGGAAGATGAACACCGGGTCGGGCAGCCGGTTGCCGGACCGTTCGATCCAGGCCAGCGCACCCTTCATCCGGGCCGGTCGGGCGATGTCGGTCATGGCGAGTCGCTCCCCGTCGTCGGCCGCCGCGCCCGGACGGGCGCCAGCCGGAAAAAGGTCCGCAGATCCTCCACGTACGGGCCGGGGCTCTCCAGCGCCGCGAAGTGCCCGCCGCGGGGCATGACCGTCCAGTGGCGGATGTCGTAGGCGGCCTCGGCCCAGGCCCTCGGCGTGATGTACAGCTCCGCCGGGAAGACCGCCGCGCCGGTGGGCACGTCGATGTAGCCCATCGGCTTGATCGGCCGGGCCCGGGCGCTCTCGTAGTAGATGCGCATGGAGGAGGCGATGGTCCGCGTGAACCAGTAGACCGACACGTTGGTCAGCAGCTCGTCCTTGCTGAAGTGGTCGTCCAGGTCGCCGCCGGCCCCCTGCGGCATGTCCGTCCAGCCGTGGAATTTCTCCACGATCCAGGCCGCCAGGCCCGCCGGGGAGTCGTTCAGGGCGTAGGCCAGGGTCTGGGGCTTGGTGCCCTGGATCCGCTGGTAGCCGGTCTCGCCGCGCATGTATTCGATCCGCGCCGCGCGCAACGCCGCCTCCTCCTCCGTGACCTGCGCGCGCGCGGCCGGGTCGTCCGGCTCCCGCGCCAGCAGCATGTTGCTGTGCATGCCGGTCAGCCGCTCCGGATAATGGTTGGCGATGTGGCGGTTGATGATGGCGCCCCAGTCGCCGCCGGCGAGGCCGTAGCGCTCGTAGCCCAGCCGCTCCATCAGCCCGGCCAGGACCAGGGCGATCCGCTCCGGATGCCAGCCCGGCTCCGCCGGGATGCCGGAAAAGCCGAAGCCGGGCAGGGACGGGGCGACGACGTGGAAGGCGTCGTCCGCCCGGCCGCCGCGCGCCGCGGGATCGGTCAGGGGGCCGATGATCTTGTGGAACTCGCCGACCGACCCCGGCCAGCCGTGCACGATCAGCAACGGCATGGCCTCGGGGTTCTCCGAGCGCTGGTGGATGAAGTGCAGCTCCAGCCCGTCGACGGCCGCGACGAACTGGTCGAAGCGGTTCAGCATGGCCTCCTGCCGGCGCCAGTCGAATTCGTCGCGCCAGTACGCCAGCAGCTCCTCGATCCAGGCCCGGTCGGCGCCGTATTCCCAACTGACGCCGGCGAGCTGGTCCGGCAGGCGGCTGGCCGCGAGCCGCGCGCGCAGGTCGTCGAGGGCCGCCTCCGGCACCTCGATGACGAAGGGGCGGACGGCGTCCACCTCAGCGTCCGCCGCCCGCGCGGCAGGCGCGGCGGCGATCGTCGCGAGCATCAGGGCGACAGGCGTCGTTCGGCGGCTGCGCATCGCGGCTCCGGGTCGAAAGGGCGGGGCGTTCATTGGAAAAGCGCTCGCGGCGAAGGCTCCGGCGGCGAAACCGGCGGTCCGCCTCTCCGCCGGTCATGGCGCGATTCTGCCGCATCCGGAATTCGTTTGCAACGGATCAGGCATCATGGATCAGGCATCATGGATGGAGCATCGTGCCGGGGCACTTCGACAACTTCGCGCCTTCGCGTCTCTACTACACGAGAAAGTCGCATCGCGCCCGCGCCAGATCGATGCGCTCCCGCGAAAGCTCCAAGCCCACGGATTTCAGACCCAGACGTTTCGCGACGACCATCGTCGTTCCGGTTCCGGCGAACGGGTCGAGCACTGTTCCGCCTTTCGGGCAGGTCGCCAGCATGGGCGTCTTGCAAAGATCCTCCGGATAGGCGGCGCAGCGCTTTTTCCGGTTCTGGACGTCTTCCGGGATGATGTCCCACACATCTCCCGGCTTCTCCCCCTTGGGGCGGTATCTTAGGAAGCAGTAGCCCTTGTCGAGCAATTCCTTCGCCCTTCCCGACGCCTGCGCGGAGTCCGAGGGCGTCGCGCGATGCTGTCCCCGGATGATCATCCGGAAGTCCGCCAGCCCGCCTTCCCGAACCTCCGCCAGCGTCGCCTTGAGCGTCTTGATCGCGTTTCTCTTCTCCTCCAGCGTCAATTCGGTCGACAGCTCTATTTGACGCTTGTACCTGGCGCCGATCACGCCGGTCGCGAGGAAGACGGCGTCGTTCTTGATTTTCGTCCTCGAAGGCTTCGAACGGATCGCATCGGCATCATAGCAATAGCCCTTGCTCTTCTTGACGAAGTGGAAGACCTGCTCATGGACGTTGCCCAACTTGTCCCTCGCTCTGTCCGGACCTCCCTTCACCTTCCAGATCACCTCGTTGCGGAGGATCCACCCCTGATTGTCGGTCATCTCGAAGGCGACGCGCCACGGGATGCCCAGCAGCCGCTTCGCCTTGTACGAGTCGCCGATGTTCAGCCAGAACGAGCCGGTATCCTTCAGGACGCGCTTCAGTTCAAGGGAAACTTCGCAAAGAGCCTTCACATAGTCTCGGTGATCGCTTTCCAGCCCGATTCCCCCCGGTCGCGTACGCCCGCTTGCCCCAGTGCGGAGGGGACGTTATGACGAAGTCCACGGACCGCTCCGGCAGCCGGCGCAGGATGCCGAGGGAGTCGCCCTGCAGGAACAGCGGCTCGATGCCGTCCGACGCCAGGTACGCGCTGAACGGTTCCGGGGCCGCCGGAGGCGGCTTCTTCTCTGTTGCGGACATTTCCGGCGGCCCACCGTCGCTTCGGTCCGAATGCCTCCCAGTTTAGCAGATTGGCGGGCGGGGTGCCGGGGTGCCGGGGAGAAATCCGACTTTCCAGAATGTGCTACACTCGGGAGGCCAGTTCCGGAGATACGCCATGCATCATCCAGACAACCCCTTCAGACCAAGCCCCGGGAGGCGTCCCCCCCTGATCGCGGGCAGGGCCAGCGAGGCGCTCCGCCTGTCAAACGCCATCGACGAGCTCGTTCCCGGGGCCGAGGCGGGGCCCACTGAAGT
>CAYSVD010000187.1:0-6342 GCA_964434395.1 uncultured Pseudohongiella sp.
GGGGTAGTTCTGCTTGTAGTAGGCCAGCATGGCGTCGAAGTCCGAGCGCTCGAAGGCCGCAACATAGCGTTCCCGGGCCGCCGGGTCCGTCACCCAGCCGGCCAGGGCGCGGGCGCTCATGGGCTGCCCGAAGAATATGTCGGGGTCCGAGGCGGAGCCCGCGATGAAGGCCCGTGCGTAGCCGCTGTTGCGCTGCTGCTCGGGGTTGCCGGCCAGTTCCCGGGCCAGCCCGTTGGGGTGGGGCAGGTTGAGGACCACCAGGTTGTCCACCATGGCGGGCAGGGCGAAGGCGAACTGCCAGGCGACGACCCCGCCCCAGTCGTGGCCGACGATGGTGGCGCTGTCCTCCCCTAGGTGGCGGATCACGGCCGCCACGTCCGCCACCAGGCGCCGCATGTGGTAGTGCTCCTCGCCTTCGGGCCGGCCGCTCAGGTTGTAGCCGCGCTGGTCGATGGCCACCACCCGGAAGCGGTCCTTCAGTCCGTCCATCTGATGCCGCCAGCTGTACCAGAAGTCGGGGAAGCCGTGGATCATGACCACCAGCGGGCCGTCCCCGGCCGCGGCGTAATGAATGCGCACGCCGTCGTTGTCCGCGTGGCCGCGCTCCACCTCGTCCCACAGCCCGTCCCGGGCCTGCGCAGAGGCGGCCGACAGGGCGGCGCAGGCGAGGGCGGCGAGCGCCCCGGGCGGGCGGATGGCTTTCATGGCGGGCGGCTCCTGACGGCTCGGGGCGTCATTAAACCAGATTTCAGCACGGTTTTTAATCGGCCCGCCGCGTCGCGGCCGGATCATCTACCGTCCCCGCGGTCCCGCCGCTGGGCGGGGCTTTCGGCGGCCAGCCGGACAGTTCTATTCCCCCGCCACACCGCACGGACCGCCGGACCGGACCGCCGGACCGGACCGTCGGACCGGACCGCCGGACCGCCAACCGCCGCACCGCCAATCGCGGGGCGGCGGCGGGCGTGGTAGGATGAGCCATCGCGTCCATCCAAGGCCACCGCGCCGGAGTCCGCCATGAACCGATTGATCCCCTTTCCCCTGCTGCTGGCGCTGGCGGCCCCCGCCGCGGCGCAGGACGGCTTCCCCCGCACTCCTTTCGGGGCGCCGGACCTGCAGGGCACCTACAACATCGCCACCGTCACCATGCTGGAGCGCGGCCCCGAGTTCGGCGGCCGGCTGGAGATCACGCCGGAAGAGGCGGAGCGGGTGGGCACCACCGGGGAGGTCTACCTCGACAACCTAGTCAGCAGCGTCGGCGGACCCGAGGCGGCCGTGGGCGGCTACAACACCTTCTGGATGGACCCGGGCGAGCGCATGGCGGTCATCGACGGGATGGTCCGCACCTCCATCATCGTGGAGCCGGAGGACGGGCGCCTGCCCTGGGCCGAAGGCGCCCAGCGGCGGATCTTCATGCGGGCGGCCGGGGGCTTCGGCGCCTACGACGGGCCGGAGACGCGGCCGATGGCGGAGCGCTGCCTGGTGGGGTTCGGCTCCACCGGCGGCCCGCCCATGTTGCCGGTGCTGTACAACAACCTCAAGCAGATCGTGCAGACCGAGGACTACGTGATGATCATGGCGGAGATGAACCATGACGCGCGGATCGTGCGGATGGACGGCGCCGGGCACTCGGACATCCCGAAATGGCTGGGGGATTCCGTCGGCCGCTACGAGGGCGACGCGCTGGTGGTGGAGACCACCGGTTTCCATCCGCAACAGGGTTTTCGCGGGGCGTTGCGGCATTTTTTCTACCTGTCGCCGGAGGCGAAGGTGACCGAGCGCTTCTCCAGGCTGGACGAGCGCACCCTTTTGTACCGCTTCACGGTGGACGACCCGGAGGTGTACTCCGCGCCGTGGACCGGCGAGTTGCCGATGGTGGCGGTCGAGGAGCAGATCTACGAGTACGCCTGCCACGAAGGCAACTACGCGCTGCCGGGGATCCTGGCCGGGGCCCGCAAGCAGGAGCTGGATGCGGAGCTGGGAGGGCAGTAGGCCGTCGGCCGAAGGCGTCGTGGATGCGGGAGAGACCGCGTGCGCCCTCGCGGGAAGCCGTGGAGCGTGGAAGAGAAGAGGAAGATGCGCGATGGAAGGCGGGCGGCGCGGGCGTCGACGCCCGTGTCCTTGGTCTGAACGGGTTTTCCGACTCCGGCGAGTCTTTACGCCGCGCCGGGGACGGGATCGGGCGCGATCCGCCGTAAGGGGCGAACGGAGGAGCGTCCCCCGAGGGGGCCGTTCACCATTGGGCCCTGTCTATTGCTGGTTGCTCGCGGGAGGATTTCGAAAGACTTTCGGGCGGCGCTGAACGGTCGTCCCCGCAGACAAAATCATCGGGCTGGATGTGGTCGCCAGTCGTTGACGAAAGCTCAACCAGGATGACCAGGATGGTGTTCGGTTCAAACCTTCGCAAGCGGTAACCAACAAAATCAGCGGTCCATTTGGGTCGTTGCGCAAAATGAAATCCACGGTGTCGGAAGCGGGCAGGTTTATTTCCCGGCGCCTGCGGACAGCCGTACGGATCAGTCGCTCGGCGCGGGCGCACGGAAGAATCGCCGGACGGGGCGGACGTCGGGAGCCCGGAAAACGCCTGAGCGGACTTTTACAGCATCCTTGCTCTTTGTCCAAGGCCGCATCTCAGCCGTCGCCAGTGACATGTTGGCGCATCTGACCGAAGGTTTCTCAGTTCATGCGAGCCAAAGATTCAAAAAAAGCGTCGAAATCGCGAGAAATGTGGACGAAGTCCACGACGAGTATGCCTTCATCGACATGGCGGTACACGATGTAATGCCGTCCCTCGCGATGGCACATTAAGCCGGCGAGGGGGCGTGCTTTGGATACTATGGCGCCGCACGGTCTTCCATGAGGCATCCCGCCGGAAGCCAGTTTGCTCAACCGGGCGGCAATTTGGTCGTGGTACTTGACGGCCTGCTCAACTCCAAACCTCTCGATGGTCCATTCAACGATGCTTGTCAATGTCCGCTGTGCTCGAGGCGACAAGCGGTAGTGGTTCATGCGCCCTGCCGCCTCGCCATCGCGCGGTCGAAGGCTATCTTGACTGATTCTTCCCCAGTGGCGCCATCAGCGAACTCTCCGCGTTCAATCTGGTCAAGTCCCTCGATAATGCCGGCCCGCACCTCAGCCAGAGTGGTTCCCTGTTGCTGGTATTGATGTTCCAGCAACCGCAGCGCATCGCGAAGCACTTCGCTGGCGTTCCGATAACGACCGGTGGCCACCAGTTCGCCGACAAAACGTTTCTGATGGTCGGTTAGGACCACGTCCTGAGTAGACATTCGACACCTCCACTGCACACATAGGGGACATCAGCATCGCCGATGAGAGTACGCCAACCCTCGCGGAAAGTCAAAGAGAGAGAAGAGAGAAGATATTGTGAGAGAGAAGATATTGCCGAGAGGATATGGCCGATATGCTCTCGCCGCCATAGATGGTTGAACCGTCCACCCGCCGGGCATGAAGGCGGGCGCCGCCCCGGGCATCCCTAAGCCGCCGCCAGCAGGGCGGGTGCCCGCTCCAGGCACCAGAACGCCGCGGTCCCGCCCAGTCCGTAGGCCAGTCCCCGGCGCGCGCTGGCCGTCAGGTCCGCCGGCCAGCGCCGGGCCAGCCGGTGGACGGCCGCCGCCGCGCCGATGAAGGCGAGCTGCCCCGCCTCCACCCCGAGATTGAAAAACAGCAGCGCCGGCGCGATGTCGGCGTCGCGCAACCCCAGCTCCCCCAGGGCCCCGGCGAAGCCGAAGCCGTGGAACAGCCCGAACACCAGCGCTACGATCCAGGGGCGCTCGCGCGCCAGGGTCCGCCCGCCGCGCCGGCCCGCGAGCGCCTCCCGCGCCAGGAGGACGATGGACAGGGCGATCAGCAGCTCGATCGGGGCCCCGGGCGCCGGAACGGAGCCGAGCGCCGCCAGCGCCAGGGTGAGGCTGTGGGCGGCGGTGAAGGCGGTGACGGTCTTGACCAAGGGCCAGAACCCGCGCATCAGCAGCAGCAGGCCCAGCACGAACAGCAGGTGGTCGACGCCGAACAGGATGTGCTCCACCCCCAGAACCAAGTAGCGTCCCGCCAGCCGGGGCATGGACCGCGCCCCGGCCTTCAGGTCCGCCAGCGGCGCCTCCACGAAGGCGCCGTCGCCGGGGAAGTACCCCGACACCTCGCCGCCGTCGCGCCAGCGCGCGATCACCACCACCCCCTCCAGCGCCCACGGGAAGCGCAGCGCGTCCTCCATGTCGAGCGCCGGCGCGCAGCGGAAGCGGTAGCTGTAGCTGGACGGGGGCAGCCCCTCGCAGCGCCCGGGCAGGATTCGGGTCACGTCGAACAGGGGCGGCGCCTGCCGGTCCACCACGGACAGGCGGTACAGTCCGTCGCCGGTCTCGTCCAGGAACACCCGGGCCACGCCGGTGACGTCCACGTCGTGGGCGGCGGCGGGCGGGGCGCCGGCGGCGAGCAGGGCGGCCAGGAGCGCGGCGGGACGGGGCATGCCGCTCAGCGTCCGGCGTCCTCGACGACGACGACCCGGTAGCGCTCCCGCAGGCGGGCGGTCTCCGCGGCGAGGCGGGCCTCCTCTTCGGCGGCGATCCAGTCCAGGCGCACCCGGTCGGCGATCTCCTCCAGCGCCGGCAGGCGCGGGGGCTCGAGGGCGAGCAGCTGGAGCCAGTGCCGTCCCCGGCCGCTCTCGAAGGGGCCGACCCACTGCCCGATATCCGCGGCGAAGGCCGCATCGGCCAGCTCCGGGTCGAAAAACACCGCGAGCTCCGCCCGGCTGACGCCGGCGAGGGGCGAGCGGCTGCCGGGGGCCAGCGCCAGCAGCTCCTCCGCGCCGGCGCCCTCGGCCAGCCCGGCGAGGACGGCCGCGGGCAGCGGCTCCCGGCCGTCGAGCGCCAGCTCGTCCAGGTCCGCCGTCGCCGGGGTCCGGTAGCGCTCCCGGCCGGCCTCGTAGTGGGCCCGCAGCTCGGCCTCCGTGGGCTGGATCACCTCGCCGCTTAGGACGTGCAGCATCTTCTGGGCGAGCAGGTCGCGGATGCGGGCGTCCTCGTCCAGCCCGAGGGCCCGCGCCTCGCGCGCCAGGATCCGCTCGTCGATGTAGGCGGCGGTCTCCGCCCGCCGCCGCTCCTCGGTCAGGGGCCGTCCGTCCGCGATCTCCCGCGCCTGGAGGCGGGCCTCGATCTCCCCCCGGCCGATCTCCAGCACCTCCGCCCCCCGGCGCCCGGCGAGGGCGTGCAGCGCGAACACGGCCAGGGCGATGGCCAGGAAGTGGACGGTGGGCTCGCGCAGCAGGGCGCGCAGGCGGGAGGTCGCGTCCGGAGGCATCGGCTGGCGGTCCGTGGGGCGGCCGGCGTCCCGCGCCGGGGCGCGGGCGGCGGCGTGGCGCGTCGGGCGCGATTGGACAGGGCATTTTGGACAAATTCAAGGCCGGCCGGTATGATGCCGCCTTTGCGGGGAGCGGAAAGTGCGATGTTGCGTATCACCGAGGAGGCGCTGACCTTCGACGACGTCCTGCTGCTGCCCGCCCGCTCCGCCGTCCTGCCCCGCGCCGTCAGCCTGGCGACCCGGCTGACCCGCTCCATCCCGCTGAACATTCCGCTGGTGTCCTCGGCCATGGACACCGTGACCGAATCGCGCCTGGCCATCGCCATGGCCCAGGAGGGGGGGCTGGGGGTGATCCACAAGAGCATGAGCCCGGACCGGCAGGCGCGGGAGGTGCGGCTGGTCAAGAAGTACGAGAGCGGGGTGGTCAAGGATCCCATCACCATCGCGGAGACGGCGAAGGTCCGCGAGCTGGTGGCGCTGATGCAGGAGAACAACATCTCCGGCATGCCGGTGGTGGGCGGCGGGGGGCTGGCCGGCATCGTGACCAGCCGGGACGTGCGCTTCGAGGGCAACCTGGACGCGGGGGTGGCCTCCATCATGACGCCCCGGGACCGGCTGGTGACGGTGGGGGAGGATTTCGAGCTGGACGACGTCAAGGAGCTGCTGCACCGGCACCGCATCGAGAAGATCCTGGTGGTCAGCGGCGATTTCGAGTTGAAGGGACTGATCACCCTCAAGGACATCCGCAAGTCCGAGGAGTTTCCCGACGCCTGCAAGGACGGGCAGGGGCGGTTGCGGGCGGCCGCGGCGGTCGGCCCGGGCCCGGACGCGGAGGAGCGGGTGGCGGCCGTCATCGAAGCCGGGGCGGACGTGGTGGTGGTGGACACGGCCCACGGGCACTCGGAGGGGGTGATCGAGCAGGTGCGCGCCATCCGCGAGGAGCACCCGGACGTCGCGCTGGTGGGCGGCAACATCGCCACCGCCGCCGCGGCGCGGGATCTGGTGGAGGCGGGGGCGGACGCGGTCAAGGTC
>CAYSVD010000188.1:0-2287 GCA_964434395.1 uncultured Pseudohongiella sp.
GCCCCAGCGCCTCGTTCCCGGCGTCCGCCGCCGCGGGTGGACACGGTACGCCGCCGACATGCAACATGGCGCCGATGCCCCTGTGTCTGGGGCCGCGCCAACGAGAAATCGGGAGGTCGTAATGCGGAAGAGGAGTTGTAACGTCGCGCTGCGCGACTGCGAGCGGGCGGTGGTGGATGCCGCCGCCGCCGATGCCGGCGTGAGCCGGTCCGAGTTCCTGCGCGCCGCGGCCGTCGGGGAGACGTGCCGCGTCACCTCTGGGGCGCAACGGCGCCGCTCGGCGACGGCGATGGAGCGGTGCGCCCGCGCCGCCTGGGCGGCCCAACAGCTGGCGGGGTGGTGCGCCGACCGCGACGACGACACCTCGCGGAAGTTGCTGGCGGCGGCCGCTCTCCTGCGCGCCGCCGCCGCCGAGGCGGGGAGGAGGACGCCGTGATCGCCAGGTTCATCCCGCGCCGCAACAAATCCCCGCTGACCCGGCCCCAGGCGCACAGGTCAGCGAGGCGGACCGCCCGCTACATCCTTGACGGCGGCCCGCACCGCGTCGGCGCGAGTTGGGCGCGCGACAGCTCCGGGCAGCCCACCGACCCCGCGGCCGCCATCGACCAGATGCTTCTCTGCGCCGGGCGGGCCTCCTCGCGCGTCCGCGGCCCGGTCCACGTACATCTCGTCGTCAGCTGGTGCGCCGGCGAGTGTCCGCCGATGGAGAAGGCGGAGGAGATCGTCGCGGAGCTGGCGGACGCGTACGGCCTCGGCGGCAGGCCCCGGGTGATGGCGCAGCATATCGATACCGCCAATCCTCACGTCCACGCCGTCGTCTCCCGCATCGACCTCGACGGCCGGTGCGCCCGTCTCCCACCCGAGCCAGGTTGCCCCCGCCCCAACGCTCTTAAGCGGCTGCACGCCAAGCGGCTGGAAATCGCCATACGCGAGGGATACACGGTCCGCGACGGTTGCGGCGCCCGTTCCGGCAAGGCCCGCCGCGGCGGAGGAGAGTATGAAGTGGTCACCGGGCTCGAGGCCTGGGAGACGTGGGTGCGGGACAAGACCCGCTCCCCACTCCAGGCTCTGGTCCGCGAGGCCGCCGCCGCCAAAGCCGCCGGCGGCCCCGGCCCCGGATGGCGGGCCGTTCATGCAGCGACGAGGGTCTACGGCGCCGTGATCCGGCCATCCGGCGGCGGCATGGTCATTGAGTGCGCGGCGGGCGCCCACCCCGGCGCCCGAGCAAGTATGTCCAGAATCAACAAGGACCTGGCCGCCCCGAAACTGCGGTCCGCCTTCGGCGACTACGAGCCGCCCGACGGCCCGGCCCCGGCCCCGGAGGAGTTGTACAAGGTGCGCGCCGCCGACCCCCGCCAGGAACCGGCCAGGGTGGTGTGGGAGCGGGAAAGGGCAATCGACCGCGAGCGAGAGGATGCGATGCTGCAACGTCGCAAGGCCGCCGCCGCCCAGCGCGACGCCGAGATCCAAGACAACATTCGCCGCGGCGAGGCCAATCCGCATCGACGCCGCTGGTGGTTGCGGGCGGCGGCGGATGCGTCGCGCCGCAGCCGAGCCCAGGCACTGCACGAGATCCGCCGTGTCGCTCGTGTCCCACGCCGCTGGCGCACCCAGGCCAAGGCGTTGGCGGCGAGTGTCGCCCACGCCGCGCCGGCCGCGCACTGGCCGGCGGCGCGGACCGTCGGGCGCCGCCCAGGGACCGACCTCGTCCCGCCGGAGGTTCCGGATCGCGCGGGAGGGGCCAGCGAATCGGCGGCGTGGACCGCCGACCGCCGTCCAGAACCCGACTTCGCCCCGCCGGGAGGTCCGGATCGCGCGGGAGGGGCCGATGGATCGGTGCCGTGGCGCATCCCGCAGCCAGCGTCTCTGCGCCGGCCCGACCCCGACCACCGCCAGACGGTCCCGACCCACGCTGCGCCGGACGAGCGCTGGCCGGCGGCGGGCGCGGGCGATGCGGCCGATCTCATATCCGACCCCCACGCCTCCGGCTCGACTCCAGACGGGGAACAAAGCGCGGAGGACGCCCGCCGCGACCGCATCCTGCGCATGTCCGAGTTGCTCCGCCCCTCAGTTTCACCGGACGCCTACGCCAACCAAGCCGTGCGGCGGATCGATGGGCTTTATCGGGCAGGCGCAAACGGTGAACAGATGACGGCCGCGCTCCGGGAGGTGGCCAGGATCCTGTTCGCCGCCCATCCCGACCTCACGGATATTCTGGCCCACGTGGAACAGCCGGAATACGCCACAGCTCCGGATCCGGCCCCTCCGCACCGGCCCGATCCCGCCG
>CAYSVD010000189.1:0-1881 GCA_964434395.1 uncultured Pseudohongiella sp.
TTCGTATCGCTACGCAAGATGCCAAAAAGTTCAAAAGATGGTGCGGAGTTGGCAGACGCAATCGTCGCCAAAAAATGGGAGAGGGTGGGGGAGGTGTGCGAATGGCCAGAAGAGTTGGTGCGTACTGGCGACTGGTCACCGGCGCAGTGGTATGATCGGGAGCTTGCTGAGATCGCGCTGAGGCTGGAGTCCCGGCCGGGTGTCGTCCGCGCCAGTGATGTTCTTGTCCTCGGTTCGCCCGGCATCCCAACAGTTTACGGTGCTTTTAAGGACGCAGAGGAGAATGACGAAGGTGTGGTCATGGTATTCGGCGGCATATCATCGAAGATGCGACGGGCGATGTCGGGATCACCGGAGCGGGCCATGATACCTAAAAACATGGAGGCCAAAACCTACGAGCGTGTGTTGAGAACCCGGGGAAACCTACTCCTCGCCCAAAAATACGATACACACAGTGGGCGTGTAACGGCATTGTATAGCGAGGAACCTTCAATCGGCACCTCATGGGTACCTGCTGTCGGGAAAAGTCGAGAGATAGAGAAAGGTATTTGTGCTTGGTGGAATAGTACGCCGGGGCGTATGCTACTACTTAATCGTAGGGCCAAAATCAAGTTAACCTACCCTGAATGGAATCCAAATCATTTGAAGTCCATGCCTGTACCCACAGATGTTATGGGGTTGATGTCGGCCTGGGATGCAAACCGAGAGAGGGAGATTCTCCCCCTGCGGGACGGCGACTCCTGCCCCGTTCGCCTGGCGCTGGACGAGGCGGCCGCCGCCGCCATCGGCGAGGATCCTGCGGTGATCGCGGACTGGCGGCGGCGGCTGGCGGCGGAGCCGACGATCAGCGGCAAGATGGCGCCGGACCCGGCCGAGGACGACGACACCGCTGACTCCGCCTGATGCTCATGGGGGGCGATGCCCCGGCCCAGCGGAGCAGGCGCGGCAGGCCGGATCGCCGCCCGCCTGCCCAGGGCATCCCTACGCCCGTACGGCGCGCCTGCGGCCCGTTGCGATGGCAACCGCCACCCATCGGGCGAGAGTAGCCCCTGAGGACGCGTAGGGCGCTCAGGGGCCGCCTCCGGCCAAGTTCAGCGCCCCACACCCACCGGGCCGCTGTCCAAGCGACTCCGGCGCCCTGCGCAGGTGCGCCCGGCCTTGCCCTGGCGGCTACCGAATCCCCTGAAATCCCCGCCACCAGCGGCTGAATCGGGGTTGTGACTTTCGTATATAATTCCCCAAAAAAGTCCAAAAAAGCGCTTGCATCGCGGGCGCAGAGGCGTATAATCGCTGACCCGATGCCGTTTTCGGCCCGGATTTTTGCTCTTTAACAGTCAGGTCACGCAATAGAGGTGGGCGCTCGCCGCGCCGGTTTCGAGATCCAACTTGTTGGATTTCAAGGGGTTTTCCCCGAGAAATCGGCTCAGGGCGAGCAACCGCGTCGATTTATCAAGCCTCGGGCGGGTCCCCTCGGGGGCCGGTCCGGGCCAGTGGTTTGCGAGCTTTGAGCGCGTTTGAGGCGGATGGAGCCCGTGCCGGATCATGCAGTGCCGGCAGCGGTCGGGAGCCGTCCGCGGCAGTCTTAAACTGAAGAGTTTGATCATGGCTCAGATTGAACGCTGGCGGCAGGCCTAATACATGCAAGTCGAGCGGAAACGACGGAGCTTGCTCCGGGCGTCGAGCGGCGGACGGGTGAGTAACGCGTAGGAATCTGCCCAGCAGAGGGGGATAGCCCGGGGAAACCCGGATTAATACCGCATACGCCCCACGGGGGAAAGCAGGGGATCTTCGGACCTTGCGCTGCTGGATGAGCCTGCGTTGGATTAGCTTGTTGGTGGGGTAACGGCCCACCAAGGCGACGATCCATAGCTGGTCTGAGAG
>CAYSVD010000190.1:0-36636 GCA_964434395.1 uncultured Pseudohongiella sp.
CCGTGAGGGCGCGAAGCTAGAAAAGGCAAGCGAAGCGCGCGCAACGGAATGTTGAAATCCGCGCGCCCCCGTGAGGGCGCGAAGCGAGGCGGCGCGGGACAACATCGTCAACCTTGCGTTGAAATCCGCGCGCCCCCGTGAGGGCGCGAATCGGGATCCAGGTTGTCGCCGCGTTGCTCGTACAGTTGAAATCCGCGCGCCCCCGTGAGGGCGCGAAGATCAACGACCGCATCATCGTCCGCCGCATCGAGTTGAAATCCGCGCGCCCCCGTGAGGGCGCGAAATCCGGGGCAGGTCGCGTGCGACGTCTGCGGGGAGTTGAAATCCGCGCGCCCCCGTGAGGGCGCGAAGGCCCCGGTCGCGGCCCCTGGCCCGCCGGGGCCGAGTTGAAATCCGCGCGCCCCCGTGAGGGCGCGAAGCCGACGCCCCCGCCTGGGCGCGGGAGGTCTCGCGGTTGAAATCCGCGCGCCCCCGTGAGGGCGCGAACCGGCGGCCTGGTTGATGGCAGTAAAAGCCTGCTGTTGAAATCCGCGCGCCCCCGTGAGGGCGCGAACCAGCGCTGTATGCCTGCCTGTCCCAGCGCTGTAGTTGAAATCCGCGCGCCCCCGTGAGGGCGCGAAAAGGAGCACTACAATGAACACAGCAACACAGACGTTGAAATCCGCGCGCCCCCGTGAGGGCGCGAAGACGCCCCGCGTCACGATGGGGATAATATACAACGTTGAAATCCGCGCGCCCCCGTGAGGGCGCGAATGGGAGGCGGCCTACGACTCGATGGAGGCGCTGGGGTTGAAATCCGCGCGCCCCCGTGAGGGCGCGAAAGGGCGGCCCCTACGCCCCTCGGCGGGCGCCCCCGTTGAAATCCGCGCGCCCCCGTGAGGGCGCGAAGTCCGCGTTCTCGCGGCGCAAGGCCCAGCCGAGATGTTGAAATCCGCGCGCCCCCGTGAGGGCGCGAAGGAACCTTGGCGGGAAGTGCTGCTGTCCGTAGAAGTTGAAATCCGCGCGCCCCCGTGAGGGCGCGAAGGCGAAGTACTTTCGCGGCTGGGTGAACCGGGCGCTGTTGAAATCCGCGCGCCCCCGTGAGGGCGCGAAAAGCAAGCGAAAGCCTGATTGGTTATCAGTACGAGTTGAAATCCGCGCGCCCCCGTGAGGGCGCGAACGGAGTGGGAACGCACTTACCACGTCGCCGATGTGTTGAAATCCGCGCGCCCCCGTGAGGGCGCGAACGAGATCGCCAAGCCGGCCTACCGGGTCCGCGAGGGTTGAAATCCGCGCGCCCCCGTGAGGGCGCGAACGGCACGGGCGACCGTTATTCGAGCGATCCGACGCGTTGAAATCCGCGCGCCCCCGTGAGGGCGCGAAGGTATCACACCTGAGCAAGCTCGGTCGGCACTCAGTTGAAATCCGCGCGCCCCCGTGAGGGCGCGAAAGACCCCTTGTAACGTACTGATTGTTAAAGAGCAACCCCGCGATCTGCGCTAAACCGTCTCGCGGGCCGGTGTTTTCTCTCCCAAACTGGCACTATCGGCCGGTAAGCGTTGAAAATCAACCGGTTAGGCTTCCGCTAACCTCCTTGGCAAAACATGGGCACCAAGGGTTAGCGATTTCAAAACGATGCTGTCTCTCAGGGGGTCAATGGCAGGCTTGGCTCCCACGTGCTCGACACGGCGGCGTCCGCGGGATCCCAGAAGGTAAAACCTTACGCTGTCAACTTCAACATCTATTGTTCTCAGCAACTTGTCCTTCAACCCAACGAATTCGGCTGGTGTTACTTCGCATTCGAAAACCGAATTTTGCACACGCATTCCGTAATTCGCGCACACCTCCGCCGTTTTCCTCAGCCGTTTTTGCCCCCCTTCGGCCACTACGCTGATGTCGTATGTCACCAGCACTAACATGTCATTTCGCCAAGTACGGCGTGTAATGCTCTGTATCCCCGCGGATATGGCGGGCAAGCAACATTGCCTGACAATGCGGCAACAACCCGACTGGGACAGATTCTTCGAGATAACCGTGCCGAACCTCCTTGAGCTTGCGCTCCTGCCACTTAGAAAGAAACATTTTTCGTGCGTCATCCTTCAGACGGACTGCCCCAGTAGCCTCCGTGACGAAGTCTGATGACTGAACCTCTTTTCGGTTCAGTAGTGTCAGCACAAAGCGGTCGGCCCACGGACTCCTGAATTCCTCAAGCAGGTCCAGTGCCAAACTGGCTCGGCCCGGGCGGTCGCGATGCAAATATCCAACTTGGGGATCCAGTCCGACGCCCTCAAGCGCCGACGAGCACTCGTTCGCCAAGAGTGCGTAAGCTAGGGAAAGCAACGCATTAACTGGATCTGTTGGAGGTCTCCGAACCCTGGCCTCAAAAATGAACCCGTCGTTTTTTATCATCCCGCCCAGCGCATCGAAGTAGGCGTTCGCTGCGGCACCTTCGATCCCAAGCAATTCGGACAAAGCCGCATGTCGGGTGTATCGCAATCCAGATGCCAAGCTCTTTATAGCTGCTTCCACCGTTGGCGCCGGACCGTGGTTTCTAACTTCCCGCATCAACACGGATCGACAATTCGATATCTTTGCCGCAACAAACATACGAGCTAGACTGGATATTTTTTTGTCATCGTCCGCCCACCTGTATTGCGATCTTCTTAGCCTCACATTCCCGCTTTGGCGTCCATGAACGCGAGCCATAAATCTGTTGCGCTCATTGAAGAACGCTAAGCCGATACCCATGTCACCGCAATACCCCATCAAAAACGGTGATACGGAAACGCGCCCGAAACAAACGATGTTGCCGATTGTCCTAGCCGGAAACTGGCCCAGTTTAGCTTTCCCGTTCTGAATCACGATGGTCTCATGATCTTTGCGGATATACGTCTCCGGTATCGTGACGTACAGCGTGTTCAGCAACTTTTTCATACCGCAAACATCTCCTTGATGTATTTTACGCTTCTGTCCGTCCGAAACACTCCCGGTTCGCAATTAGGCGCTTGAGCGCAACGGCGGCAGAGCCTCTTTTCTCTTATCGGCGGCGGAGTGATCCCTTCGTCCATCAGCCGCCGTGCCCCGGAGATGACTTTTATTGTTTCCGCTCGCAGATCCTCGTCTATTTCCACCGGCTCGCGGCGACGCGTCTCCCAGTACCAAAGCGCCCCCTCAATTACCCTGGCATCCCGCATTTCCTCGATGCATAGCGCCTGAGCACAAAGTTGAATCTTGTCCCATGTCCTGGTTTTAGGACGCCCCTTTTTGTACTCGACGGGGAAATACCTGATAGGGTCTACCAAGTGAACTTCAAGAACGTCAGTTTTCCCGATGATGCGGTGGCGTTCGGACCGTAGCAGAACGCTCCGTTCATACCGCACCCCCCGCCGTTCCTCAATCAGGCCGCTATCCACTCTTTGATGCAGAATTTCTCCCTCAACGGTCAACTCGTTCTCCACCCATTCACGCTCCACGTTGATAAGAGCGAACTGGCGCGGGCAGTAGGCGTAACTCTGCAGCGACGAGATCGTCAGAAAGTCGTCATCCACGCTTTCATTCCACGACTTTTTCGAGCGCCACGCCGCATTCCGCCAAACCGGTTTCGTTCACTTCGACTAGGTAGTCGCTGAACTGGCGAGGCGGGGAGTCGGAGTTTTTGGATATCTTGATCCGATCAAACAGGTTGCGGGCGTGAGTGTTTCCCAGCTTGTTGCCGTGCCTGAACACGTACAGGCCCTGCGTACTCATCTCGCCCCTGGCCGCCGAGCGGTCGTGCTCGAACATGTGAGTGAGCGCATCAAGCAGGAGACGGAGATCCCTTTCATCGAACCCGGTCTTCTGTGCATCGAAGGCATTGATGTGGATGTGGGCCCGATAGAGTCCGTAGGGGACGGTGTACTTCCGTCCCATCGTCCTGTTACCGCCTGCCTGGTCTTTCGCTTCCCTTTCGGTCGTCACCGCCATCCTGGTGATGGTGTGTTCCGACACAACGACTTGGTCCGCGGAGACGGCGAAGGTGACCTGGACGGGGCCTCGAACCTGGCCAGCGTCCTCCTTGGTGCTCATAACCGCGCCGAACGTCCGGACATCAAAAAAGTGCTCGCACATGTAGTCCCTAGCGCCAAGCACTTTCTTCCTCTCCTTCACGGCCTTGGAAGACGCGGACTTATCGCTCGCGGTTTCCTGCGCGATGGCGTTTCCCGCAGCCTCTCGGGCCTCTTTGTGGGCCTCCTCCAGGACCGCACGCTCTTTCACATAAATCCGGTACCGATCTTTGTCGGCAGCGTACTCGTCCTCCTCGCACTCGGTCCGCAACACCACATAATTTCTGATCTTACGCTTGATGCAGACATCTGTCACGAGACCCTTTCCGGTCTCTGCGTCGACCCGGGGGTGGTTGTCACCGTCCGGGTCACCATTGGGGTTTCCGTTAACGACGTCAAAAAGAAGAACGATCGTGTATCGGTTTTCTATACTCATGGTTGTATCCTCACTAGTTGTCGGGCGGGCGGACTAATCCGCGTCGCGTTTTTTGAACAGATCCTGTCGCTGATGATAGTACCCTATCGCGAAACGGGCCTGATCGTCCTGACTCAGGTGGCTTGGTAATCCATCTGCTGAGACGTTGCCGACGATCTCGCCTATCAGACGTTCGAAAAAGATCACCTGCCCCTTGTTGTCTATCTTTTTCAGGTGATTGTTTTTCAGTCTAAACAGGTTTGGGAACGCCATCCCGGGCGTCGTCGACGCTGAAGCGTAATAGCGGTCCCTAATGGTTGTATTGATCTCCGGGTTGGCGTTCTGTTGCGCCATCTCCAGAACGGCGAACAACCGGCCCAAGTTGTAGGCTAGGTTCGTGTTGCTTGCATCCAGCATCATTTCGAATTCCTCACGGTTGGGGTTGTCGGTACGCGCCCTAGCCTTGCGGTTCAGGGAGCCCTTCATAATCGCCATGCGGCAGTATTCGTGCAAGGTTTCCTTCCAGCTTTGCGGACGGCCTGCATGTTTGTTTCTCATTACGGCCGCCTGGAGCAGGATCTGAGGATATGGCATCCCGCTCAGTATCGTCCTTATCCACTCCCCGGCCAATCCCGGGCGGACCCTGTCGTCCCGCCCCAAGATCGCTATCGACTGCATCAGATGTCTGATCGGAAGTGACTCCTGCATGTGCGGCGGGTGGGAGATCCGAAGATCCTCGAAATGCAGGGCCAAGGTTCGGGAGAGCTCCGCGACGGTCCCCGCATGAAAAAATCGCACTGCGATCCGCGCTTGGTTGGGGGAAAGCCCGAGAATGAAAAACCGGGTTGTCAGATCCCTGGGTGGAGCCGAGCCGGTTTCCACCGATCGAAGGAGGGCCCGCACGTTCTTTGTCTGCCTGTCGGGGTCATCTTTCGGCGGCTCGTCGAAGTAGCCAGCAAAGTCGTCTTCGAAACGGTGTTCTTTGTCCGCCCAGAAAACCGCCGTCGAGTCTCCAAACTTGACCTTTTGGCTGTTTCCGCTGTTCATGAGGTAGTTTAGCGCGGTGGTGTAGGCGAAACTCGCGTACTCCCCAATAGGGGCGTTCTCCCCCTGCGTCTTCCCCCGATACGAAAACGAGGGGGAGTTGAAAGAGACTAGGCTGGGGGATTGGGCGTTTTGCCCATATACTCCTTTTATCGCCAACTTATGGATTTTCACTCGCGGGGCGATACTGCCTGTGACCAGGCAAATGCCGCGTTCCCCATACACCGAGTTGTCCATCCGTTCTTGTGCTTCTCGAGCCACGAATTCCCGCACAGACGGACGACAACATACGATATCCTCGTCCCCGTTCAGCTGGAACGATATGTTGGCGGATTTGTCCAAGAAATCGGCGGGGCCGTCCCGTTCCGTCATTTCGATGATTTCCGCCTCCACGCCTCGGCGCAGGAATTTCAACAAGGCGCGAATCGCGGGGTCGTGCTCCATACTTAAGGACTCCACGCGCTTCAAAAAGTAGGCCGCCTTCTCCTTGAGTTTTCCGTTGCTGGGTTTCGGTGGATCCTTCCGTCCGGAGATTCCCAACGCAAATTCAGTGCTGTCCCAGAGCAGATGCGGCTTGGTGTGCGCTTCGGGACCGTCTCGGCGGCCTCCCATGGGAACCATATACTCCGCGGCGATCTTACGGCCGTCGACATCTCTCCTTGTGTCGCGGATTTGCACGAGGCGGCCAGATTCGTCCAGCTCCAAGATAAATGGCAGCCGTTTTTTTTCAAACCCTACCGTCGGCATTTTTGCGTCGGGGTCGGTCGACTTCCGCTCGTAGTAGGAAACCAGCGACTGCAGAATCATCGCTTCACATCCTCGCTGTCCGGATGGGGAACCTTGATGACTCCTTGTTTCATCCTTGCGTGATAAAACGTCGGCGGCCTTTTGACGTCGTCGTAATCGAAATCGTAAAAAATCAATTGCAGGTCTAGATCCTCTTGGATCGGCGGCGGTTCATTGGCCATCTCGCTTTCCCGGATCAGGCGGAACTCGCATGAAAACTCTCGATTTCCAAGGTACGGCATCCGGAAGCACTGGCCTTTTGAAGCTCGGCGGTCGAACATCGCCACGTACTTGCCGCAGGTCTCCCCCTGGGATTTTGACTCGTCGTAGTCGATTTCGGCGTGAATTCGGTATTTCACGTCCCGCAACATGAGCCCCCCGCGCTGCTGCCGACATTCCTCTATGAGCAGGCCCATGGACGGGTCTGGCGGATATGCCCGCCGCTCTTCCTTGGGCGGTCTGATTGTTTCCTTGATTTCGTTCCGGCGCAGGTTGACCCATTTTATGGGGTTCAGCACATCAATCTGGACGACGCGCCATTTGATTGGACGCTTCCACAAAATGGAGTTGAATATCCCACAGGCAGCCGACGGCGTAATGACGGGATAGCTGACCCATTCCGCTTTCAATTCGGGACGGGTGAAGCAGGCCATGGGCCCCGACACTTCAAGGCAAAACCTTGTTTTCGCGCTCATTGTCATGCCCCTTAATATACCAGTTTTTCCGGCTCGAGCCGTTTCATCTCGTCGACGCTCAGCAGGCCCACGGCGTCGTGGTACCCATCGGTCCCGGACAGCCACCAATATCCAGGGTAGACCTCTCGGACCGCCTTTACGTTTTTCAGACTTTTCAATTCACTGTCATACACCTGCACGGTCCGTTGCTGCAACTTTCTCATAATTTCTTTAGCAGGTCCTTTTTTCTCGAGCTCTTCGACCAGCGCTTCCGTAACATCAACGCCGCCGCAAGGGTTGTAGCGGACGATAACCGGAACGCTCCCGTCCCTGATCAGTTTGAAGTCCCGGGCGGCGCTACGGAATTGGATCTCACATTGCCGGGCATCCGCCGTAAGCCTGTCTAGTATTCCTTTCTCATCCGGGTCGGTCTGGGAGAAAAACTGATCGAAATACTCCTTGTGCAACGATCTCGATATCCGCTTGTCGGCCCTGCCCCGCATGACGCTTTTTGTCGCCTGTTCACCGTAACGCAACAGCCCTGGTGGGGATTTTTCCGGCGGGACGAACACCACCACTTCGCCGCGGTGCAACCTTCCCTCCCGATTGCACCGGCCAGCGGCTTGGACGATGGAATCCAGCCCGGACAGCGCCCGGTAGACGACCGGAAAATCTAAGTCGACGCCAGCTTCGACGATCTGTGTGCTGACCACTCGCAACGGGCCTCCGCCATCCAGCCTATCCCTGATATCGCCGATCACTTTAAGTCTGTGCGCAGCACACATCCTCCCTGAGAGGTGAATGGCTCCGTCGGGCAGTAGCGCATGAAGTTCGCGGGCATCCCGACGGCGGTTGACTATAGCTAGAACCCGGTCGTGCCGAGCGATTTCCCGAGCTACGTCGTCCCACTCCCACCTTTCGTTCAAATCATCGGGGATTCGTATCCGGACCCGCTCCAGCGATTCAAACAACGCATCCGCATCCCGGATTATCTCCCGGCGCGCGTCCAAGCCCCGACGCAGTGTAGCACCAAAACTGTCCGTTTTGGTGCCCAGTGCCGGTTGAGTCGCCGTGGACAGCACTACGGTCGCTCCATAGTGGTCCGTCAATAGCCGCAATGCGTCCAGTATCGGTTGCAGGAACCCCGGGGGGAGCATCTGCGCCTCATCCAGAATGATCACGGAATTGGCAATCCGATGGAGCTTGCGGCACCGCGAGGTCCGTGCGGCGAACAGGGACTCAAACAACTGGACGTTGGTGGTCACGATAATCGGGACGTCCCAATTTTCAGATGCCAGTCGAGACCGGCTGTCCTCGCGGTTCTCTTTGTCGGGTTCGATGTTCGAGTGGTGCTCCAGCACATCGTCGCTCCCGAACACATTTTTATACACTCCGGCGGTCTGCTCGATGATGCTGGTGTAAGGGACCGCTATGATGATGCGATCTTTCCCGTGGGCCACAGCGTGTTCGAGGGCGAAGGCCATGCCCGACAAGGTCTTGCCGCCGCCAGTGGGGACCGTCAGCGTGTATATCCCCGGCTCGTCTTTCCCGGCGGCGCGACAGTTTTCCAGCACGGTTCGGCGGACGTGGTTTATCGGCGTGTCGCCTTCTTCTCCGGCGGCGGGCAGGTTCCTTTCCATCCATGCATCGAAGGACGCCTTCAGGTCGTCCGGAGATCTGTGGCCGCCGCGACTTGTCGACTTCGCCAAGTTCATGAACTCTTCCGTGTCAAGGAAGTCCGCATCCACCAAACAGGAGAACAGCATCCGCAACCACAAATGCATGCCGTCGTGGCCGCCCGGGATCTTGAACCTTTCTAGTCCCGCCGGAATGGTCAGAATATCCTTGGGGATCGGCGCGGTCAGCGCTTCTTTGAGGTAACCCTTCCGCCGGGCGTTCTCCAAGCGGTTGTGCAACGCAGCACCGCCGGTATCGCTCCCTGCCCAGTCCGGGAGTCCAGCATGATGTCCCGCAATCAGGTACGCCAGCATCCGGCCGGCGGAGGGGGATTGCTCAACGGCGTGGACCGCACCGGCGGTCGAATGGTCGACCCGACCTGATCCTTCCCTTTCGATATGGGCCTCCGGGTCGTAGCCGGTTTCGCTTTTGATGTAGCCTTGAAACTCTCGGCGGTACTTGCCCAAGTCGTGCCATAACCCTGCGGCCATAGCCCAGTCCGACGCTCCGAATATTCGGGCGGATTCGGCGGCGCGGCGGCCCACTTTCCGCAGGTGGCCCTCCAAGGAGTGACCCTTCCAGCCGTTCTTACATTCCTTGACATGCGCGATGTATTCCACGTTGTTTTTGTCCTCCCAGAGAGACGATTCCCTGCTTCCGGCCCGGCAACACCCATCGGGTCGCAATATTTCTAGTCAGGAAACTCCCCCGTCTTGGCAAGCCGCATTGTGGCTTCCGACAAAGACAAAACCTGTCATGGCTGATTATACAGAATTTCCGCACATGTCCAACGCCTTGGCCAATGTCGCCCGAAGCTCGCGGCGAAGTGCGGGGGGGCCTTCCACGACCACGTGAGGAAGATATCGCTGTATGTCCTGCAACAGCTCCGTTGAGCGGCTGTAGGGAACGGACAGTAGATAGTCTTCCCCCTCCCACCCTCCTTTCTGATTTTTGTGCCATTGTTGGCGCGCAATCTCCGAAGCCATCGGCTGAAGGAAGCGTAGCCGCGCTGTCTCGCTGGGCTTCCCCGTGAACGCGCCGTAGGAGGACTCGTAAAAAGCATCCAGATTTTCCATATCCACCTCCTTGGCTTTGGAGGGGTCCTCGTCGATTCGAGTGCGCATCATGCGGGCCACGGAAAAATTCCTCAGAGCCTTTTGCCGGTGGCACCATCCATGGAGATACCAGTTGTCCCGGTAATACGCCAGCCGCTGCGGACTGACAAGGCGACGCGTTTTTTCTCGCTTGTACGTTTCGTAGTCAAATCTTATGCGCCTTCTGGCGACGAGCGCGTTGACGACATGACTTAGATCGTTGTCCGCCAGCCTGCGGTTTCCAACAGGCGTAATGCGGATTCGTTGCTGAAGCGAATGTGCGTCGCTCGCATCGTATCGCTTGATCAGCTTGTTGATGTTGTTCCTTATCGCCTGAAACTCTTCCCGCATCAAACCGTCGCCAAAGCGTTCCAGCAGGAAAAGCAGCACCAGCAGAGATTGTATTTCTTTTGTTGTCAGCCAAACTCCAGGCATTTGCCAAGATTCCTTCTTCAGCTTGTCATAAAACCACCCCTTTCCATTGCTGATGATTGGAGCGTGGTAAGTATCGCGCAATTCGTCGAGATATCTGATGACGGTTCTTTCGGAGCATTCCAGCCGCTCGGCCAGGTCGACCGTCGAAATGGGCCTCCTGCGGGCATCCAATATCTGACAGAGCTGATGTATCTTGTCTTGCTTCGCCATTTTTCTTCTCCTTTCTTCACTCGAGTTTGGTGAATCAGCCGCTGTGGGCGTTGCTCGGTCGGCAATCCCTCCGGAGTCAAGATGCGCGTCTTGCGACAATCAAGGCGTCCAGCGCCATCCCACTGTCGGTTCCGCCGTGTCCCGACTCCGCGCCCACCTTCCGGCGATGCACTTCGGCCTGCAGAATATCGAATCCATCCAGATATTCACTGACCTCCCCGCAACCGGACAACAAGGAGCCATCCTGCGGTCCACCCACACCCTTGTCGATGTTCGACGGATCGTGACCTATGTAGATGAAAAGACCGCTCCCCGCTACGGCCGACGCCACCCTGGGCAACCAGGTTCGCCGTTCTTTGGGGGAGGTATGCAGATACAGCATCGCGACGAGATCATAGCCGCCCTTCCGCAGTGCGGCGAAGCGCATGTCGCCGACGCGAAAATCGACCCGGGCGTTTCGCCGCCGAGCGATTTGTCTGGCCTTCTCGATCGCAACGGAGGAAAAGTCCACCGCTTCGACTTCCCAGCCCCGCTCGGCGAGCCATATCGCGTTCCGGCCTTCGCCGCACCCGGCATCCAGCGCCCGGCCCGGTTCCAGCTTTTCGGTCAACGACGCGAACAGCCGGTTCGGCCCGCTCGACCAAACCAGCTGTTCCCCAGCATACCGCTCGTTCCACGCCCGCTCATCCATAAACGCCGCTCCCGCATCCGCCTGCGGCCCGCATCGCGGGTCTGTCGATGATTGCGCCGCGATTAAACGCGCTGGAAACGAAAAACTCAACCCGGCTTCACGATCAGCAGGTCCGCTGCGACATAGTCCAGCGTCCGCGCCGCCGTGTGCCCGATGATCGCCTCCTTCAGCCGGGAGCGGGAGAGAGCGCCCATCACAACGATGTCGGCGGAAAGCTCCTCCCGACACCGCAGTATGGCCATGGCCGGCGGCCCGTCGATCAGATGCGCCGCATCGTCCGGCAGATCATAGCCCGACAGCAACCCGTCCAGCGCCTTCCGGTGCTTCTCCTTTGCGCCTTCCCTCGGACAGGCATGCGCCACATGCACGCGCCCGCCCAGCCTCCTCTTCATGCGCAATGCCGCTTCCAGTATCCGACGGTCCAGCCCTTCAGGTTTGTTGTGGCCGCGCACGGGGTCGACCGCCGCCAGGATGACGGGGTTGCCCGGCCACGGCGCCTCCCGGGTCAGCAACACCGGCGCCGGACACAACCTGACCAGCTCCCAGCTGTCGTGTGACAGGCTGTGGCGATCCGCCATCCCCCGCGCGTGGGCGTGCTGCACCACAAGATCCGCCCCCAGTTCGGCCGCATCCGCCGCGATCTGCTCGTAGCGCGGATGGGTCAGATGCGTCCGGACCTCGACCTCGCAGCCGTCGCCGCGCAGCGCGTCGGCGAAGCCGTCCAGCCGCCGCCCCATGGCGGCTACGCAAGCCTTCCGCTGATCGACCGCGTCCGGGCCGAGCCATGGATAGGAGTCGCGGAGGAAGTCCTCGATGCCGCAGCCGACCAGACAGACCCGCCCCCCGGCCTTGTCGTCGATCAGCCGGACGGCCTTTTCAACCTCCGGCGGCCGCGTCTCCCGCTCGTCGCGGTGATCTTTGTACATGTCCAGCGACACGAGGATCCTGCGGATACCGGCCATGACGTCGATCCCGACTCCCGCCCTCATCCGTCCAACGGACGGTGGCGCGAACAATGTTTCCGGATGATAATGCCGCTTCACAAGCCTTTTCACCAGCGGCCCGCCGCGCGCGGCCGCCGACACGAGCACACGGAGCCGATCATGCGCCACCACGCCCTGCCCGCCATCCTCGCCGCATCGCTCGCGCTGGCCGCCTGCGGCCCACGGGAGTCCGACGAGGCCGCCCCCGGCGGCCCGCCCCCCGCCGGACCGCCGGGAGACGGCCCGCCGGGAGACGGCCCGCCGGGCGACGGCACGGCCATAGCCGCCGACGATCCCTACATCTGGCTGGAGGAGGTGGAGGGCGCCGAGGCCCTGGCCTGGGCGGCCGAGCAGAACGCCCTGTCGACGCCCCGGCTGCAGGGGGATCCCCGCTTCGAGGAGATCCGCGCCGAGATCGAGGCGGTGCTGACCTCCGACGACCGCATCCCCGCCCCCAGCCTGGTGGACGGGCAGGTCTACAACTTCTGGCAGGACGAGCGGCACGTGCGCGGCATCCTGCGCCGCGTCCCGCTCGCCGGCTACGCCTCCGACGATCCGCAGTGGGAGACCGTGCTGGACGTGGATTCCCTGGCCGCCGTCGAGGGCGCCAACTGGGTCTACAAGGGCCGCGTCTGCCTGCCGGACAGCCCGGACCGCTGCCTGCTGCGCCTGAGCGACGGCGGCAAGGACGCGGTGGTGGTCCGGGAATTCGACATGGACGCCAAGAACTTCGTCGACGGCGGCTTCAACGTGGCCGAGGCCAAGACCGGCATCGACTGGCTGGACCGGGACACGCTGGTGGTCGGCACGGACTTCGGCGAGGGCTCGCTGACCGCGTCCGGCTACGCGCGCACCCTGCGCCTGTGGCGGCGCGGAACCCCCATCGACGCGGCCGAGGAAATCATCCAGGTCGACGAGGCCGACATGGCCGTGGGGATCGCCACCCTGCTCGCGGACGAGCGCAACGTCAGCTTCGTCATCCGGCAGCCGGACTTCTTCACCGAGCAGAGCTGGCTGCTGTCCGGCGACGGCGCGCTGGCCGAGATCCCCCTGCCGGACGACGCGGACCTGCAGGGCCTGCTGGGCGGCCGGCTCGTCGTGCTGATGCGCTCGGACTGGTCCCCCGACGGGAACGAGACCTTCCGCGCCGGCAGCCTGATCTCGATGGACCTGGCCGCCAGCGTCGGCGGCGGCGCCCCGGCCGGCGTTGCCGTCCTGCTCGACCCGGCGGCCGACGACGCCCTCGACGCCGTGGACGGCGTCGCCGTCACCGCCGGCTCCGTCTACGTCAGCGTCCTCAAGGACGTCGCGGGCGCGCTGCTGCGGATCCGGCCGGACGGCGCGGGCTGGCGGACCGAACGGGTGGACCTGCCCGCCGGCGGCGCCCTGCGGCTGGTCAGCGCCGACGCGCACACCGACGCTGTGATGGTGAGCCGGCAGAGCTTCCTCTCCCCCTCCACCCTGTACCTCATCGGGGAGGACGGGACGCCGGAGGCCGTCAAGTCCCTCGAGCCCCGGTTCGACGCCTCCGGGCTGGCGGCCGAGCAGCGTTTCGCCGTCAGCGCCGACGGCACCCGCATCCCCTACTTCGTGGTGCGGCCGCGGGACGCGCCCATGGACGGCGGCGTCCCGGTGCGCCTGACCGCCTACGGGGGGTTCGAGATCTCGCGCACCCCGGCCTACATGAGCGCCGCCGACCAGGCCTGGCTGCGGCGCGGCGGCGCCTGGGCCCTGGCCAACATCCGCGGCGGCGGGGAATACGGCCCCGCCTGGCACCAGGCGGGCCTGCGGGAGAACCGCCAGCGCGTCTTCGACGACTTCATCGCCGTGGCCGAGGCGCTGATCGACTCGGGGCTCACCAGCCCCCGGCGGCTGGGCATCAGCGGCGGCAGCAACGGCGGCCTGCTGGTCGCCGCGGCCATGACCCAGCGGCCGGAGCTGTACAACGCCGTGATCAGCGCCGTGCCGCTGATCGACATGCTGCGCTACCACCGGCTGCTGGCCGGCGCCAGCTGGACCGCCGAGTACGGCGACCCGGACATCCCGGAGCACGCCGCGTTCCTCCGCGCCTACTCGCCCTACCAGCGGCTCTCCCCCGAGGCGTCCTACCCGGAGCTCTTCCTGTGGACCAACCCGAAGGACGACCGGGTGCACCCGGGCCACGCCCGCAAGATGGCCGCGCGCATGCGCGAGCAGGGCCACCCGGTGATCTACTTCGAGAACGCCGAGGGCGGCCACGGCGGCGGCGCCAACCTGGCCCAGCTGGCCCGCACCGGCGCCATGGAGGTCGTCTACCTGCTGCAGAAGCTGGCCGACGGCTAGCCGCGGACGGGCCGCCGCGCGGCATCATGCCGCGCGGCCGCCGGGGCCGGGGGTTTGCAATGCGCCCGGAGAATTGGCACCCTTGCGGGCCCTGCGGCGTCCCGCGACGGCCGCCCGAGACGCGACATGACGGGAGGATGACCATGCGCCCCTTTCGATTCCCGGCCCTGCTGGCCCTGTGCTGCGCCTTCTCCGCCGTCCAGGCGGCGGAGTTCGACCGGATCGGCACCTTCGACTTCCCCACCTCCGCCGCCGACGACCGGGCCCGGCAGCACTTCCTGCTGGGGGTCGGCTACCTGCACAGCTTCGGCATGACCCAGGCCCAGGCGGAGTTCCGCAAGGCCCAGGAGCTGGAGCCGGACTTCGCCATGGCCTACTGGGGCGAGACCTTCACCTACCAGCACCCCTTCTTCGGCCCGCTCTCGGACGGCCCGGCCGCGGCGCTGGCGCGCCTCGGCCCCACTCCGGAGATCCGGCTGGCCAAGGCCCCCACCGACCGGGAGAAAGGCTTCTTGAAGGCCGCCGAGGCCTACGCCCTCGCCCCGGGCGGCATGCCGGCCCGGCGCATCGCCTGGATGGAGGCGATGGCCGAGCTCTACGCCCGCTATCCCGACGACGACGAAGTGAAGGCCTTCTACACCGTCTCGATGCTGGCCGCCGCCGGCGCCTCCGGCGACATGCGCGAGCGCGTCAACATGCGCGCCGGCGCCCTGGCGCTGGAGCTGTTCAAGGACAACGACAACCATCCGGGCGCGGCCCACTACGTGATCCACGCCTTCGACGACCCCGTGCACGCCCCGCTCGCCCTGGAGGCGGCGCGGAAGTACGCGACCATCGCCCCGGCCGTGTCCCACGCCCGGCACATGCCGACCCACATCTTCATCCAGCACGGCATGTGGCGGGAGGTGGCGCAGTGGAACGACTCGGCCTTCCAGGCGGCCCGCGACCTGTGGAAGCCGGGCGACCGCGCCGGCGACATGAACCACTCCTCCGACTGGGGGCAGTACGGCGACCTGCAGCTGGGGGACCTGGAGCGCTCGCGCCTGTGGATGCGGCGGGGCCGGGAGGTGCTGGAGGACAACCCGGGGGACGCCCGCTCCATCAACACCCTCAAGACCATGCAGGCCCGGCACATCATCGAGACCCAGAACTGGGAACTGTCGGAGCTCTCCGACGAGCTGAGCGCCGACCAGCTGCTGGCGCTGGGCCTGAGCGCCGCCCACCTGGGCGAGCCGGCGCTGGCCGAACGGGTCGCCGAGCGCCTCGGCGAGATGGCCGAAGGGCGCCCGGACAGCGACGACCTGCAGATCATGCGCGCCGAGGTGGCCGCGCTGGCGAAGTCCAAGCGCGCCGGGGAGCTGCTGCGGGAGGGGCTGACCACCGACGGCCTGCCGCAGCAGGAGGAGGCCCTGGCCCTGCTGGCCGAGGCCATCGCCATCGACGAGCGCGGCCGCCCGCCCAACGGCGCGGCCAGGCCCCTCAAGCCCGCGCACGAGCTGGCCGGGGAGATCCACCTGGCCTTCGGCATGCCGCGCCAGGCCGCGGAGCTGTTCGAGCGCTCGCTGTTGCGCATGCCCAACCGCCCGCTGTCGCTCGTCGGCGCGGCCCGGGCCTACGCCGCCCTGGGCGACGAGGCCGCGGCCGACCGGATGTACGAGAAGCTCCTGTCCTTCCGGAGCGATGCGGACCACCCGGCGGTCCGCGAGGCCCGGCGCTTCGTCGCCGCCGACTGAGCGCGCGCCGTGACGGAGCCGCTCGAGAAGGCCGCCGGCAACGGACTGCTCAGCCGCCGGCACCTGCTGGGCTTGGGCCTGGGCGGCGCGGGACTGGCGCTGTCGGCCCCCCTGGCCGGCGCCGAGACCGCGCCGCGCATCGAGATCCCGGACTGGTCCAGGGTTCCCGGGCCGGGCGCGAGCGCCTACGGCCGGCGCTCGCCCCACGCCGCGCACATCGAGCGCATGCCCGGCGAGCCCAACCCCCTCTATCCCGGCGGCGGCGCCTCGCGCTCGCCCCTGCAGCATCTCGAGGGCGCCATCACGCCCAACAGCCTGCACTTCGAGCGCCATCACGCCGGGGTGCCGGCGATCGACCCGGACGGCCACGCGCTGGTGATCAACGGGCTGGTGCGCCGGCCGCTGAGCTTCCGCTACGAAGACCTGCTGCGGTACCCGATGGTCAGCCGCATCCACTTCCTGGAGTGCTCGGGCAACAGCGGCGCGCTGCTGCGCGGCGGCGCCGCCGACGGCACCGCCCAGAGCCTGCACGGCCTGGTGTCCTGCGCGGAGTGGACCGGCGTCCCCCTGTCCGCGCTGCTGGACGAGGCCGGGGCGCTGCCCGAGGCGCGCTGGGTCGCGGCGGTGGGCGCCGACGCCGCCAGCATGGGCCGCTCGGTGCCGCTGGACAAGGCGATGGACGACGTGCTGGTGGCCCTGTACCAGAACGGGGAGCCGGTCCGGCCCGAGCAGGGCTATCCGATGCGCCTGTTCTGTCCCGGCTGGGAGGGCAACATCAGCGTCAAGTGGCTGACCCAGCTGAAGCTGGTCCGGCGGCCGGCGCAGTTCCGGGACGAGACCAGCAAGTACACCGACACCCTGCCGGACCGCTCCAGCCTGCAGTTCACCTTCCCGATGGGCGTGAAGTCCCTGATCACCTCGCCCTCCGGGATGATGCGGCTGCGCCGGCCGGGCGTCTACCGGGTCTCCGGCATCGCCTGGTCCGGCGGCGGCGCCGTGCGCGGCGTGGAGGTCAGCGCGGACGGCGGGCGCACCTGGGCCGGCGCCCTGCTCGACAGCCGGCCCGCCGACAAGGCCCTGACCCGCTTCAGCATCCCCTGGCGCTGGGACGGCGGCGAGGCGGTGCTGCAGAGCCGCGCCACCGACAGCCGCGGCGCCGTGCAGCCGACCCGGGACGCCGTCCTCGCCGAGCGCGGCGCCATCAACTTCTACCACAACCACTGCATCCAAAGCTGGGGCGTGGACCGGGACGGCGACGTCCGCAATGTCTACGTCTGAGCCCGGCCCGCAGGCGCTCCGCCCGGGCGCCGCGCGCCGGACGGCGCTCGCGCTGGCCCTGCTCGCCCCGCTGGCCGCCGGCGCCGCCCAGGCCCCGCGGCTCGGCGCGCCGCTCGACGAGGGGCGGCTCGAGGGCTTCGACCTGATCGTCACCCCCGACGGCGACGGCCTGCCGGCGGGCTCCGGCGCCGCCCGGGAGGGCCGGGCCGTCTACGACGCGCGCTGCGCCTCCTGCCACGGCCTGGACGGCTCGGGAACCATCCGCAACACCGCGCTGGCCGGCGGCGACATGGACTCCGAGGACGAGCCCCTGCGCACCGTGGGCAGCTACTGGCCCTGGGCCAGCACCGTGTTCGACTTCGTGCGCCGGGCCATGCCGGCCGACGCGCCGAAGTCCCTAAGCGACCGGGAGGTCTGGCAGGTCACCGCCTACGTGCTGTACCTGAACGGGCTGGTGGGGCTGGACCAGCGGCTGGACCGCGAAAGCCTGCCCCGCGTGCGCATGCCCAACGCCGACGGCTTCGTCGACCGCAGCGCGGCGCGCTAGCGGCGGGCGGACCGGCGGCCGCCCCGCCGCGGGCGGCCCGCGCGCGCGACGACCCGCGAGGAGCCCCGCGACATGAAACGGCAGTGGACGCGCCCGGCCGGCGCCCTGGCCCTGTGTTGCCTGGCGGCGGCCGGCCCCGCCGGCGCGGCGGAGGCGGCGCTGACGGTCCCGCTCGTCGGCGGGCCGCCCGCCCTCTCCGACTTCGAGGGCATGCGCCCGGCCACCGCGCTGGCCCGGTCCATGGCCCGCATCGACGGCTTCGTCCAGCGCGAGCCGGACGACGGCGAGGCCGCCAGCCAGCGCACCGAGGTCTACCTCGGCTACGACCGGGAGCGCCTGTACGCCGTCTTCCTGGCCTTCGACGAGGCCGCGGAGCTGATCCGCGCCAACATGTCCTCGCGCGAGAACATCGACGGCGACGACCTGGTGGAGCTGACCATCGACACCTTCAACGACCAGCGGGCGGCCTTCTCCTTCCGCTCGACCCCGCTCGGCATCCAGTGGGACGCGCGCTGGACCGAAGGCGCCTCGCGTCGGGCCGGCTTCGACACCACCCTGGAGGCGGTCTGGGACAGCGAGGGGGTGGTGACCGAGCGGGGCTACATGGCGCGCATGGCCATACCGCTGCGCAGCCTGCGCTTTCCGGACGACAGCGAGCAGCGCTGGCGCGCGCAGTTCGGCCGCCACATTCCGCGCCTGGCCGAGTCCTCCTACTGGCCGGCCTACTCCATCGCCATCGACGGGCGGCTGAACCAGACCGCGCTGCTGGAGGGCATCCGCGACGTCTCGCCCGGCGACAACTTCCAGCTCATCCCCTTCCTGTTCGCCCGGGAGGCCGACAGCCTGGACCGGGGGGCGGCGGGCGGCCCGGCCTTCCGCGCCCTGAGCGAGCGGGAGGCGGGGCTGGACGCCAAGTTCGTGTTCAACGACAGCATGGTCCTGGACCTCACCCTCAACCCCGACTTCAGCCAGGTGGAGTCGGACGAGCCGCAGGTCACCGTCAACGAGCGCTTCGAGGTGCAGTTCCCGGAGCGGCGCCCGTTCTTCGTGGAGAACGCCGACTTCTTCGCCACCGACTCCACCTTGGTGTTCACCCGCCGCATCGTGGATCCCGAAGGCGGCCTGCGCTTCACCGGACGGTCCGGCGGCTACGGCTTCGGCGCCATCCTGATCAACGACGAGGCGCCGGGGCAGGGCCGCCCCGCCGGCGACCCGCTGGCCGGAGAGAAGGCCGGCATCGCCATCCTGCGCGGCTTCCGGGACATTTCGGAGCAGGACCGGGTGGGCTTTCTGGCCACCGCCCGGGAGCTGGGCGACGGCCGCAACCGGGTCGCCAGCGTCGACGGGCGGTTCCGGCTGGACGGGAACTGGAGCACCCAGATGCAGGTGGTCGGCACCGAGACCCGGCCGGCCGGCGGCGGGGCGTCCCGGACCGGCTACCAGCGCAACATCCAGGTCAACCGGGTCGGGCGCACCCTCAACACCCACAGCCACTTCATCGAGGCCTCGACGGGCTTCCGCACCGACCTGGGCTTTCAGCAACGCTATTTCCGGGCGGACACCTCCGGCTTCCACCAGCGGGCGGCGCTGAATTTCTACCCGGAGCATCCCGCCATCGACAGCTGGAGCGCCTCGCTGTTCGGCGTCCATCTGGAGGACAGCTCCGGCGAGCGCATCTACACCCAGTTCGGCCCGGGCCTCGACATGAGCTTCGGCACCGCCGGCTTCGAGGTCGCCTGGAACGACTACTCCGAGACGCTGCGCCCGGGGGACTTCCCCGGCCTGGCCGCCGCCCGCGTCTACGAGTACGACAGCTGGGAGGTCGGCTTCGACAGCAACGCGCTCGAATCGCTGGAGTTCGGCGCGGACTACCGCTCCGGCACCGCCCTCAACCTGGTGCCGCCGCGCGGGCGCCTGCCTTCGGTGGCCGGCGTCTCCCGCCTCGACGTGGACATGCTCTGGCGGCCCTTCGACCGCCTGCGGATCGCCAACACCTACCTGCGCACCGAGTTGAAGAGCCGGGGCTCCGGCGGCCGGATCTTCTCCAACCAGATCCTGCGCAGCAACTGGAACTACCAGTTCACCCGGGAGCTGTCGCTGCGCTTCATCGCCCAGCGCGAGAAGACCGAGGGCGGGCCGCTGACCCGGCTCGAGGACTCGGAGAACCTGAACTTCGACCTGCTGCTGCGCTACGTGATCAATCCCTGGTCCGCCTTCTACGTGGGGTACAACTCCAACAGCAGCAACTTCGAGATCGTCGAGGCGGAGGGCGAGCGCGAGCTGCTGTCGACCGACGAGCTGCGCCGGGACGGCGAGCAGTTCTTCGTGAAGTTCTCCTACCTGTTCCAGCGGTAGCGCCGGGATGCGATCCACGGGGGGGACCGCGGCCGCGAGCTCCGCCGCGCGGCGCCTCAGCTGCCGGGGACTCGCCGGCGGCCGGGCCCGTTTCGCCCGCGAGCTGTACGAGGGGCTGCGGGAATGCGGATTCGTGGTGCTGCGCGACCATCCGATCCCCGCCGGACTCCTGCGGCGGGCCTACGAGCTGTCCCGCCGGCTGTTCGACCTGCCGCTCGACGTCAAGATGCGCTACGACAGCGGATCCGGCGGCGCGCGGGGCTACACCGCCTTCGGGCGCGAGAACGCGGCCGGCAACCCGACGCCGGACCTCAAGGAGTTCTGGCACGTCGGCCCCGAGCCGGCGGCCGGCCCGGGCGGCCCGCCGCCCAACGTCTGGCCGGCCGAGCTGCCCGGCTTCAAGGCCTGCTTCGTCGAGCTGCACGCGCGGCTGACCGCGCTGGGCCTGGACCTGCTGGACGCGGTCGGCGAGGCGATGGGACTGGCGCCGTCCTTCTTCCGCGAGCTGACGGCGGGCGGCGACTCCATCTGCCGGCTGCTGCACTATCCGGCCCTCGGGGAGGGCATGGCGGCCGGCGGGGCCATGCGCGCCGCGCCCCACACCGACATCAACCTGCTGACGCTGCTGGTGGGCGCCACCGACTCGGGGCTGGAGCTCCGCGGCGCCGACGGCGGCTGGCTGCCGGTGCCCAGCCGGGAGAACGAGATCGTGCTGGACACCGGCGACATGATGGCGCGCCTGACCAACGGCATGCTGCCCTCGACGGTGCACCGGGTGGCCAACCCCGCCGCCGGCGACCGCTCGCGCTACTCCATGCCCTTCTTCCTGCATCCGCGCGGCGATGCGAGCCTCGCGTGCCCGCCGCAGTGCCTGGGGGAGGAGGGCCCGAAGCATCCGCCGATCACCGCCGGGGAATACCTGCGGCGGCGCCTGCGCGAGATCGGCCTGCTCGACCCTTGAGGGGCCCGGAGCGGCGGGAGGGGCGCGGAGCCGCCGCCCCGCTTCCCGGCCGGCTCAGAGCGCCAGCAGGAAGCCGGCGATCGCCGCGCTCATCAGGTTGGCCATGAAGCCGGCCAGGACCGCCCGGGGGCCCAGCTCCGCGATCTCGGCGCGGCGCTCCGGCGCCATGACGCCCAGGCCGCCCAGCAGGATGCCGATGGAGGAGAAGTTGGCGAAGCCGCACAGGGCGAAGGTCACCACCGCCTGGGCGCGCGGGGAGAAGGCGTCCATCCGTTCGGCGAACTCGATGTAGGCGACGAACTCGTTGAACACCAGCTTCTGGCCGATCAGGCCGCCGGCCAGCCGGCTCTCCTCCCAGGGCACGCCCAGCAGAAAGGCCACCGGCTGGAAGGCGAGGCCCAGCAACGCCTGCAGCGACAGGCCGTCGAGGCCCGCCGCCGCGCCCGCCCAGCCGAGCAGCGCGTTGACCAGGGCGATCAGGCACACGAAAGCCAGCACCATGGCCCCGACGTTGAGCGCCAGCCGCATGCCCTGGGAGGCGCCGGCGGCCGCCGCCTCCATCACGTTGACGTGGGACTCGAGCGCGAGCCGGAATTCGCCGCCGCCCTCGGGCTCCTCGGTCTCCGGCAGCATCAGCTTGGCCATCAGGAAGCCGCCCGGCGCCGCCATGAAGCTGGCCGCCAGCAGGTGGCCGATGTCGATGCCCAGCAGCACGTAGCCGGCCAGCACCGAGCCCGCCACCGTCGCCAGGCCGCCGACCATGACGGCGAACAGCTCGGAGCGGGTCATGCCGGCGATGTAGGGCCGCACCGTCAGCGGGGCCTCGGTCTGCCCGACGAAGATGTTGGCGGTGGCGGACATGGACTCGGCCCGGCTGGTGCCGAGCAACCGGCGCAACGCTCCGCCGATCACCCGGATGACGAGCCCCATGACGCCGAGGTGGTAGAGGACGGCGACCAGGGAGGAGAAGAACACGATGACCGGCAGCACGTGGAAGGCGAAGACGAAGCCCAGCCGGAACGAGCCGATCTCGCCGAACACGAAGTCGATGCCGGCCTGGGCGTTGTCCAGCACGCCCGCGACCCCGCCGGAGACGAACTCCAGCGCGGCGACCCCCGCCGGCAGGTGCAGGGCGAAGGCCCCCAGCGCCGCCTGCAGCAGCAGGGCCATGCCGACGGTGCGCCAGTTCACCCGCCCGCGGCGGGCCGACAGTCCCCAGGCCGCGGCGAACAGCGCCGCGACGCCGGCCAGGCTGACGAGCGCGTCCACCTTCAGGCGCCCGCCTCCCGGCGGACGAGGCGGTCCAGCAGTCCGCCCACGGGGCCGGCCGCCCGGCGCAGGGTCTCCCCGGGCGCGCCCGAGCCGTCCACCGCCAGGTCGGCGTGGCGGCGGGAGGGAGCGATGTGCCGGTGGAACATGGGCCTCACCGTCGCCTCGAACTGCCTGATCGCGCTCTCCCGGCCGCGCCCGCGCTCCGCCGCGTCGCGCGCCAGCCGCCGCGCCAGGCACGTCTCCAGCGGGACGTCGATGTACATGCTGAAGTCGAAGCGCTCGCGCAGGCGGGAATCGCTCAGCAGCAGAATGCCCTCGGCGACCAGCGCCTCGCAGGGCGCCTGCGGGCGCGTTCCGGCGCGGCGCCGGCGGACGAAGTCGTAGACCGGAACCTCGACCGCGCGGCCGGCGCGCAGCCGGTCGAGGTGCTCGAGCAGCAGCCCGTGCTCCAGCGCCTCGGGGGCGTCGTAATTGACGGCGCGGCGCTCGCTGTCGGAGAGATGGCCCAGATCCCGGTAGTAGCCGTCCTCCCCGAGGATGCCGGCGGACAGGCCGCGCCCGGCGGCGAGATCGCGGATGCCCCGCGCCAGTTCGGACTTGCCCGAACCGGAGGGCCCGGCGATGGCGATCACGATCAAGGCATGTCCCCCGCCTCCGTCCGGGCGGATTGTCCGGCGAAGCGGGCGGCGGTGTCAAAACCGCCGCGGTCCGGCTACGGCCCGCCGCCGGCCTCCCTTAGGGCATCCCGCAGGAGCGCGAGGGCGGCGCCGATCTCGTCGATTTCGGGAAGGCCGCCGTACACCAGTTGCGCGAAGCCGCCCTTGCAGGCCTCCTCCAGCGGCTCCCGCCAGTCCGCGAAACCGGGGAACAGCGGCGCCTCGTGCAGCGGCCTTTCGAGCCATTCGGTGCGCCTGGAGCCCATCGCCACCTCGTCCGCGACGCACCGCCTGAGCAACGCGGAAAACTCCTCTTCCGAGCGGACGAACCGTTTGTGCTCTTCCCGGCGCAGGATCATGCAGATGTCGTAAAGATGCCGGAAGCGGTCGGACAGGCTGGAGACGGGGTCGGAGTGGTAGCTGTGTTTGATCACGGCCAGCGTTTTCTCGACCAGTGTGCGCTCCACCGAAAGGACGTTGATGAAAAAGCCCTCCAGGCCGTAACCTGCGATCTCGTCCTCTCGCCCCTGTTCGGCGAGGGTGTCCGCGACGAAGGCCCGCAGCCGCATCCTTTCGAAGGGCTCGGGGCGGACGAAGGTGTTCACCTCGATCAGCAAATCGGGCGTTGCGTCCCCAAATGCTCCCATGATGATCCGCGGATAGCGATATACGGTTTTACGGAATCTTGAACTTTTGATTTCGCGATCGTCATCCTCGATGGGGGCGAGCCCTTGGTTGGCCGCTTTTTCCACGCGCCTTAGCAGTCTTTTCGCGGCGCCGTCGGTGTTGATTTTCGGCAGAATAGCCAGATCGATATCCTCCGAAAAACGGTCCGCGATCCTGTGCGCCTTGGTCAGCGACGTCCCGCCTTTGAACACCACGCTGTCGGCGCGGTCCGATTCGGAAAGATGTTTGAGCGCCCTTGTCAGCCAGTAGTCCTTTTCGATATAGACTAGGGGCAGGTCCATACTTTGGGCGGTGTCTCTCACCAAGCGGATAAATGCCTCGCTGTTTTCGTGCATATCCATCAGTGGATGTTCCACTCCCGGGCCATGGGCCATTTCTCCCTGTTCAGCCCCACCTTGTATGATGTCGTCGGGTTCAGGGAGCGCGACAGGGTCTCGGCTTCCGGCAACTTCAGCATCGAGAACACCATCCCGGCCACCGCGCGGGCTCTCGGGTTGTAATGGTCGATGGCCAATTTCACGAGCCGGGCCCGTTCCTGGCCGGACAGCTCCGAAACTCGTCGGCTCATTATCTTCAGGGACACGTTGATGTTGGAAGCCTGTATCTTGTTGATGTTCCTGAATACGTCAAGATACTGCAGAAGCTTCACATCCCTCTCCTGGACGGGCGCGCGGGCCGTCACCGTAATGACCCGGGTGGGGCCGAATTTCTTTTTCCAGCGTCCGCCGTTGATGGCCAGCACGAGCGTCACGGGCACCTGTGTCGTAAGGCCGAGCCGGTTGTACAGAGCGAAGCCCGTGACGTAGCCGCGTAGTCGGCCGTTCTTGTACAAAAAGGAGCGCAGGATCTCGTCGTGCGACGGCCAGCGGAGCGGCCCGCTCCACCCTTGCTCGGGCAGATAGAACCTGCCTTTGGACAGGCGCTTCAGCCGCCCGTCTGCCACCAGGCGGCTGACCGCCTTGATCACGGCGCCCGGCGAGCGGACATATCCCGGAAAATCCCGGTAGCCGAACACCCGACCATCGGGCGCAACATCAACGCTTTTCCTCACGGCCTGCGCGATGCTCATGGAACCATCCTCCCGTTATTCGCCCCTAATCCTGCCTTGGACATCGGAAAAAGTCAAGTTTTTTACGAGAAAAGCCTGACTTTTCAACTTCGGATGGCGACAGGCTGGCCGTGCGCTCGGCCGATGCGGCCCGGCGGGGCGGCACAGCCGCGCAAGGGCCGCTTCCCCCGAAGGGCGGTCCATAGTCCCGCTCGTCCCTGCCGTACGCCGTTTCGCCCTTGGCGCCGTGCGCCCTTGTCGTCCGGCCCCCTTCCCGCGCGAACCAAGGGCGGGCCCGTTCCTCACGGCGACGACATTCCCGGCCGGCAACGCGCCCGCTTTCTCCGTGCAGCATTATTCACCGGATGTTCCATTCCCGGGCCATGGGCCACTTCTCCCTGCTCAGCCCCACCTTGTATGACGTCGTCGGGTTCAGGGAGCGCGACAGCGTTTTGGCTTCCGGCAGCTTCAGGATCGAGAAGACCATCCCGGCCACCGCGCGGGATCTCGGGTTGTAATGGTCGATGGCTAACTTCACGAGCCGGGCCCGTTCACGGCCGGACAGCTCCGCGATGCGATCAGACATTATCTTCAGGGACACGTTGATATCGGATGCCTCTATTCTGTTTATCTTTCTGAACACGTCCAAATACTGCAGAAGCTTCACATCCCTCTCCCTGACGGGCGCACGGGCCGTCACCGCGATGAGCCGGGCGGGACCGACACTTTTTTTCCACCTCTCGCCGTTGATGGCCAGCATGATCGTCACAGGCATCTGGGTCGTAAGGCCGAGCCGGTTGTACAAGGCGTAGCCCGTGACGTAGCCGCGCAACCGGCCGTTCTTGTACAGAATGGAGCGTAAGATCTCGTCGTACGACGGCCAGCGGAATGGCCCGAGCCACTCCCCCTGTCTAGGCACGTAGAACTTGCCTCTGGACAGGCGCTTCATCCGCCCGTCGGCCGCCAAGCGGCCGACCGTCTTGATCACGGCGCTCGGCGAACGGGCGTACTCCGGAAAATCCAAGTAGCCGAACACCCGGCCGGCCGGCGCGGCGTCGATGCGTTTTCTCACGGCCTGCGCGACGCTTATGGAACCATCCTCCCGTCATTCGTCCCTGATCCTGCCTTGATCACCGGAAAAAGTCAAATTTTCCACGAGAAAAACATGACTTTTCCGCCATGCTAGGCGGCGCGGGACCGGCCGGCCGGCATGGTGCCGCGCCCCGAGACCACCCGGCCGCGGAAAGGGCCTCCCCGGGGCGCGCGGCACGCGGCTCCGCGCTCCGGCAGGCTTGGAAAGCCGCACGGGCACCCCAACCAGCCAGCGGCTCTCCCCAGCCGACATGGCCTGGATGGTCCCTCTCTTCGAGGGCGGCCTCCTCAAGTCGACAAAGCGCCCCTGTTTCTTCGCGCGTCCTCATCAGCGGATGTTCCAGTCCCGGGCCAAGGGCCACTTCTCCTTGTCCAGCCCCACCTTATAGAACGTCGCCGGGTTCAGGGAGCGCGACAGCGTTTTGGCTTCCGGCAGATTCAGGATCGAGAACACCATCCCGGCCACCGCACGAGCTCTCGGGTTGTAATGGTCGATGGCCAACTTCACGAGCCGGGCCCGTTCGCGGCCGGACAGTTCCGCGATGCGGTCGGACATTATCAACAGGGACACGTTGATATCGGATGCCTCTATCCTGTTTATCTTTCTGAACACGTCCAAATACTGCAGAAGCTTCACATCCCTCTCCCTGACGGGCGCGCGGGCCTTCACCAGGATGAACCGGGCGGGACCGAACCGCTTTCTCCCGCGTCCGCCGTTGATGGCCAGCACGAGCGTCACGGGCACCTGGGTCGTGAGGCCGAGCCGGTTGTACAGGGCGAAGCCCGTGACGTAGCCGCGCAACCGGCCGTTCTTGTACAGGAAGGAACGCAGAACCTCATCGTACGACGGCCAGCGGAGCGGCCCGCTCCACCCTTGCTCGGGCAGATAGAACCTGCCTTTGGACAGGCGCTTCAGCCGCCCGTCGGCCGCCAGGCGGCCGACCGCCTTGATCACGGCGCCCGGCGAGCGGGCGTACTCCGGAAAATCCCGGTAGCCGAACACCCGGCCGTCGGGCGCGGCGTCGATCCGTTTTCTCACGGCCTGCGCGATGCTCATGGAGCCATCCTCCCGTCATTCGCCCTTGATCCTGCCTTGGACATCGGAGAAAGTCAAGTTTTTCTTGATAAAAACATGACTTATTTCGGCACAAACAACAACGCGTCGGGGCGTTCGGCCGGCGCGGCAAGGGAACCTGGGAACCGCCTCGCCCCTTGCCTCCCACCCCGCTACGGGCGTCGCAGTATGTCATGTTTTTATCGATAAAGACATGACATGCCGCAAAGAATAAGCCAATAATTTCAAAGCCTTATCAGCTCTGGACGCGTTGATCCCTTGCCATGGGTTCGGCCAGCCGCGCAGGGCGAAGCCCGCTCGCGGCCGTGCGGGACGGCGCGCCGGATCCCGTCGCCGGGCGGCGGCCCTCCGCCGGCGTGGAGACATGCCGGAGCGCGGAGTGTCCCGGATTCCGCCGGATTCCGGATTCCGGGTTCCGGGTTCCGGGTTCCGGGTTGTACAGGCGCGGCGAACGGCGACATAATGCGCCGACCGGCGCGAGCCGCGGGCCGGCCGCGGATCCGGACGGCGCGCCGGACAGGCTCGGCGCCGGAAGCCGCCAACCGAGGAGCGCGCCATGAGAACGGTCCCCGCCCTGCTGTTCGCCCTGCCGTTCGCCCTGCCGTTCGCCCTGCCGCCGCGCGCCGCGCCGGCGCAGGAGAGCCCCGAGACCTGGTTCGAGCAGGGCCGCGCCGCGGTCGACCGCGCCCTGTCCCTAAGGCAGGGCCCCGGCGGCCGCGCCAGGAACGTCATCCTGTTCGTCGGCGACGGCATGGGCGTCTCCACCGTCACCGCCGCGCGCATCCTTGAAGGCCAGCTGCGCGGCGAAAGCGGCGAGGAGAACCTGCTGTCCTTCGAGGCCTTTCCCAACGTGGCCCTGTCGAAGACCTACAACACCAACGCCCAGGTCAGCGATTCGGCCGGCACCATGACCGCGATGGTCACCGGCATCAAGACGGCCGCGGGGCTGATCAGCGTGAACCAGCGCGCGGCGAGGGGCGAGTGCGCCTCCCAGCGCGGCAACGAAGCCGCCACCATCCTGGAGATCGCCGAGCGCCGCGGCCTGTCCACCGGGGTGGTCAGCACCGCCCGCCTCACCCACGCCACGCCGGCGGCGAACTACGCCCACAGCATGGAGCGGAATTTCGAGCACGACGGCGACGCCGGCGCGCTGGCCGACCCCGGCGACTGTCCCGACATCGCGCGCCAGCTCGTCGAGTTCAGGGACAACGTCCCCGGCAGCGACGGGCTGGAGGTGGCCCTGGGCGGCGGACGCGCCGCCTTCCTGCCCCGCGGCGCCGCCGATCCCGAAACCGGCCGTCCCGGAGCGCGCCTCGACGGGCGGAACCTCGCCGCGGAGTGGGCGGGCGCCGCGCCGAACAGCGTCTGGGTGTGGAACCGGAGCCAGTTCGACGCCGTCGACCCCGACGCCACGGACCATCTGCTGGGCCTGTTCGAGCCCTCCCACATGCAATACTCGCCGGACCGGGACGACGGGCCGCTGGGCGAGCCGAGCCTCGGCGAGATGACCGCCAAGGCGATCCGCATCCTAAGCCGCAACGAAAACGGCTTTTACCTCAACGTGGAGGCGGGGCGCATCGACCACGCCCATCACGCCGCCAACCCCCGCCGCGCGCTGCTGGACGCCATCGCCCTGTCGGACGCGGTGCGCGTCGCGCTGGAGATGATGGATCTCGAAGAGACCCTGATCATCGTCACCGCCGACCACAGCCACGCGTTCGCCATCGCCGGCTACTCCGCCCGCGGCAATCCCATCCTGGGCAAGGCGGCCCGGCCCGACGCGTCGGGCCGGCTCCGGGCGGAGCGGGCGGCGGACGGCCTGCCCTACACCACCCTGGGCTACCTCAACGGCCCGGTCTCGCCCTTCCTGCCGGGCGCATCCGGCCGCCGCCCGGACCTCGGGGACGTGGACACCGAAGCGCCGGACTTCCGCCCGGCCGCCCTGGTGCCCATGGCGTCGGAGACCCACGCCGGCGAGGACGTGGCGGTCTACGCCGTCGGACCGGGCTCGGACCTGGTGCGCGGGGTGATGGAGCAGCACGTGATCTTCCACGTGATGATGGAGGCGCTCTACCCGCGCTGAAACTCGTAGACCGGACCGAGGTCCAGGATCCCGGTCAGCGCGTCCAGCGCGGCGCGCCCCTCCTCCAGCAGCGCCGGGTCGCGCAGGTCGTCGGGAACCAGCCGGTCGCGGTAGTGGGCGCCGACCCAGGCCTCGAGCTCCCGATGCAGGGCCTCGTCCAGGAACACCCGCGCGCCGGCGGCGGCGATCTGCGCCTCGCTCATCACCACCCGCAGGCGCAGGCAGGCGGGGCCGCCGCCGTTGTCCATGCTCTGCCTCAGATCCATGTGGACCACGTCGTCGATCAGGGGGCTGTCGGCCTTCAGCGCCTCGAGAAAGGCCCGCGCGCCGGGCGCCTCCAGGCATTCGGCCGGGGCGACCAGGGTGCGGCCGGGGCGGCCCGGCGCGCTCAGCAGCTGCGAGTTGAACAGGTAGGAGCCCACCGCCTCCTCCAGCGTCAACACCGCCTTCGGCGCCTCGATCCAGTCGAGCTCCGCGCCCATGGCCCGCTCCAGCCGACGGCGCACCGCGGCGTTGTCGGCGAAGGCCTGCTCGTGGCAGAACAGCAGGCGCCGGTCGCCGACCGCGATCACGTCGTTGTGGAACACCCCGGCGTCGATGGCGTCGGGGTGCTGGCGGGCGAACACCACCCGTGCCGGATCCAGCCCGTGGGCGCGCGCGACGGCCCGGCAGGCGGCGAGGGTCTGGCGGGCGGGGAAGCGCCTCGGCCCGGCGCCCGTCCCGGCCGCGTCGTCGCCGTGGACGAACAGCGCCACGCCGGGCTCGCCGTGGTCCGCGCAGAAGCGGGTGTGGTTGGCGGCCCCCTCGTCGGCGAAACGCCTTCCGGCCGGCAGCGGCGGATGGTGGACGTAGCCGTCGCCGGCGAACACCCGGGCCAGCACGGCGGCGGTGGTCTCCGGCTCGATGGCGCGGTGCCACATGGTGGCCAGGTTGGCGGGCGTGAAATGGGTCCTCCCGTCGGCGGTGTCGGGGAAGGGCGAGACCGTGGCCGCGTTGGCCGCCCACATGGAGGAGGCGGACGCCGCCCCCGCCAGCAGCCGCGGCGCCTCGGCGCCGGCCCGCCGCAGGACCGCCTCGTCGGAGCCGGCGAAGCCCAGCCGGCGCAGGGTCGGGACGTGGGGGCGCTCCTGGGGCGGCAGCACCGCCTGGGCCAGGCCCAGGCGCGCCAGCGCCATCATCTTCTCCAGCCCCTGCAGCGCCGCCCGCCGGGGCGAGGAGGCCCGCCCGCCGTGCTCGCCGGACGCGACGTTGCCGCGCGACAGCCCGGCGTAGTTGTGGGTCGGGCCCACCAGGCCGTCGAAATTGACCTCGCGGACGCCGCCGCTCACAGCGCGACGCCCGGCGCCAGGGTCTCCGGCAACGCCACCCGCGGGCTCATCGCGCTCGCCACCGGGTAGGCGCTGTAGTCCGCCGCGTAGAAGGCACCCGGCCGGTAGTTGCCGGAGGCGCCGACGCCGCCGAAGGGCGCCGCGGCGGACGCGCCGGTGGTGGGACGGTTGAAGTTGACGATGCCGGCGCGGATCTCGGCGGCGAACCGCTTCCACGCCTCCCCGCTGTCGCTGATCAGTCCGGCCGACAGGCCGTAGCGGGTGTTGTTGGCCTCGGCGACGGCCTCGTCCAGGCTGTCCGCCCACATCACCTTGAGCACCGGCCCGAAGCACTCCTCGTCCTCCAGCCCGGCGAGCCCGGTCACGTCGATGATGCCCGGCCGCACGAAGGACCGGGCCGGATCGGGCCGGACCGGCGCCGCGAGCGCCCGCCCGCCCCGGTCGATCAGATCCCGGGCGAAGGCCATGACCCGGTCCGCCGCGGCGTTGGAGATCAACGGCCCCATGAAGCAGTCGTCCTCCACGCCGACCCGGAGACGCCCGGCGACCTCGGCCAGCCGCGCCAGCAACGCCTCGTTCCGCCTCGAGCGGAGCAGGATCAGGCGCCGGGCGCAGGTGCATCGCTGTCCGGCCGAAAGGAACGCGGACTGCACGATGACGTAGACCGCCGCGTCGACATCGGCGGCCGCGTCCACCACCAGCGGGTTGTTGCCGCCCATCTCCAGCGCCAGCATTTTCTCCGGGCGCCCGGCGAAGGCCCGGTGGATGGCGTGGCCGGCGCGGGAGCTGCCGGTGAACAGCAGCCCGTCGATGCCTTCGGCCGCCGCGAGCGCCCCGCCGACGTCCGCCCCGCCGTGCACCAGGTTGACGACCCCCGGCGGCAGGCCCGCCGCCGCCCAGCAGCGCATCATCGCCTCGCCGGTCCAGGGGGTGAACTCGGAAGGCTTGAACACCACGGTGTTGCCCGCCAGCAGCGCCGGGATGATGTGGCCGTTGGGCAGGTGCCCGGGGAAGTTGAACGGTCCCAGCACGGCGAACACGCCGATCGGATGATGGGACAGCCGGCGCGTCCCGCCGGCGCCGTCGGCCTCCTCGGCGGCGCCGGCGCGGGTCCGGAGCGCCCTGACGGACACCTCCGCCTTGGCCGCCATGGCGGCCGCTTCGGCCCGGCACTCCCACGGCGGCTTGCCGGTTTCCCGGTGGATCGCCTGCGCCAGCGCGCGGTCGCCCCGCCGGACGATGTCGGCGAAACGCTCGACGCTTTCGATGCGGTCCTCGAGCCGCTCGCGCCGCCAGCCGGCGAACGCCGCGCGGGCGGCCGCGACCGCCTGGCCGATGTCCCGCTCCCCGGCCGCCCGGCCCCGCCACGCCGGCTTCCCGCCGGCGACCAGATCCTCCGACTCGAACCGCTCGCCGCCGCCGCGGACCCAGCGTCCGCCGATGCAGTGCTCGCCCGGCATGGCCGCCATCAGGAGCCCCTCTTCCCGGCGCGGAGCTCCAGCGCGCGCACCGTCCGGCCGGGCTCCACCTTCAGCGCCGCCGCCGCCGCCGCCGGCAACGCGATCCGCTCCGGCCCGAGCCGCCGTACGCGCGCCGGCGCCAGCCGGTAGTCGGGCATCGCGCCGTTGCTGACGATGCAAAGCGGTAGCGACCCGTCGTCCGCGTCGGCGTCCAGAGACGCGACGGTCTGCCGGCGGGCCGCGGCGATGGAGGCCACGTTTCCGCGCGCGCAATGCAGGACCGGGCCGCCGTCGAAGACGTCGATGACGTTCTCGTAGCGGAAGCCCTCCCGCTCCAGCAGCTTCACCGCCGGCACCGCGTCGTCGTGGGGGCGGCCGACCACCGCCCGGGCCTCCTCGGGCAGCAGCTCCAGGTACACCGGGTGGCGCGGCATCAGGTCGCTGATGAACTGCGGGCCCTTCACCGCGCTGATGAAGTCGGCCTCGGCGAACGGCATGTCGAAGAACTTCCGGCCCAGATGCTCCCAGAACGGCGAGCGGTCGTCCGGGCCGAGCCAGCCGCGGATCTCGGCGAACACGGTGTCGCTGAAGCGCTCCGGGAAGTCCGCCATCAGCACGTAGCGGCCGCGGGACAGGAGCTGTCCGGCCAGGCCGCCGCGCCGCTCCGGCAACAGGAACAGGGAGGCCAGCTCGGTCTCGCCGGTGAAGTCGTTCATCAGGTTGAGCACGGTGCTGCTGGTCTGGATGCCCAGCGCCTCGCTGGTCTTCACCAGCCGGGTGATCCGGTAGTTGTAGAAGGGCAGCGGCAGGTTCGCCCCGGCGATCACGGCCGCGGTGCCGGCCACGGCGCCGCCCTGCTCCAGCACCATCAGGTACAGGGTCTCGGCGTCCGCCGGCGCCTCGCCGCGCGCGCTGCGCTCGACCAGCTCCAGCTTCCGCTCCCAGGCCGCGCGGTCGCGCGGCATGGAGGTCATGCCGGGCGGCAGGGTTCCGGACAGCCGCAGCATGTCGGCCAGATCGTCCGGGCGGGCCATGCGGATCAGCACGCCGGCGCCCCCCTTTCCCCGGCGGCCTCCGCCAGCCGCCCTCCCTCCCGGGCCAGCCGGTCCAGCAGCGCCGCGCTCAGCTTCGCGCGGGCGGCCAGGCTGTCGATCAGCATGAACTCCCGGTCGGTGTGGATGCCGCCGCCGAGCACCCCCAGGGTGTCGACGTTGGGCAGTCCGGCGGCGGCCAGGTTGTTGCCGTCGCAACAGCCGCCGGTGTCCGCGAAGGCGACGGGCTGCCCGAGCGCGCTCCCGCACTCGGCCGTCCAGTCCATCAGCATGCGCGCGGCCGGGGTCACCGGCTTCGGCGGGCGGGTGAAGCCGCCGTGCAGCGCGAAGCGGGCCCCGCCGGCGGCGTTGAGCCGGGCCACCAGCCCGTCGAGGCTTTCGGCCAGGCGCGCCTGCTCCTCGCGGCGCCAGCAGCGCGCGTTGAACCGGCACACCGCCAGCTCGGGCACCACGTTGACGGCCGTGCCGGCCCGGGCCTGCGCCACGTTCACCGTGACGCCCGCCTCGGGGCGCGACAGGGCGGCCAGCCGCGGCACGGCCGCGGCCAGCGCCTCCAGGGCGTTGATCCCCCGCTCGAACTCGCGCCCGGCGTGGGCGGCGCGCCCGCGCGCGACCAGGGTGAAGTTGCCCGAGCCCTTGCGGGCGCCGGCCAGGGTGCCGTCGGCCAGCGCCGGCTCGTAGACCAGCCCCGCGTGGGCCCCGGCGGCGGCCTCGGCCAGCGCGGCGGCGGAGCCGTGGGAGCCCGTCTCCTCGTCGGCGTTGAGCAGCACCCGCCAGCCCAGCGCGTCGGAGTTCTGCTCGCGCTCGAAGGCCGCCAGGGCGGCCAGCATGACGACGATGCCGCCTTTCATGTCCGCCACGCCGGGGCCGGCCAGCCGGCCGCCGCCGGCGTCGACGGGGCTCTGGAAGGGATGGTCGGCGGGGAACACCGTGTCGGTGTGGCCCGCCAGCAACACCTGCGCCGGCGCTTCGGGGCGCTTGCGGCAGGAGATGATCCGGCCGTGCCGCTGCGTCGCCGTCTCGCCGTCGAGCCCGACGCTCCGCGACGGGACCGAGTCGATCAGCTCGGTCTCCCCCTCCAGCGCCCCCAGCATGGGCAACAGGAGCGCGCCGACCTTCTCGAGGCCCTCCAGGTTGCGGGTGCCGGAGTTGACCGCCGACAGCGCGCGCAGGTCGTCGAGCATGCGGGGCCGCTCGGCCTCGATCCAGCGGAAGCAGGCCGCGAGGTCCATCGTTCAGGCCGCCGGCCGGTCCTCCAGGCAGGCCGCGAAGATCTCCAGCGCCTGATCGATCTCCTCGTCCGCCACGTTCAGGGGCGGCAACAGCCGGACGGCGTTGCCGCCGCAGCGGCCCGCCAGTAGCCCGCGGTCCCGCAGGGCGGCCACCAGTTCGGCGTTCGGCGCCGCGCAGCCCACCCCGACCATCAAGCCGATGCCGGTCACCGGCCCGATCAGGTCCCCGCGGCGTCCGGCCAGCTCGGCCAGGCCCGCGCGCAGGCGCTCGCCCTTGCGGACGACCTCGTCCAGCAGGCCGGGCTCCAGCAACAGGTCCAGCGCCGCGTTGGCGACCGCCATGGCCAGCGGGTTGCCGCCGAAGGTGCTGCCGTGGGTTCCCACGCCCATCAGCCGGCCGATCTCCTCGGTGGCGAGGCAGGCGCCGACCGGAAAGCCGCCGCCCATGCCTTTGGCCAGCGCCGCGATGTCCGGGCTGACGCCCGCATGCTCGTGGGCGAGCAGCCGGCCGGTGCGCCCGGCCCCGCACTGCACCTCGTCGAAGATCAGCAACAGGCCGCGCTCGTCGCACAATTCCCGCAATCCGCGCAGGAAGCCGGCGGAGGCGGGGCGGATGCCGCCCTCCCCCTGCACCGGCTCGACGATGACGGCGGCGGTTTCGGGGCCGGCCAGCGCGGCCAGCGCCTCGAGGTCGCCCCAGGGCGCCTGGTCGAAGCCGGTGTCCAGCGGCAGGAAATGCCGGGTGTGGGCCGGGTTGCCGGCGGCCGCCAGCGCTCCCAGGGTGCGCCCGTGGAAGCTGTCGGCGAAGCCGATGATGCGGCGCCGCCCGGGCCGGCCGCTCTCGGCCTGGTGCAGCCGCGCCGCCTTGATGGCCGCCTCCACCGCCTCGGTTCCGGAGTTGGCGAAATACACCCGGTCGGCGAAGCTGCGCTCCGCCAGCCGCCGCGCCAGCCGCTCCGCCTCCGGGATGCGGAACACGTTCGACAGGTGCCACAGCCTGCCGGCCTGCTCCGTGAGCGCGGCGACCAGGCGGGGGTGGGCGTGGCCGAAGGCGGTGACGGCGATGCCGCTTAGGAAGTCCAGCCAGCGGCCGCCGGCCGCGTCGTACAGGAAGCTGCCCCGGCCGCGGACGAACACCGGGCCGTCGGGCGGGGCGTAGGTGGGCCACAGCGCCCGGCGTGGCGATGCGTCGTTCAAAGCCGTCTCCGGTGGGCGGCGGGGCGGCCGGCGGGAAAGCGCGGGCCGGCGGCCCTACGGATCCCGAGGCGCGCCGCCCCCGCGCGGCGGCTCCGACCGGACCCCGAGCCCGGCCCGGCCGTCGATGCGGGTGTTCGTTTGATCAAGCCGGGCATCGAGCCGGGCGCCCATCCCATCAAGCCGGGCGTTCGTCTCGTCGAACCGGGCATCGAGCCGGGCGTTCGCCTCATTGATCCGGGCGTTCGCCTCGTCAAGCCGGGCGTTCGCCTCATCAAGCCGGGCGTTCGTCTCGTCGAGCCGGGCTTCGAGCCGAGCGTTCGTCTCATTGGGCCGGGCGTTCGTCTCATCAGGCCAGCGCCCAAGGTCGGACAGCTCGGAGCGGATCCCTGCGCTGTAGGTCGCCACCGCGGCGAAGAGGATGGCCCCCACCGCCAATATCCCTATAAAATTGCGGTGCTTCCCCACGGTCTTGATGATGTCCGCGCTGCTCATCCCGCATCCCCTCGCCAGCTTCCGCGCCCGAAGACGCCCCGCCCGGGGCGAGACCCCGGGACGCCGTCATGGTACCGCTTCCGCGCGCTTCGGGCAAACTCTAGTCTCTCTAGTCTCCCGGGGCGGCCAACTCCCGGGCCAGCCATGTGGCGGGGCCAGCCAACTCCCCGACCTCACTTGACGCAGTCGTAGACGAAGGCCGGCGGCACGTTGCGCAGGGTGAAGCGCAGCCTGACGTCGCTGAACCAGGGCTTGACGTCGCCGTAGTTGGCCAGGCTGTACTGGTACTGGAGGAAACGGCCGCCCTCGCGCAGGTTCTCCCCGATGCCGGACAGGATGCTCCGCACCACCGCATCGTCGATCAGCGCGAGCGGCAGGCTGGACACCACGTAGTCGGCCCGCCGGACGCCGCGCCGGTCCAGGACGGCGCGCAGGGACGAGGCGCAACCGTGGCAGACCTCGAGCCTCGGATCGCCGATGGCGGCGAGCCGGGCGGCGAAGTCGCCGTTCAGCTCGAGGCTGATCAGCCGGGCGTCGGAGGCCATGCGCGCCAGCAGGGCCCGGGTGACGCAACCGTTGCCGGGGCCCAGCTCGACGATGCGGCGGGCCGCGCCGAAATCGATCGGCTTGAGCAGCTGCCGGATCAGCGCCTTCGAGCTCGGCGCCACGGTGCCCGTCGTCCTGATGTTCCTCGCCAGGCCCAGCGCGTCGCCCAGCCCGGACCCCCCTCTCACC
>CAYSVD010000191.1:0-18201 GCA_964434395.1 uncultured Pseudohongiella sp.
AGCCCGCTTTTCTTCTCCATCAGGGCGTCGTGGTAGGCGAAGAAGGCCCGGAACTCCTCCGGCCGGGAGGCCAGCGTCAGGAAGATGTTCGGCACGAAGCCGGCCTTCTCCTGCACCGCGAGGATGCGCGCGCGCACGTCCTCGGCCAGGCCCTTCAGGCCGTCGGCGGGACTCCGGGCCGGCTCAGCCACGGCGCGCCCCCGCGGCGCGGCGCCGCAGAAAGACAAAACGCGAAGAAGTCATGGCAACCTCTTGTTTCGCAAACACTTGTCATGCTCCGCCGTGCGTTTCAAAGGGAACCTACAGATTTAACTCACCACATCTGACAACCGCTTGACAACATTGGCTAATTCCATCAGCCGCCCTTTGGCTAGATCAGGCAACCCCTTGACGTTAAAGGGTTTTAACATTGGTGGAGATAAGTCCACAAGCCCCTTTCAAAGCCGGTAGTCGGCTTTGCGGATCTCGTAGACCGCGTGGGGCGAGCCCGCCGGCTCGCCCGGGCGCCGCGCCGACTCCGCGCGCAACGATCCTCCGATCTTCTCCACGGCCCGGCGCGAGCGCAGGTTCTCCATGCCGACCCAGAACACCGCCGTGTCGACGAAGCGGAACGCATGGTCCAGCATGAGCTTCTTGATTTCAAGGTTGTAGCCGCCGCCCCAGTAGCGGACGGCTAGGAAGGTCCAGCCGATCTCGATCTCGCGCCGATCCGGATCGTGGCCGTGGTAGCGGCTCGAGCCGATGATGGTCCCGGACTTCCGGTCGGCGATGGCGAAACCCGAGCCGCAGGCCAGCGCCCCGTCGAAAAACCGCCGGAACACCGGCTCGAGATGCCGGTCCGACTCCGGATGCTGCGCCCAGACGGCCGGGTCGGCGGCGGCGGCGAACATTCCGTCCCAGTCCTCGGGACGGACGGGCCGGACGACGACCCGCGCGCCGGTCAGGACCGGCCGCAGCAACTCAGCCGTCGCGTCCATCGCCGTCCCGGGCGGCCCGCTCGAGCTCCACGGCGACGCCGCCCAGCCGCTTCGCCACTAGATTGTAGAAGGCGCCGGCGAGGGCGCCGGCGGCGAGGCCCGCCGCCCCGAGGAGGGCGGCCATGCCGGCCGGCGCCAGGAAGGCCAGCGCCGTGCCGCGGTTGAGCGGCGTCGACTGGGACAATTCGAGGGCCAGGCCGCCGACGGCGTACAGGACGCCGGCCAGCAGCCCGGCGCAGGCCATGACGCCCCCCAGCATGCCCGCGAGGCTCGCCACCCCGATCCGCGTGATCCGCGCCAGCGCCATGGACCGCCGCCCGGGGCTATCCGCCGCCGGTCTCCGCCTCGATCTCCTGGATCCGCGCGCCGGCCAGGATGCCCGCCATGGAGTAGTTCCCTTCGTGGCAGGCGTACTCGTACATGCGCCCGTCCATGGCGTGGAAGCTCAACTCGGCGGTCCACGGCCGGGTGTACAGGTTGTCGTCCTCCACCGTGAAGGAGTAGACGATTTCCGTGTCCGAATGGCGCTGGAAGCGCTCGGTGATCCGGCCCTCCGGGGTGATGGGCACCGCGCTCTGCGCCGCCTGCAGCGGATGGATGTTCACGGTCTCCACCACCAGCGCGCCGTCCTCGTACCAGCCGACCGCGTCGCCGAACCAGGGGGCGTGGACCGCCGGGCGGCGGGCGGCCCGGGCCTCCGCGGCCGAGCCGCGCAACGGCACGATGCGGACATCGTGCACCATCTCGACGTTGATCAGGAAGTAGTCGTCGGTCTGGACGAACTGGTAGGTGCTGTTGTACAGGGTGCCCATCATGCCCGGCCCGGCCGTGTTGCCGAAGCCGATCAGGCAACGCTCGGAGATCGGCATGGCCTCCGGACCGGACGCGTCGCCCACTCCGGTCAGGTAGCGGGCGCCGAAGCCTTGGCGCCGGTAGTTCCGCGGCGTTTCCCGGCGCGGGACGCGCCCGTCCGGCGGATCGACGACGTAGGAGGTCCGGTGCTCGCCCTTCACGACGGCCAAGGTCGAGCCTGGATCGGTCCAGAACAGGTTGTAGCCCCGAAGCCCGAAGTCCCGGCTGCCGGCGGGCGGTGCGCCGGTTTCCGGGTCGACCGCGGGGCCGGCGGCGATGTTTTCGGCCGAAATGCCCGCGATCGCCATGCCCTCGACGATCCGCCGGGCCTGCTCGGCGCTCACCGTCGGCGTCTCGACCCCCTGCGGCCGGGAAAGCCCCGTGCGCGAGGCGTTGGTCCAGACGCCGGACAGCGACGGCCGCCCGTCGTCCCGCGCGCCGGCGGCGGCGGACAGAGCGCACAGCGCGAGGCCCGCCGCGGCGGCGGACAGGCGCGGAATGAATGCGAAGGGGTTTGTGCACCAAAATACGCAAGGCGGGTTTATGCTACAATGCGGCTTGCGCGGTGTTGCGACCGTGCGGGCCCCCGGGTTTGGGGCGACGCGGCGAGACTCAGGGCGGCCAGGGCCGCCCGTCGATGACCCGCAGATAGATGTAGAGATGCGCGCGGCGGCTCCACGCCGTTGCGTGTTTTGATACATGAAACCCAATGCGAACGACATGGACGATCTCCTGGCCGCGGAGGGCCGGCGGCGGCGGACAGGGCGACGATAAGCCGCCCGGGGCGGATTGTAAAGGGACTGGGACTTGTTGGGACTTGTCAGCAAGCCTGCGTTCACGCGTCGGTCATTTTTTTGTTTTTGGCGTCTCGTCCGTGTATAGTGCCCGGCGCTTGACGGCCCGGCCCGGCGGCGGAGCCGCCGGAACGGGCGCCGCGGACCGACAACAAGGCGCGATCTTCACAGTTGCACCGGCCCCGCCCGGCGGCGACCCCCGCCGTCGGGCCCGCGGCCGGGCGGCCGTGCGCGGCGCCGGGGTCCGCCGTTCAACCAGCCTGCGGGGGCATCATGGGAGGAGTTTTTCTGCAAGTGCCGGACGGGCTGGCCCCGTTCCTGCTCTATGCGGCGCTGGTGCTCGCGGTGGTCCTGGCCATGCTGGGCCTGTCCTTCCTGCTCGGGCAACGCGTCCGGCGCCAGTACAAGGAGGTGCCCTTCGAGTCCGGCATCGTCTCGGTGGGCGGCGCCCGGTTCCGGACCTCCGTCCACTTCTACCTGACCGCCATCCTGTTCATCATCTTCGACTTGGAGGTGGTGTTCCTGTTCGCCTGGGCCGTCGTCGTCGAGGAGGCGGGCTGGGTCGGCTTCATCGAGATCGCCGTGTTCGTGCTGATCCTGCTGGCGGCCCTTCTCTACCTGTGGCGAATCGGCGCCCTGGACTGGCGCACCCAGGTCCAGCGGGACGGCCTCAAGACCCTGCGCGGCCCCGGCGGAGTGGTCAACCGGCGGAGGTTCAACCTGTGAGCTGGCGGCTGCAGCGGGCCGAGGAGGCGGCGGCGCCGGGGCCGGGCGGCGGCTCCGTCGACGATTTCATCCGCGGCAACATCGTGATGGCCAAGCTCGAGGACATGGTGTCCTGGGGGCGCAAGCACTCCATCTGGCCCTTCAACTTCGGCCTGTCGTGCTGCTACGTGGAGATGGCCACCGCCTTCACCGCCCGCCACGACCTGGCCCGCTTCGGGGCCGAGGTCATCCGGGGGACGCCGCGGCAGGCGGACCTGATCGTCATCGCCGGCACCGTGTTCCGCAAGATGGCGCCGGTGGTGCAGTTGCTGCACGACCAGCTGCTGGAGCCCAAATGGGTGATCTCCATGGGCTCCTGCGCCAACTCCGGCGGCATGTACGACATCTATTCGGTCGTGCAGGGAGTCGACAAGTTCCTGCCGGTCGACGTCTACGTCTCCGGCTGCCCTCCGCGTCCCGAGGCGCTGCTGCAGGGCCTCATGCTGCTGCAGGAGTCTATCGGCCGCGAGCGGCGGCCCCTGAGCTGGATCATCGACAACCAGGGGGTGGTCCACCGCTCCGCCCGCCCGGTGCAGCGCGAGTTGCGCCGCGGGGAGCGCATGGCCGCCACCGAACTGCGCGCGCCCGACCATGTCTGAAGCCGTCCGCTCCCCGTCCAGCGCCGAGGCGCCCGCGTGATGGGGGGGGCCGCCGTCGACCTCCGGCCGGATGCCGGCCCGCTCGAGGGGTTGCGGCGGCGGCTCGGCGACCGGCTGTCGGCCGAGCAGGCCGCCCGCGACGGCGTCGGCGCCGCGTGGGTGGACCGGCGGGACGCGCTCAAGGCGCTGCGTTGCCTGCGCGACGAGACCGTCCCGCGCTTCGAGATGCTGTACGACCTCACCGCGATCGACGAGCGCCAGCGGACGCGCCGCGAAGGACAGCCCGCCTCCGACTTCACGGTGGTCTATCACCTGATGTCCTTCAGCGGCAACGCCGAGTTCCGGCTCAAGGTGCCGCTCGCGGACGACGCCCTCGAGTTGCCGAGCGCCGTCGGAGTGTGGCCGAACGCCAACTGGTACGAGCGGGAGGCCTGGGACATGTTCGGCATCCGCTTCGAGGGGCATCCGGGGCTTTTCCGCCTGGTGCTGCCGCCGACCTGGAAGGGCCACCCCCTGCGCAAGGAGCACCCGGCCCGGGCGACGGAGATGGAGCCGTTCTCGCTGGACGACGAGAAGGAGGCGGCCGAGCAGGAGGCGCTGCGGTTCCGGCCCGAGGACTGGGGCATGAAGCGAGGCTCCGAGACCTCCGAGTTCATGTTCCTGAACCTGGGGCCGAACCACCCGAGCGTGCACGGCGCCTTCCGCATCGCCCTGCAGCTCGACGGCGAGATCATCGTCGACGCGGTGCCCGACATCGGCTACCACCACCGCGGCGCGGAGAAGATGGCCGAGCGCCAGTCCTGGCACACCTTCATCCCCTACACCGACCGCATCGACTACCTCGGCGGGGTCATGAACAACCTGCCCTACGTGATGGCCGTGGAGCGGCTGGCCGGCATCCAGGCGCCGCCGCGGGCCCAGGTCATCCGCATCATGCTCGCGGAGATGTTCCGCCTGTGCAGCCACCTGCTGTTCTACGGCACCTTCGCGCAGGACGTGGGGCAGCTGTCGCCGATCTTCTACATGTTCGTGGAGCGCGAGCGCATCTTCAACATCATCGAGTCCATCTGCGGCGCCCGCATGCATCCCGGCTGGTTCCGCATCGGCGGCGTGGCCCAGGACCTGCCGTCCGGCTGGCAACGGCGGGTCCGGGAGCTGCTGGACTTCATGCCGCCGCGCCTGGCGGACTACGACTCCATGGTCATGAACAACGGCATCGTCAAGCGCCGCACCCAGGGCGTCGGCGTCTACGACACCGAGCAGGCCCTGCGCTGGGGCGTGACCGGCGCCGGCCTGCGGGCCACCGGCCTGGAGTGGGACTTCCGCCGGCAGCGCCCCTACGGCGGCTACGAGCGGATGGAGTTCGACGTGCCGGTCGCGGTCAACGGCGACTGCTACGACCGTTGCGCGGTCCGGGTGGAGGAGATGCGCCAGAGCCTGCGCATCATCAAGCAGTGCCTGGACAACATGCCGGGCGGGGACTACAAGGCCGACCACCCGCTGACGACGCCGCCGCGCAAGGACAAGGCCCTCACCGACATCGAGACCCTGATCAACCATTTCCTGGGCGTCAGCTGGGGCCCGGTCATGCCGCCGGGCGAGGCGAGCGTGGCGGTCGAGGCCACCAAGGGCATCAACAGCTACTACCTGATCAGCGACGGCGGCGTCGGCCCCTACCGCGCCCGCATCCGCACGCCGTCCTTCGCGCACCTGCAGATGATTCCGGAACTCAGCCGCGGCTTCATGGTCGCCGACCTGATCGCCATCATCGCCAGCATCGACTTCGTCATGGCCGACGTGGACCGGTAGGAGGCGCGCGGTGGACGGAGAGAAGGGCGCGGCGGCGGACGGCGGCGTGATCGCCAGCAGCGCCGGGGCGCGGCTGAGCGAAGCGGAGATCCGGGAGATCGGGCACGAGGCGGAGCTCTACCCGGACCGGCGCGCGGTGGGGCTGGAGGCGCTGAAGATCGTGCAGCGGCATCGCGGCTGGGTGTCGGACGAGTCCCTGCTGGCGGTGGCGCGCCACTTGGACCTGCCGGCCGCCGAGCTGGAGGGGGTGGCCACCTTCTTCAACCTGATCTACCGGCGGCCGGTGGGGCGCCACGTGATCCTGTTCTGCAACAGCGTCAGCTGCTGGATCATGGGCTGCGACCGGAACCGCGAGCACCTCGCCCAGGCGCACGGGCTCGGATTCGGCGAGACCTCCGCATGCGGCGCCTTCACCCTGCTGCCGGCGGCGTGCCTGGGCGACTGCGACCGGGCGCCGGTGATGATGGTGGGGCGCGACCACCACCGCGAGTTGACGCCGGAGGCGATCGACCGCGTCCTGGACGGCTACCGCGGCGGGACGGAAGGGGAGGGGACGTGACCGACCGGCCGCTGACGCGGAACATCGACATGGCCCGGGGGCCGCTGGACGTCGACGCCTACTGCGCGCGGGACGGCTACCAGGCCGTGCGCGCCATCGCCGCCGGGCTGACGCCGGAGGACGTGCTGGAGCGGGTCAAGGCCTCCGGCCTGAAGGGGCGGGGCGGCGCCGGCTTTCCGACCGGGATGAAATGGAGCTTCGTGCCCAAGGAGCCCGGACGGAAGTACCTGGTGGTCAACGCCGACGAGATGGAGCCCGGCACCTTCAAGGACCGCCTGCTGATGGAGGGCGACCCGCACCTGCTGCTGGAGGGCGTGGTCGTCGCCGCCTACGCCATCGGCGCCGACAGGGCCTACATCTTCCTGCGCGGCGAGTACACCGCCGCGGAGGCCGCCTTGGGCCGGGCCATCGCCGAGGCCCGCGGCGGGGGCTGGCTCGGCCGCGACATCCAAGGCAGCGGCTACGACCTGGAGGTCGTCCTGCACACCAGCGCCGGGCGCTACATCTGCGGCGAGGAGACCGCGCTGCTGAACGCGCTGGAGGGGAAACGGGCCAACCCGCGCGCCAAGCCGCCGTTCCCGCAGACCAGCGGCCTGTGGGGCAAGCCGACCATCGTCAACAACGTCGAGACCGTCTGCAACCTGCCGGGCATCGTCGCCCGGGGGGTGGACTGGTACCGCGGCCTGGGCCGCGGCGAAGACCGCGGCACCAAATTGTTCGGCGTCAGCGGCAAGGTGAAGAACCCGGGCTGCTGGGAACTGCCCATGGGCACCCCCGTCCGGGAGCTGCTGGAGGAGCGCGCCGGCGGCATGCGCGACGGCCTGTCGCTGCGGGGCTTCCTGCCCGGCGGCGGCTCGACCGACTTCATGCTGCCGGAGCATCTGGACCTGCCGATGGACTACGACGCGATCGCCGCCGCCGGCAGCCGGCTGGCCACCGGCACCATGATCGTGCTCGACGACAGGACCTGCCCGGTCGGCATGGTGGGCAACCTGATGGCCTTCTTCGCCCAGGAGTCCTGCGGCTACTGCACCCCCTGCCGCGACGGGCTGCCCTGGGTGGACGAGATCTTCCGGGACCTGGAGCGGGGCCGGGGCCGGGAGCGGGACCTCGGGATCCTGCGCGAGCACGTGGACCACCTAGGGCCGGGACGCACCTTCTGCGCGCTGGCCCCCGGCGCCGCCGCCCCGCTGGGCAGCGGCCTCAAGCACTTCGAGGACGACTTCAGGCGGCACGTCAAGGAGCGGCGGTGCCCCTACCGGCACTGACGGAGCGGACGATGGGCGGAACGGCGAAAGTCACGGTCGACGGCAGGCGGTACGAGATGGACGCCTCGGGCAACCTGCTCGAGGGTTGCCTGTCCCACGGCCTGAACCTGCCGTATTTCTGCTGGCACCCGAGCCTGGGCTCGGTGGGCGCGTGCCGCCAGTGCGCCGTGGTCCGGTACCGGGACGACGACGACGACCGGGGGACGCTGGTCATGGCATGCATGACGCCGGCGGCGGACGGCGACCGCATCTCCATCGAGGACGAGCAGGCGAGGACCCTGCGCGCCCGGGTGATCGAAAGCCTGATGATCAACCATCCCCACGACTGCCCGGTGTGCGAGGAGGGCGGCGAATGCCACCTGCAGGACATGACCGTGATGTCCGGACACAACTACCGGCGCTACGACAAGCGCAAACGCACCCACCGCAACCAGCATCTGGGGCCCTTCATCAACCACGAGATGAACCGCTGCATCGCCTGCCACCGCTGCGTGCGCTACTACGCGGACTACGCCGGCGGGACGGACCTAGCGGCGCAGGCGGCCCATCATCACGTCTACTACGGGCGCTTCGAGGACGGCCCGCTGGAAAGCGAGTTCAGCGGCAACCTGGTGGAGGTCTGTCCGACCGGGGTGTTCACCGACCGGGTGTTCTCCTCCCGCTACGCGCGCAAATGGGACCTGCGGACCGCCCCCTCCGTCTGCGTCGGCTGCGCCGTGGGCTGCAACACCGCGCCGGGCGAGCGCGGCGGCGTCCTGCGCCGGATCGTCAACCGCTACCACAGCGAGGTGAACGGCCACTTCCTGTGCGACCGCGGGCGCTTCGGCTTCGACTTCGTCAACAGCCCCGAACGCCTCGCCGCGCCGGTCCGGCGCGGGGGCGGCGAAGAGACGCCGCTCGGCGCGGCGGAGACGGCGGCGCTGCCCGCGCGGTGGCGGGAGCGGGGCGCCGTCGGCATCGGCTCGCCCCGGGCCGGCATGGAGGCGAACTTCGCCCTGCGCGAGCTGGTGGGGGCGGAGAACTTCTACTCCGGCGCCGGGCTGGCCGAGCAGGAGGCCGTCCGGCTGGCGCTGGCGCTGTCCCGCGACGCCGCCTTCCGCTGCCCGTCGCTGCGCGGGATCGAACAGGCGGACGCGGTGCTGGTGCTGGGCGAGGACGTCACCAACACGGCGCCGCGGGTGGCGCTGGCCCTGCGGCAGGCGGTCCGGAACCGGGCCCTGCGGATGGCGGCCGAACGCGGAATCCCCGCGTGGCAGGACGCCGCGGTGCGCGACCTGGCCCAGGACGCGCGCAGCCCCCTGATCATCCTGTCCCCCCACGCCACGCGGCTCGACGACGCCGCCAGCGAGACGCTGATCGCGGGCCCCGCCGAGCTGGCGCGGACGGGCTTCGCCGTCGCCGCGGCGATCGCCGGCGGGGAGGGGCCGGAAGAGGTCCGCGCCATCGCGGACGCCCTGGCCGGCGCGAGCCGGCCGCTGGTCGTGGCGGGCAGCGGCGCCGGCCGGCCGGAACTCGTCCAGGCGGCGGCCGACGTCGCCCGGGCCCTGGCCCGGCGCTCCGGCGAGCCGGCGGGCCTGTGCCTGCTGGCGCCCGAGGTCAACAGCATGGGCCACGAGATGCTCCGCCCCCGGGACAACACCCTGCGCGCCGCCCTCGAGCGGATGGCCGCGGGCGGGGCCGCCGAGGTCGTCGTGCTGGAGAACGACCTGTACCGGCGGGCCGACGCCGCCTCGGTGGACCGGGCCCTGGCGCGGGTGGAGCGGCTGACGGTCATCGACCAGCTGCCGACCCGCACCACCGGGCGGGCCGACGTCGTGTTGCCCGCCGCCGCCTTCTCCGAGCAGGACGCCACCTGGGTCAACTACGAGGGCAGGGCGCAGCACGCCCTCCAGGTGCACCCGCCCCGGGGCGGGGCCCTGCCCGCCTGGCGCTGGCTGGGCGAGACCGACGGGCCCGGGCTGCTGCGACGCTGCGCGGCGGCGGCGCCGGAACTGAAGGGCCTGGCCGCGGCGGCGCCCGTCCCGCCCGCGGCCGGCATGAAGACGCCCCGCCAGCCGCACCGCTGCAGCGGCCGCACGGCCGAGGCGGCCCACCTCGACGTGCACGAGCCGTGGCGCCCGGAGGACCCGCGCTCGCCGATGAGCTTCTCCATGGAGGGGGCGCCGCCGGATGCGCCGGGCGGCGTCCTGGCCGCCGCCTGGGCGCCCGGGTGGAACTCGAACCAGGCCGTCGCCAAGTTCCAACGGGAGGTGAACGGCCCGCTCAAGCGGGACCGCCCCGGCGTCCTGCTGTGCGAACGCTCCGCCGAAGGCGCCTTCTTCGACGCGCCCCCGCCGCCGGCCGCATCGAAGGGGCTGGAACCGGTCCTGGAGCATCGGATCTTCGGCGGCGACGAGCTCAGCGCCCGCAGCCCGGCCGTGCGCGGGCGCATGACGGAGGAGGCCTGGCTCGGCCTGGCGCCGGCGGACGCGGAGCGCCTCGGACTGGCCGCCGGCGACGAGGCGGAACTGGCCGGCGGCGCCGCCCGGGTTCGCATTCGGAGCGAGATGAAGCCGGGGACCGCGGCGGTGTACTGCGGCGACGGCCGCATCAGCCCCCACGCGCTGGGGGACGCCGTGACGCCGCGCCGGCGGGAGGCGGCGCCCCCCGCCAGCGCGGACGAGGGGGACGGGCCATGACGATCGAGACGGGCTCCGGCGCCGTCGCCGGTCTCGTGCTGGGGACGGTCATCGTCGTGGCGGCGATGCTGATCTGGGTGGAGCGGCGCCTGCTCGGCTTCTGGCAGGAGCGGCTGGGGCCGAACCGGGTGGGCCCCTTCGGGCTGCTGCAGGTGGTGGCGGACATGATCAAGATCTTCGCCAAGGAGGACTGGGTGCCGCCCTTCGCCGACCGGTTCAGCTTCGTGCTGGCGCCCGCGATCATCATGACCGTGGTGCTGCTGAGCTTCGCGGTGATCCCCTTCGCGCCCGGGGTCGCGGTCGTCGACTCCAACATCGGGGTGCTGTTCGTGCTGGCCATGGCCTCGCTCGGCGCCTACAGCGTCATGCTCGGCGGCCTGTCGTCGGACAACAAGTACGCGCTGCTCGGCAGCCTGCGCGCGGCGGCGCAGATGGTGAGCTACGAGGTGTTCATGGGCATCTCGCTGCTGGGCGTGGTGGCGCTGGCCGGCAGCTTCAACCTGCGGGTCATCGTGGAGAGCCAGCGGGAGCTGTGGTTCGTCGTCCCGCAGTTCGTCGGCTTTCTGGTCTTCCTCATCGCCGGCGTGGCGGAAAGCCACCGCCTGCCGTTCGACATCCCCGAGGCGGAGCAGGAGATCTGCGCCGGCTACCACACCGAATACTCCGGCATGAAGTTCGGCATGTTCTTCGTCGGGGAGTACTTGGGCCTGGTGCTGGTCTCCTCGCTGATCGCCGCGCTGTTCTTCGGCGGCTGGCTGGGGCCGGCGTTCCTGCCGCCCGTCGCGTGGTTCGTCCTCAAGGCCTCGGCGTTCATCGCCTTCTTCATCCTGCTGCGCGCCGCCATCCCCAGGCCCCGCTACGACCAGCTGATGAGCTACGGCTGGCTGTTCCTGCTGCCGCTGTCGCTGCTCAACCTGCTGGCGACCGGCGCGCTCATCCTGATGGACTGAACGGGGAACGACATGATCAGACTGCTCAAGGACACGCTGACCAGCCAGCTGACGACCCTGTGGCGGGTGTTCGCGCGCCTGTTCACCCGGGCGGACACGGTCCAGTACCCCGAGGAGCGGCCGTACATGTTCCCGCGCTGGCGCGGACGCATCATCCTCAGCCGCGACCCGGACGGCGAGGAGCGCTGCGTGGCCTGCAACCTGTGCGCGGTGGCCTGCCCGGTGGACTGCATCGCCCTGCAGAAGGCGGAGACGGAGGACGGGCGCTGGTATCCGGAGTTCTTCCGCATCAACTTCTCCCGCTGCATCATGTGCGGCTTCTGCGAGGAGGCCTGCCCGACCAACGCGATCCAGCTCACGCCGGACTTCGAGATGGCCGAATACGTCCGCCAGGACATGGTCTGGGAGAAGGAGGACCTGCTGATCGCCGGCACCGGCAAGTACCACGACTACAACTTCTACCGGGTGTCCGGCCTGCGGATCAAGGGCAAGGACAAGGGGCAGGCGCGGGCCGAGTCGCCCCCGGTCGACGTCAGGAGCCTGTTGCCGTGACGCTCCTGTTCTACGCCGGCGCCGCCGTGGCGGTGGCCGCCACCGTCTGCGTGATCGCGCAGAACGACGTCGTGCGCGCGCTGATCTACCTGATCCTCTCCCTGCTGGCCGTCGCGGTGATGTTCTACGCGCTGGGCGCGCCCTTCGCGGCCATGCTGGAGGCCATCGTCTACGCCGGCGCCATCATGGTGCTGTTCCTGTTCGTGATCATGATGCTCAACCTCGGCCCGCGCACCCGGGACCAGGAGCGGGCCTGGATGCGGCCGCGGGCCTGGATCGCGCCGGCGGCCATGGCCGCGTTGCTGCTGTTCCAGCTGGCGGCCGTCCTCGTCCGCGCCGACGGCGCCGCCGCGCCGCAGACGGTCGACGCGCGGATGGTCGGCGCGTTGCTCTTCGGCCCCTACGTGCTGGCGGTGGAGCTCGCCTCCATCCTGCTGCTCGCCGGGCTGGTGGCGGCCGCCCACCTGGCGCGGAAGTAGGGCGGTCCCGGCATGGAGGCGATCCCGACCGGACACGGCCTGGCCGTCGCGGGCGTCTTGTTCGCGCTGGGCCTGTTCGGCGTGCTGACGCGGCGCAACGTCGTCTTCGTGCTGATGTCGCTGGAGATCATGCTGAACGCCTGCGGACTGGCCTTCATCGTCGCCGGCGCCCGCTGGGGCGCGGCGGACGGACAGGTCATGTTCATCCTGATCCTGACCCTGGCGGCGGCGGAGGTGGCGGTCGGCCTCGGACTGATCATCCAGATGCACCGCCGCTTCCGGACGGTGGACATCAACGTCCTGAGCGAGATGAAGGGGTAGGCCCGCGATGCTGGAGCTGATCTGGCTGCTGCCGGCCCTGCCGTTGCTGGGCTTTCTGGCGCTGGCCCTGAGCGCCGGGCGGTTGCCGGCGCGGGCGGCCGCCGCGGTCGGCGCGGGTTCGGTGGGGCTGTCCTTCGCCCTGGCCGCCGCCATGGCCCTCGAGTTCCTGGCGGGGGACCGGACGCCGTTCCGCCGAGAGCTGTGGACCTGGATGGCGGCGGGCGACTTCTCCGCCGGCTTCGCCTTCCACTTCGACGGGCTGGCGCTGACGATGACGCTGGTCATCACCGGCGTCGGCTTCCTGATCCACCTGTACGCCACCGGCTACATGGCGGGGGATCCGGGCTACAGCCGCTTCTTCTGCTACATGAACCTGTTCGTCGCCGCCATGCTGGTGCTGGTGCTCGGCGACAACCTGGCGCTGCTGTACCTGGGCTGGGAGGGGGTCGGCCTGTGCAGCTACCTGCTGATCGGCTTCTGGCACGCCGACCCGGACAACGGTCGGGCCGCCCGCAAGGCCTTCGTGGTGACCCGGGTCGGCGACGCCTCCATGGCGCTCGGCCTGTTCCTGCTGTTCGCCGAGCTCGGCACCCTGAACATCCAGGACATGCTCGGGGCGGCCGAGGCCCGCTGGCCGGCCGGCTCGGGCATGGCGACCGCGGCCTCGCTGCTGCTGCTCGGCGGGGCGGTGGGCAAGTCGGCGCAGCTGCCGCTGCAGACCTGGTTGCCGGACGCCATGGCGGGGCCCACGCCCATCAGCGCCCTGATCCACGCCGCCACCATGGTGACGGCGGGCGTGTACCTGATCGCACGCGTCCACCCGCTGTTCGAGCTGGCCCCGGCGGTGCTGCAGGCGGTGGCCTGGGTCGGCCTGCTGACTCTGCTGCTCGCCGGCTTCAGCGCCCTGGTCCAGCGCGACATCAAGCGCATCCTGGCCTATTCCACCATGAGCCAGATCGGCTACATGTTCCTGGGGCTGGGCGTCGGCGCCTGGTCGGCCTCGGTCTTCCACCTGATGACCCACGCCTTCTTCAAGGCCCTGCTGTTCCTGGGCGCCGGGACGGTGATCCTGAGCCTGCATCACGAGCAGGACATCTTCCGGATGGGCGGCCTGCGCGCGAAGCTGCCGGTGGCCTTCGCGTCGTTCCTCGTCGGCGGCCTGGCCCTGACCGCCTTCCCCTACACCTCCGGCTACTTCAGCAAGGACGCGATCCTGCTGGGCGCGCTGGAGGCCGGCCCGGGCGGCGTCTGGCTGTGGGCGGGCGGGGTGGCGGGCGCCTTCCTGACCGGCCTGTACACCTTCCGCATGATCTTCGTGGCCTTCTTCGGCGCGCCTCGGGGCGCGCCGGCCGAAGGGGAGCGGGGGGGCTGGAACATGTCCGGGCCGCTGGCGCTGTTGTTGTTGCTGTCCCTAGCCGGCGGACTCGTCCCCCCGCCGCTGGAGGCGGTGTTCGGCCCCGGGGCGGAGCCCCACGCCGGCGCCCTGGTCCACGCCGTCATGATCGCCGCGCCGCTGGCCGGCGCCGCGGCCGCCTGGCTGTTCTTCCATTCCGGCCTCCTCTCCGCCGAGCGGCTCGCGGCCGGCCGGGCCGCCGACGCGCTGCGCCGCTTCTGGTTCGAGGCCTGGGGCATGGACGCGCTGTACGACGCCCTCGTCGTCCGGCCCTTCACGCGGCTGGCGCGGGCCAACCGCGCCGACCTGGTGGACGCGGGCTACGACCTCGTCGCCGCGCTGGCGCGGCGCGGCCACGCCCTGACGGCCAAGGCCCAGACCGGCCGCCTCGGCTGGTACGCGCTGAGCGTCGCGGGCGGGCTGGCGCTGCTCCTCGCCGCGGGGGCGCTGCTGTGATTCTGGCGTTGCTGATCGCCGGCCTGTTCCTGGGCGGGCTGCTCGCCTGGGCCTCCGAGCGCATCCATCCGTCCCTGCCGCGGGCGGTCGCCCTGGCCGCGTTGGCCGCGGACCTCGCGCTCATGCTGGGGCTCGCGGGCGGGGGCGGCGGCTGGACCGCCGCCGTCGAGGTTTCCTGGCTGCCGCGCTTCGGCATCGCCTTCCACCTCGCCGCCGACGGGCTCAGCGTCCTGATGATGCTGCTGACCGTCTTTTTGGGGCTGATGGCCGTCGGCGCCGCCTGGACCGAGATCCGCGAGCGGGCCGGGTTCTTCTACTTCAACCTGCTCTGGACGCTGGCCGGGGTGCTGGGCGTGTTCACCGCGCTGGACCTGTTCCTGTTCTTCTTCTTCTGGGAGGCGATGCTGATCCCGATGTACTTCATCATCGCCATCTGGGGCCACGAGGACAAAAGCCGCGCCGCCATGAAGTTCTTCATCTTCACCCAGGTCAGCGGCCTGCTGCTGCTGGCCGCCATCCTGGCGGCCGCCTGGTTGCATCTCGAGCAGTTCGGCGAGATCAGTTTCGGCTACCGCGACCTGCTCCGCGTGGACGCCGGCGGGTCCTTCGGGATGTGGGCGATGCTGGGCTTTTTCGCCGCGTTCGCCACCAAGCTGCCGTCCGCGCCGTTCCACTCTTGGCTGCCCGACGCCCACAGCCAGGCGCCCACCGCCGGCAGCGTGATCCTGGCCGGCGTGCTGCTCAAGACCGGCGCCTACGGGCTGATCCGCTTCGCCGTGCCGCTGTTCCCCGAGGCCTCGGCGGCCTTCGCGCCGGCCGCCATGGCGCTGGCGGCGCTGAGCGTCCTGTACTGCGCCAAGGTGGCCTTCGCGCAGGAGGACCTCAAGCGCCTGATCGCCTACACCAGCGTCAGCCACATGGGCTTCGTGACGCTGGGCGTCTACGCCTGGAACGGACCGGGACTGCAGGGGGCGGTGATGACCATGCTGGCCCACGGGCTGAGCGCGGCGGCGCTGTTCATGCTGGCCGGCGGCCTGCAGCGCCGCATCCACACGCGCCTCATGTCGGACATGGGCGGCTTCTGGGACAAGGCGCCCCGTATGGCGGCGGCGGCCCTGTTCTTCTCCGTCGCCGCGCTGGGCATGCCGGGACTGGGCAACTTCGTCGGCGAGTTCCTGGCCTTGCTGGGAGGCTTCCGGGCCAACGTCCCGTTCACCGCCGCCGCGGCCGCCGGCCTGGTGCTGGCGGCCGTGTACTCCCTGTGGGTCGTCCAGCGGGTGTTCCATGGCGCGCGCCGCGAAGACGGCCCGGACGCCGGGGCGCTGGCCGACCTGGACCGCCGGGAGACGCTCTGCTACGGCGCGATGGCCGTCGGGCTGGTCTGGATGGGCATGCACCCGCAGTCCTTCCTGGACCTGTCCGCCCCGGCGGTCGACGGCCTGCTGGCCGGGGCGTGGCGTCCGGCGGCGGGCGGCTGACATGAACATCGCCCTGGAAGACCTCTGGTGGCTGTTGCCGTTGCTGATCGTCGCGTCCGCGGTGGTGCTGGCGATGCTCGCCGTCGCCGTCCGGCGCCATCACGGGCTGACGGCCGGCATCGTCGCGGCGGGGCTGGCCGGCGCGGCCGCGGCCGCCGCGGCCATGACGGGCTGGGAGCCGCGGCAGGTGACGCCGTTGCTGGCCGTCGACGGCTACAGCCTGTTCTTCTCCGTCCTGTGCTGCCTCGCCGCGCTGGCCGTCGCGGCGCAGAGCTTTCCCTACCTGCGCGAGCTCGACGACCGGCCGGAGGAGTTCCACCTGCTGCTGGGCATGGCGGTCGTCGGCGCGCTGGTGATGGCCGGCAGCAACCATTTCGCCGGCGCCCTGCTGGGGCTGGAGACCCTGAGCATGTCCCTGTACGGCATGCTGGCCTATCCGCTGCACACCGACCGGCCCGCCAAGCACCCGCTGGAGTCCGCGGTCAAGTACCTGGTGCTCTCGGCCGTCGCCACCGCCTTCATCCTGTTCGGCATGGCGCTGCTCTACGCGCAGACCGGCACGCTGAGCTTCGCCGGCCTCCCGGCCGCGGCGGGGGCGGACGCGGGGCTGGCGGCGGCCTCGGTGCTGCTGATCGTCGCCGGCGTCGCGTTCAAGCTGTCGCTGGCGCCGTTCCATCTCTGGACGCCGGACGTCTACGAGGGGGCGCCGGCCCCCGCCGCCGCATGCCTGGCCACCGTCGGCAAGGCGGCCGCCGCGGCGCTGCTGCTGCGGCTGCTGCTGGACGCCGGGGCCATCCGGGTCGGCTCCGCGAACGCCGTCCTGGCCGCCGCCTCCATGCTGGTCGGCAACCTGCTGGCCCTGCAGCAGGAGAACGTCAAGCGCATCCTGGCCTACTCCTCCATCGCGCACATGGGCTATCTGCTGGTCGCCTTCGTCGCCGGCGGGCGCTCGTCCGGCGCCGCGGCCGTCGAGGCGGCCACCTTCTACCTCGCCGCCTACGTCGTCACCTCCGTCGGGGCCTTCGGAGTGGTCTCGCTGGCCTCGTCCAGCGCCCGGGAGCTGGATGCGGTCTCCGACTACCGCGGGCTGTTCTGGCGCTCGCCCTGGACGGCGGCGGTCTTCACCGCCATGCTGCTGTCGCTGGCCGGGATCCCGCTGACCGTCGGCTTCATCGGCAAGTTCTACCTGTTTTACGCCGCCGTGGAGAGCGGGCTGTGGGCGCTGCTCGCCGCGCTGGTCGTCGGCAGCGGCATCGGGCTGTACTACTACCTGCGGATCGTCTACCAGATGACGTTGCCGCCCGCGCCGGACGGCGACGCCTGGCCCGGACGGGGCGGGGCCGTCCCCTGGACGGCGCTGGGACTGGCGTTCCTGCTGGTGCTGGCGCTGGGCGTCTGGCCGGCGCCGCTCATGTCGCTGGTCGAAAGCCTGTCCGTGCGGTTTTAGGCGGGCCGCGCGGGGCCGGACCATCGTCGAGAGCCGCGGGTCGGAGGGGGACTTGTGAAGCGGGTGGCCGTCATCGGGGGCGGGAGCTTCGGCACCGTGCTCGCCGGCATCACGGGCGGCAACGGCCACGAGGTGCGCCTCTGGATGCGCGGCCGGGAGGCGGCCGCGGCGGTCAACAGCAGCGGCGAGAACCGGGACTACCTGCCCGGCTGGCGGCTGGGGCCGCGGGTCGCCGCCACCAGCGACATGGCCGCGGCGGCGGGCGGCTGCGACGTAGCCTTCGTGGCGGTGCCCAGCGCCTCGTTCCGCGCCGTGGCGCGGGAGCTGGCCCCGCACCTGGGCGCGGCGGCGATGCTGGTCAGCACCACCAAGGGCATCGAGGCCGGCACTTTCCGGCTGATGAGCCAGATCCTCGAGGAGGAGCACCCCGGCCGCCGGGTCGGCGCGCTGAGCGGGCCGAACCTGGCGAAGGAGATCGCCGCCGGGCACCTGACCGGCACGGTGATCGCCAGCGTCCACGAGGCGGTGCGCGAGACGGTGCGGGATCTGCTGAAGTCCGAATCCTTCCGGGTCTACACCAACGACGACGTCTTCGGCGTGGAGTTGGGCGGCTCGCTGAAGAACGTCTACGCCATCATGGCCGGTGTCGCCGCCGCGCTCGGAATGGGGCATAATACCAACAGCATGCTGGTCACCCGTAGCCTGGCGGAGATGGCCCGCTTCGGGCGCGCGCTGGGCGCGGACCCCATGACCTTCCTTGGATTGGCGGGGGTGGGGGATCTGGTGGTAACCTGTTCGACGCCCCTGAGCCGGAACTACCGGGT
>CAYSVD010000192.1:0-13703 GCA_964434395.1 uncultured Pseudohongiella sp.
TTTTTCGACGCCTACGACGGTTCGTCGGACTACGCCGAACTCAGCGTCCGCGCCGCCGACCGCATTCATCGATTCGAAACAGGCCAAGACCGCGATGGCGACGGCGAGGCCGATGTCTGGCTGGATGCGCTGGACAGCAACGGCCGGGTCACCCTGTCGATGTTCGAAAACGGCACGGACGAGAATGATCGGTGGGCCGTCGCTTACGACTACGGTGCTGGCGATCTAGTCATTAAAACGACGTACTACGACGACTGGGACGCAACGAAGATCCAAGATCAACAAACAATCAGCCGAGCGTTGATTGTTACAGACAGCGACAGCGACGGCACTGGCGATGTGCGTCGACATGAGACCTGGAACGACGACGGCAAGGTCGTCAAATCACTGTTCGACGACGACATCGCTGGCGGTTGGGACCGGGCCGAGGGATACGAATTCTTTGATGATGGCGGCAAAAGAATTTTTCTCAAAAAAACCAGCGATGCTGTCACCGGCTTCGACCCCGATACCGCGACAGTCTCTTGGGACAGAGCCGAAGTCCATTTCCGGGACAACAATGACATCGCGTCGCAGATATGGTTCTTTGACAACTACGACGGCTTGTCGGGTATCTCTGATCTTATCGATGACGTAGCTGACCGGAGACATTATTTCGGAAGCGATTACAGCCGGGACGGCAACGCTGATCTCCGGCGCGACACGTTGGACAGCAGTGGTCGAGTCACCCTGTCGGTGTTCGAAAACGGCACGGACGAGAACGACATGCGAGCCATTGCGTATGAGTACACCAAGGTGTCCGACTATCGGGATCCGAATGTAAGGACCATTTGGTACGACAGTTGGATAGATGGCGCCGCCCTGGACGATCAGACAATCAGCCGGACGATGACCGTCACGGATGCCGACGGTAGCGGCACTGTCGACAACCGCCGACTCGATATCTGGAACAGCGACGGAAAAGTTGCCGAGTCACTGTTCGATGAATATGATGTCGGCACTTGGGACTGGGCAGAGCGCTACCAGTACAAGGACGGCACGGGTGATCTCATTTTCAAAGAAACCAGCTTTGAAGTGTATGCTGATTACCCCCATGAGACGAGTTATCCAGAAACGATAAAGATAAAGTACTCGAACAACAAGCAACGAGCTGAGATATACATATTGGATGAAACGGGAACGTCGGAGATCCGCTTTTTCGATGGCTACGCCGGTACATCGGATTACTCCGCACTCAGCGCCGCCACTCCCAATCGCATCCATTATTATGGGCTGGAACTAGACAAGGACGGCAGCGATGATGCACGCTTTGATAGGCTGAACGAGAGTGGATGGGTTGTCGAGTCCCAGTTCGACATTGACAACGACGGGGCGGACCGCTACGAATATTACAATTATGACTCCGGTGGAAGGAAGACAGAATTTCTCTTCTTTGATATATCATCGGAGACCAAATCTCGATACACGTATACCTATGATGAAAATAGAACCGCTGACAGCAGATGGCTGGTCCTGTCGGAAGATTTTGATAGCGACGGCATTATTGACCGCAAAACATCCGTAACGTATCACAGCGCCACCGACATCCTAGCCACCCGGGAGGTCGAATACGACGACGTGCCGGAAACCGTTGGGACCAATGACGGCATCGTGAACAGACGCGTCCATGAAACATTCAACGATGCCGGTGAACTCATCGCCGCCAAGTATGACGATGACAACGACGGCAACTGGGACCGATTTGTGGATGCCGTTACGGGCGCCGCAAGCCGTCGCATGCACGACGCATCGGGGCGGATCATCCTGTCTGAGTTCGATGATGACGGGAACAAGGCATATGATCGGGCTGTAGCCTACGAGTACAGCAGCACGGTGGATCATTTAGTGCTTAAGACCACTTGGTACGACGACTGGGCCGTCAAGGCCGACGGCAACGCCAAGGCATTGGCCGACCAGACCGTCGGTCGGGTGCTGATCGTCACGGACAAAGACCTCGACGGCACTGGCGAGTCGCGCAGACATGATACTCGGAACGCGGATGGCGACCTTGTTATCGAGTCGCTGTTCGACACGGATAACGCCGACGACGGCAGCTGGGAGCGGGCCGAGGGCTACGAATTCGACGCATTCAACCGGCTTGTCTTACACAAGGACGGCGGGACCGTCAGCGGCACCGATCCCGTCACCGCCACGATCGGCTGGAACAAGGCCGAGGTGTACATCCTGCGCGACGGCGGCGGCAAAGCGCAGATACGCTTCTTTGACGTCTACGACGGCACATCGGATTTCGCTGCACTGACCGCCGACACCGCCAACCGCATTCATTACTTTGAGGTGGAGCTGGATTCCTACGGCAGCGACGATGCCCGTTTCGATAAACTGAATGGAAGCGGCCAGGTCATCGAGTCTCTTTTCGACATCGACAGTGACGGGGTGGACCGCGCCGAGGCCTATACTTGGGATACCGCTGGGCGCAAAACAGAAGTCCGCTTCCACGACTCTTACGACGGAACTTTTGACCTTTCCAAGGTAAGCGTGGACAAGATCCACAGTTGGACCTACGCCACCGCCGCGGACGACGACCGTTGGCTGACGTTCTTAGAGGATTTGGACGGCGACGATAAGGTCGACATCAAGACCATCTTCACATACCACGGCGTCGCAGGCCCCGTCTCCACGCGGGAAGTTGAATACGACGACGGGTCGGGCGGCGGAGTCGCTGATGACGGTACGCCCGATAGGCGCATCTACGAGTCATTCGATGACAGGGATGTGCCCCTCGAGGTCAAACACGACGACGACGGGGATGGCGTCTGGGACCGCATCAAATCAGTCAGTCGCCACACGAGAGACGACGAAAATCGGGTCGTGCTGTCAGAGATCGATACGGACGAGGATGGAACCTATGATCAGGCCGTGGCCTACGCATACGGCTCGGAGAATCTGGTGGTCAAGACCACGAGGTATGACGAATGGGCGCTTAAGGTAGATGGGGCAAGCAAAGCGCTGCCCGATCAGGTCATCGCCCGGGCGCTGACCGTCACGGACGGCGACGATAACGGCACCGGCGAGTCGCGCCGTCACGACACTTACAGCGAGGACGGCGATATCATTATCAAGTCGCTGTTCGACGAGGACAATGCGCCTGATGGCAAATGGGAGCACGCCGAAGGTTACGAGTTCGACATCGCTGATAGGCATATTCTGTTCAAGGCCAGTGAGACTGTCACCGGTTCCGACCCGGCCGCCGCCATGGTCGGGTGGGGTAGGGCCGAGATCTACATTCTAAACAGCGACGGCAGCAAAGCGGAGATACGTTTCTTCGACACCTACGACGGCGTATCGGACTTCGCCACGCTGACCACCGACACTGCTGACCGCATCCACCGTTTCGATCAGGAACTGGACACCGATGGTAGCGCCGACGATGCCCGCTTCGATAAGCTGGACGGCAAAGGACGAGTCGTCGAGTCCCTGTTCGACATCGATAACGACGGGGTGGACCGTGCCGAGGCATACGTCTGGGATGCCGCCGGACGCAAAATAGAAACCAGGTTTTACAACTCTTACACGGGAACCTTCGACCTTTTCGTCGAGACAGCTGACGGGGTCCACGGCTGGACCTACAGCGCCGACGCTACGGATACCCGATGGCTGGCATTTTCGGAGGATCTAGACGGCGATCACACGGACGATCGGACGACCACCGTCATTTACCACTATTACGGCAACACCGACACCTTCGCCACGCGCCTGATTGACTATGACGACGGGACAGGTGCTGGAGTCGCTGACGACGGCAAGGTCGACAGGCACGTCCGAGAGACTTTTGACGACACTGGTGCTCTCGTCTTCACTACGTATGACGACAATGGCGACGGAGCATGGGACCGCTCCGCAGGAGGCTTTCCGCGCTATGGATACGATGGAAACGGCAGGGTGATAGAAGCTGAATACGACGATGATCGGGACGGGACGACCGATCGCACTGAAACTTACACACGCGGTAGCGACGCCGGGATCACCAAGCGGGTGATCGAGTACGATGACGGATCAAGAGCCGGTGCCACGCAGGACGGCACCATTGACCGCAGGCGGGAGGAAGCTTGGACCGATAGTGTGCTCACTGAGGTCACGCATGATTATGACGCCGATGGGAAATGGGATCACATCGACACATACAGTTACGTGGATTGGGATTCCCGTCCACGCAGTGTACTGCGAGTGAGTGATTGGGACGCTGATGGCACCCGGGATGTAGAAATTATCAATCTCCTTTCTTCAATTTACAACAATGACGGGGCCGATGGTCGGGTTGGTTCTGGGGGAGGATGGATTCTGCCTGGACCAGGCGACGATGTGGTGGCGGCTGGTGTCTCTGAGCTGGTTGTCATCCGTCAAGGCGACGGAGAAGATACCGTAATCTATCATCAGGAAAGCCCACACTTCCATGAAACATGGGACAGGATATGGATTGAGGAAAATGGCATCGATTACAGTGATCTCACGATCAAGAACGTTCAGCGTCCACCGTGGAATTATCCCGACGCATCGCCGGAAGACGGCGCCCTCATTTCATGGAAGGGCGAGGATCGTCTGTATCTGCCTGGCTACAAAGCAACAGATGTCCAAGAGGAATGGTTCCTCTTCGGCGATGATGCGATCCTGCCGGACTCCAACATCAGAACATTCACTCGCGATGATGCTGGCAGAATTACAGAGGCGCGGTACTACGATGCTGTAGCCATCGGCGCTGATCCGAACGGTCTGGATCCGGATCGGGTGCACCGGTACACATGGGATGATGAGAGCGATGAGATCGGATATTGGCGCTTCGCTCAGATCAACGATAATGCGGCTGCTGACAGCGTCTTCGAGACCAAGATCACCGTTCAGCGTCGCGGAAATGGCGATCCTATCAGCCGGGTATTCGAGTTCGATGACGGGTCGAATGGCGGCGCCGCGGATGATGGCAACATCGACCGTCGCCGGAAGGACGCTTTTGACGGAAATAACCGGATTGTCGAGATCCGTCACGACATCGACAACGACGGGAAGTGGGACTTCATCGACACCGTCACCTGGGAAGGCGAGGGTTCCGGCCCGCAACCCCGTTTGGTGGTGCGGGTAAGCACCATGGATGACGATGACGGCGCCAACGACGTGACGGCAGATGCCGTCCGTCTTGTGTTTGGCACCGACGGCGATGATCGGGGAGCAGGTGAGATTTCCGGAGTCACCGCAGGAGATGAATGGATCGTTACAGGCCGAGGCAACGACTTTATCAAACCAAGCGAAGGTAAGGACGTGTATATTTTTGAGTACGGAGACGGCACTGACGTTATCGATGGGTACGATATAACTGATCCGAAGATCGCGGATTCGATCTGGTTTAGGGGTGATGACAATGGTTCCAAATCGGCTGTTGAGTATGGTGGCGGCAGTTATGCTGGATATTCGGGGCAGTGGGTGTACGGTCCGGCCGATGTTGACCATTTGGATAAACCGTTAGATTTCTTTCCTGAATCCGGCCAACCAGCAGTCAATTTTTTTGGAATTAGGATTCTAGATAAAACACATACTCTTCGACGAATGGATGAACCGGACTACGAATCTTGGTTAACAGAAATCAATTATTCAGAAAATTGGATAATGCTGAAGGGGATAGGCCCCCATAGTTTTAGCACATGGCGATCTAATTTTGTCGCCCCTACTACGGTGCCTCACGATCCGAATTCGTTCATCTACGGAAGCCGCAACGCGGCTTGGACGCTCGACGATATGGGCAGGGTCGCGGAGGCGCGTTTTTTTGATGGATGGGACGGCATCGGCGCTCCTTCCGCTCTGAATCTGGCGCCGGGCCGGGTGCATCGCTACACCTATGATGGCGACGGCACGGACTGGAAAGCCCTCTCGAAAAACCGCAACGCGTTGGAGGACGACGCCTTCGAGTACAAGGTCGCCGTCGAGCGCGACGATGATGGCGATATCACCAAGGAGACGATCCTGTTCGACGACGGGCTGGGCGCTGGCGCGAAGGGGCGTACCGCCGGGGACGGCATCTGGGACAGGAAGCAGGAAAACAGCATCGACACGACCTCATCAACGCCTCAGTTGATGTCGTCAAAATACGACCATGACAATGACGGAACCTGGGACGTCGTGGACTCCTTTGCCTGGGATGCGGCCGTCACCGAGGGACCGAACAAGGTGACGCGTACGGTGAGCGGAGCCGAGAACCCCGCCGCCACCTTTATCTACGGCTCCGACGGGGCCGATACGAAGACGGGGGCCGGCGGGGTCGAGTGGATCGACGCCGGCGAGGGCGACGACGACATCACGGGCGGCGGCGGCGCCGACGTTTTCATCTTCCGCTACGGCGACGGCACGGACATCATCAGGGACTTCGAGACGAGCTCCGACACGATCTGGATCCGGGAGGACGGATTCGACCCCGTCGTCGTCGAAGCATCGTTGCTCACGCTCGGCCCCGGAGAGGCGGGCATGCATCCGCACATCCCGACGGGGCTCTTCCCCAGCTCCGGACAGCCCGCGGTCGACATCGCCGTCCTCACATACGGCGGGGGGCCGGACGACCGGATCATCGTGGTCGGCGGAACCTCGGATGCGGATTTCTACCGCGGCCACTTCGTGGCCCACGACGGACACATCCCCGACTTCGGCGGCGGCTGACGTGCCGCCTGTCGGGCGCTGGTCCGCGGGCGGCTTCGGCGCCGCCCGCAGGATCACGTTCCCTCAGGCGCCGCCTCCGGCGCCTCCCGCGGCCCGTAGAGCAGGACGGCGGCCGCGGCGTTGGCGGTGACGTTGGCGGCGGTGATGAACATGTCCACCACCAGGTCCACGGCGATCAGGATGCCGATGCCCGCCACCGGCAGGCCCAGGGACTCGTAGACCGGCGCCATGACCAGCAGCCCGCCGCTGGGGATGCCGGGGGAGTAGAAGCTCAACAGGGCGATGGCGCCGGCCATCAGGGCCAGCGCCGGAAACCCGGGCTCGATGCCGTACAGGGCGGCCACGAACACCGTCCCGCTTATGCGCGCGGCGGGCGAGGCGAACTTGAACAGGGCCGCCGCCGCCGGCAGGACCAGCGACGAGGTCCGGGCCGAGACCCCGAGGGCGTCGGCGGCGGCGAGGGTGGCGGGCAGGGAGGCCACCGAGGAGCGGGTGCCGAAGCCGACGAGCTGGGCCGGCGCGACGGCGCGGGCGAAGCGCGCGACGCCAATCCCCGCCCCGAAGCGCGCCAGCGGGTACAGCGCGGCGGCGAGCAGGACGACGATGCCGCAGGCGATCAGGACGAAGCCGCCCAGCGCCGGCGCCGCGTCCAGGCCGAGCCCGGCGGCCAGCGGCGCCGCCAGGGCGAACACCCCGAAGGGGGCGAGGCGCATGATCCAGCCGATCAGCGTCAGCATGGCGTCGCGCACGCCGGCGAAGAAGTCCGTCACCGCGGCGGCGCGCCCGCCGGCGGCCCGCAGCGCCGCGGCGAACAGGGCGGTGAAAACCAACAGCGGCAGCATCTCCCCGGCGGCCGCCGCCGCGAAGGGGTTGACCGGCATCAGCCCCGTCAGCCAGTCCCGGAAGGGCGGAACCCCGTCCGCCGCTCCGCCGTCCGGGGCCGCGAGCCGCTCCCCGGCGCCGGCGTCCAGCGGCAGCAGGGCGATCAGGGGCGGGGCGAGCAGCAGGGCGGCGCCCGCGGAGGCGAACGCCAGCGACGCGAACAGGCCGACGGCCCGCCCGCCCAGCCGGGCGGCGCGGGCGCCGCCGGGCCCGGTGATCGCGGTGACCAGCAACGCCATCACCAGCGGCGTCACCGTCATGCGGATGGCGTTGACCCACAGGACGCCGACGGGCGCGACGAGGGCGGGCAGGCCCTCGAGCCGCTCCGTCGCTGCGGCGCCCATGCCGAGCGCCAGCCCCAGCGCCAGGCCCAGCAGGATCCGGACGGGCGGCCCCGGAAGACGGCTCACGGCGCCGGCCGGTTCCCGGCGCGGGCCCAGCCCCAGCCGGCCAGGGCGAAGTTGAGGTGGACCAGCAGGGCGAGGTTCCACTCGAAGGCGTTGGCGTAGTCCTCGTCGTAGCCGGGCAGCAGGGCGTCGAGGGCCACGGTGAACAGGCCGATGCACAGGATCAGTGCGCACAGGGCCAGCTGGGCGCCGCGGCCGGGGACGTCGATGCGGTGGATGGCGATGCGCCGCAGGACGAGCAGCTGGCACAGGAAGGTGAGGGAGAAGTAAAGGATGACGCCGACGCGCCGCACGAGCTGGTAGTGCTCCCCCAGCGCGCCCAGCGCCAGCACGTAGCAGGCCAGCGCCGCGGCCGCGGCGGCGCCCAGCCGGCGGATGCCGGCGCCCGCGTAGCCGGCTCGGGCCAGCCGGCGGCCGGTCCGGCGCCAGTAGACGAGGTAGAGAAGCGACATCGGCAGCATGGTCGCCTTGAAGAAGACGAAGCCGGCGCCCTCGCGTCCGGTGGCGCTGATGGACGTGCAGCTGTCCAGGTAGGGGATGCACCAGGGCACGAGGCCCTCCGCGGCGGCGATCAGGTAGTTGGCGTTCACCGCGAGGACCGGCAGGACGAACAGCGCCAAAGCGGCCCGCGCGGCGGGATCGCGGGTGAAAGAAGGCGCGCCGGCGTTCATAATGGGGCCTGTCGCCAGGGGAGGCCGCCATTATCCGTCAAGCCCTTCGCAGGACACAACGCGGCGCGGCGCTGGCGGCCGCCGCCTTGGCGTACGCCGCCGTCTGGGCGCAGGAGGCGCGGGACGGCGGGGACGCGCCGGGTTGCGTCCGCGACTTCGTCCCGGCCGGCGGCGGCCACCGCTTCGCGCGGCATCCCGCGCCGGCGGCGTCCGGGCCGGTGACCGTCGGCCGGGTGCGCATCACCCGGCTGCCGATCTTCGACGAGTCCGACCCTAGGGAGGACCGGCCGTTGTTCCGCTGGGCCAACCGGGTTCACGTCATGACCCGGGAGGGCACGGTGCGCCGGCAGTTGCTGTTCGCGCCCGGCGAGCGGATCCCGCCGCGGCGGCTCGAGGAGAGCGCCCGGCTGCTGCGGGAGCAGGGCTACTTCTACGATGCGGAGGTGCGGCCGGCGAGCTTGTGCGGCGAGGTGATGGACGTGGAGGTCGTCACCCGCGACAGCTGGTCGCTGACCCCCAGCGCCGCTTTCGACCGCTCCGGCGGCGAGAACGCCTGGCGGTTCGGGCTGCGCGACGCCAACCTGCTCGGGCGCGGCAAGTTGCTGGCCTTCGTCACCGGCTCCGACACGGAGCGGGATTCGGACCGGCTGGTGTACGAGGACCGCAACGTGCTGGGCGGCCGGGTGCGGGGACGCGCGGAGCTGGCCGACAGCGACGACGGCCGCACCCGCTCGCTGGACCTGGGCCTGCCGTTCTTCTCGCTGGACTCGCTCCGCGCCTGGCGCCTGTACGCGGCGCGGGAAAGGCGCCGGGACAGGCAGTACCGCGAGAGCGAGGAGGTCTCGGCGGTCGAGCGCGACATCCGGGAGACGTCGCTGGAGTTCGGCTTCTCCAGGGGACTGGAGGACGGCCGGACGCTGCGCTGGAGCGCGGGCTACCGCCGCCGCATCGACCGCTACCGGCCCGGCCCGGAGTTGCCGCCGCCCGCACCGATGCCCGCGGATCGGGAGCTGTCCCATCCCTTCGCGCGCTTCGAGTCGGTCGAGGACCGCTACGCGACCGCCTACAATCTGGACCGGATCCAACGCATCGAGGATCTGCACGTCGGCCGCGCCCTGACCGTCGAGCTGGGCTACGCCGCCCGCGCGCTCGGCTCGGACGCGGACCGGGTCGTGTTCGGCGGCCGGTACCGGGACACCCTGCGCTTCACCGGCGACTCCTGGTGGACGCACGGCCTCGAGTGGGAGGGTCTGCTCGACGTCGAGGGGGGCGGGTGGGAGGACGTGCTGCTGCGCTACCGGATGCGCTGGTTCGCCCGCCAGAGCGAGCGCCGGGCCTTCTCGGCCAGCCTGCGCGGGGCGTACAGCCGGAACCTGAACCCCGCGCGGCAGGTGGTGATGGGAGGGATGTCCGGCGCCCGGGCCTACGACAACCGTTTCCAGACCGGGGACCGCAGCGTGCTGCTGACGCTGGAGCAGCGGCTGTACTCCGACGTCTACATCCTGAACCTGATCCGCCTGGGCGGCGCCCTGTTCGTGGACGTCGGGCGCGCCTGGGATCCGGACGATGCGGACGGGACGTCCCGGCCCTGGCTGGCGGACGCGGGCTTCGGCCTGCGCCTGGCCTCCGACAAGGCGGCCTCCGGGCGCATCGCCCATCTGGACTTCGCCTTCCCCCTGAGCGCCCGCGGCCACGAGAAGGTGGGCGGGATGCAGGTGGTGCTCAACGTCCGGGGGACGTTTTAGGGACTTCTCAGGTCAGGGGCCTCTCATCGAGCGCCGACACGCCGACGGCGAAGGCTGGAAGCCGCCGTGAAACGGCGCCCGATCGGATGCCGAAGGGGCCTGTTCGGAGGTTCCCTGGCGGGATCGCGCCGGGCCGCCGCTCCGCCGCCTCAGTGCACGGGATCCTTTTCGTCCGGCCGGTCCATGCCGTGGCCGTACACGCCGGTGATGTGCACCCGCATGCTGCGCACGTCGTTGTGCACCTCATCGATCATCCGGCTGAGCTCGGCGCGCATCTCCCTGATCTCCCGCCGGATCTCGGCGCGCAGCTTCAGCAGCAACGCGAGCTGCCCGATGCACACCAACAAGATCATGGCGTACAAAGCGATCGTGAACGGCGAGCTGAAAGCCGCTCCTATTTCTTCCATAACGCAAACCTCTTCGAAAACAATCGGGTTGGGATGTCCGCCTCGGCCCGCCCGCCGGACGGCCCGAGCGCCGCGGGCGTCCGGGCGGCGGATTCGGCGCGGAGAAGCCGCCGGCGCGCGTCAGCCGTCGGCAACGCGACGGCGGCGGCGCAGTGTACCGAAAAATCCCGCCCCGAGGTAGGCCGTGACCGCCCGTGACCGCCCGTGACCGCCCGGTGTCGCCCGGTGCCGGCCCTCGTCGTCCCGCATGAGGCCGCCGGCGGAGATCGGCGCCGCATCATCCGCGCCGGCGGTCCGGGCCTGCGCGTGGACCGCTCGGAGCGCCGCGCTCTTGCCGATGCCGTCGGGGCCGAGCAGGATCGGCGGCCCCGGTCCGGACGGACGGAGGAACGCTCCGCCGCCGGTCCGGCTTCAGGGCGCCGGTCCGCCTTCAGTGCGGCTTTTTGCCGCCGGGCGGCTTGGGGCTGGGGAAGTTGGCGTGCGGGAGCCGGGCACGGGTTTTGGCGGGCGCTTTCCGCGCGGCCGGTTTCGGCGGCTTCGCCGGGGGCGTTCCGCCGCTCGGGGCCTTTTTGCGGTTTCGGGCGGGGGCCTTTCTTCGGGCGGCGGTTTTCTTCTCCGCCCGGTCGCCGTCGGTCTTTTCGGCGTCCGCGCCCTCGTCGCGGGCCCGCCGCACCCGGTCGCGGGCCCGGGCCTGGTCCAGTATGGCGCGGGCGCCCAGGAAGCGGGCCGAGCTCTGGAAATCCAGCGTTCGCTGAGCGGCGATCGCCGCCTCGTTCAGCAACTCGGATGCGGCTTGGGCCTTCGGCAGGCTTTCCATGACCAGCTTCTCCAGCCGCGCCGTCTCCTTCTCGTTCCGTTCCCTGCGGGCCGCTCTCAGTTCGATGGCGGCGGCCGCCAACGGATCGCGGCGGGGATCGGGCGCGCCGGGGGATGAGCCGTTGCCGGAATGCGCCAGCGTCTCCGGTTCCTCTCCGTCCGCGGCGTGTTTTCCGGCGGTTTCTTCAAGTCCTTCCATCATTGTCTCCAGCGTTTTTTCGATCTTGGCGATGCGGGCATCCGGATGATGGGCGGTGCCGTCGCCGCCGTCAATCCCGTCAAGGTCCGTCAAGGTCCGCATGTCGGAGTCTGCGATGCCCCCACCCCCGGCCCAGCATGTTCAACCCGGTCCGCGTCGCCGTCCGACGACGCTCCGGGAAGCCGGCGGTCTCCGGCCGCGCCCGCCGATGCCGGTTCCGCCGCATGCGCGGGATGCGGACCGGATGGAGGGGGTGCTAAGGCCGGACTTCCTGCCCTGCCCGGCCGCTTCGCCGCGCGCCCTCCGGAGGCTTGGGCGACAAGGACGGCTCGGACGGCTCGGACGGCTCGGACGGCGGAGACGACGGTTGCTGACGGACCAGTCCCAGATGGGACAAGGCGATCTGCAGACCCTGGACCAGTCCCTCGGTCGACGCCATGCGCTCGAAAAGGTTCCCCACCTTCTTGTTGAGCTCGCGGAATTGGTTGATGGTCGCGGTCTGATGCGCCTCGACCTTGGCGTCCAGTCTCTTCACATCGCCGTCCAACTTTTCAACACAGGCGATCGTCGCGTCAAGTTTGGCGTGCATCTTCTTCATTTCCCCGTGCATCTTCTTCATTTCCCCGCGCATCTCCTTCATATCCTCACGTCGTTCGGCGCGCTCGAAACGCTTCTCCCGCAACCAGATGACCGTCACCCCCCCGACCAACGCGAAAACCAGCGCCAAGATCCACATGTCCCCGGTGTCCAGAATTCCGCCCATGATTGCGCTCCTTCACCGTTCTCCGCCGGCGCCGCCGCCGATTCGCTTCCATTCTACTCCGCGGAGCTGACGAATGTCAAATACTATACTGAACTGGCCTGTGAACTGGCCTGAACTGGCCGATAACTGAACTGGCCGATACTGAACTGGCCGACTGAACTGGCCGGGTGTCGCGATCGGGCCTTTATCGACCGCAAGGTTGTCTGTGTCGCCCGCCCGGTCGCCCGCGGGACGGGAAGGTCGCCCGTCCTCGGACCCCGGCCGGCCGGGCCGCGCGGTTTCCCGGAGCGTCTGGAAACCGGGTACCATCGGCGTCCGCTGTCCGGAAGCTCCGCCATGCGCCGCGCCGCCTGCCTCATCGTCCTGCTGCTGTCCGGCGGCGCCCGCGCCCAGCAGGGCGCGCCGGACGGGGAGTGGCCCTCCTACGGCGGGGACCTGGGCCACACCCGCTACTCGCCGTTGGCGCGGATCGACGCGGACAACTTCTCCTCCTTGGATGTGGTCTGGCGTTTCCGCACCGACAACTTCGGCCCCGCGCCGGAGTACCGGTACCAGGCCACCCCGCTGATGGTGGGCGGCAGGGTGTACGCCACGGCCGGCTCGCGCCGGGCGGCGGTGGCGCTGGACGCCGGCACCGGCGAGTTGCTGTGGATGCACCGGCTGGACGAGGGGGAGCGGGGCCGCGCCGCGCCCCGGCGGCTGTCCGGGCGGGGGCTGGCCCACTGGCCGGGCGACGGAGAGCGCGGTCCGCGGATCTTCTACGTCACCCCCGGCTACCGCCTGGTGGCGCTGGACGCCGCCGACGGGCGGCCGGCGGCGGAGTTCGGCCGGGACGGGGTGGTGGACCTCAAGGCCCGGCTGGACCAGGAGCTGGACCCGGCGAGCGCGGACATCGGCCTGCACGCGACCCCGGCCGTCGCCGGCGGCGTGGTGATCGTCGGGGCCGCGCACCGCACCGGCGGCAACGCGCGGAGCCGGTCCAACGTCAAGGGCTTCGTGCGCGGCTTCGACGCGCGCACCGGCGAGCTGCTGTGGACGTTCCGCACCGTGCCGGGGCCGGGGGAGTACGGCCACGAGTCCTGGGGCGGGGACTCGGCCGCCTACACCGGCAACACCGGGG
>CAYSVD010000193.1:0-1893 GCA_964434395.1 uncultured Pseudohongiella sp.
CTTCCGCATGTCGGCCAGCATGCGTCCGGACGGCGTCAGGCCGGGGTCGCGGACCTTCGCCCGCTGCGCCTCCACGGCGTCGGCGTGCCCGCCGTCGGCCGCCCCCGCCGCCCCGGCATGCCGCGATTCCGCGCGCTTCTCCTGCGCCACTCCCCCGCCGCCCGCGCCGGTCCGGGATCGGGGCCGCGCGGACTACGCGGTGTAGGCGACCTCGGACTGGCCTAGGGCGCCATCCAGAACCATGACCGCCACCCCAGTCGCCACGCCAACCACCCTGACGGTGTGTTCGATCAAGCCGGGGAACAAGGTGTAGGTGATGAGGGTGTCGGCTCCGTCCGTCTCCACCACCACCGACTCGCCGTAGAGCGTCCCAGCGTAGTGCTTGACGATCCTGATGTTGTCGCCTTCGCCCGCATTGTAGCTCATGACGGTGTCGTTGCCGCCGGCGGTTCCGCTGGAGCCGGTATCGAATATGAAGGAAGTGGGGCCAGGGCCGCCGGTCAGGGTATCGTCTCCCGGACCGCCCGCCACATTGATGCGAGGACGGGCGGCGCCGGACGCGCCGAACCAGAGATTGTCGACATACACCGCGCCGCTGGCCGCGTCGGGACCTAGGGCGAACGTGATTTCGAGATCCTCCGCCGTCAGGGTGGCGGCCGAATCGCTCGTCACCCTCGCTCTGTCGCTGAAGCCGCTGGCCACCAACAGTCTCATCGCCAGACCGCCGTTCGCGCCCGTGTCGTCAAGCGTCAAATGAATGTTCTCAATGCCTGCGATGCGAATCGTTGGCCGAAGGGTTCCGCCCCCGGCGTCTCCGTCGACGAGCAGCGTGTCGTCCCCCGGACCGCCGTCGAAGCGGATGAAATGCCCGTCTTTGGCGTATGAGGAGTCGCCGGCATTTCCGTCGATGATCTTGAATGTGTCGTCGCCTTTGCCGCCCCCCGCCGCGATGGCGCCCCACACGTCGACCGGCGCGATGACCGTGTCCTCGCCGTCGCCAGCGTCGATTTTCAGTCGCGGGGCGGAGTGCGTCTGTATGCCCTCGTCGTCGAATTGATCATACGCGATCGCCGTACTGCGGATGGTGAAGGTGTCCGCGCCGTCGCCCAGGTTGAAGGTCTGGCCGGTTCCGAGGGTTCCCTCGCCCCTGGAGCCGCCCGCGATCTCCGCGTTCCGGACGGAGTCGCCGAAGGCGGTCGCGTCGACCGTCAGCATGCCGGTGACACCGGCGATCTCGCCGTCCAGTTTCACGCCCCGGGTCGACCCGCCCGCGTCCAGCGCGACGATCTTCCCGTCCGTCCAGGCGTACCGGTAGACGATGTCCGCGTCATCGTCCAAATCGTAGTCGTACTCGACCCGCGCGGCGTTCCCGTCGGCATCGAAAGTCTCGGTCTTGCCGTCGTCCTCGGTCCCGTCGCCGTCGTAGTCCTGCATGAAATGCGCGGAGCGGTCCTTGTCCAGTGTGGCTAGGTCGGAGACGCCGAGGCCGTCGTCCCAATCGTCGTAGAAATCGGTGCGGATCCTGCCGACGGCGTTCCAGATGTAGGCCTCGGCCCGTTCGTACGTGCCGTCCCCGTCCTCGTCGAATTCGGTCAGCGCCACCCGGCCTTGGTCGTCCGTCGAATCGCGGCTGGATGGAGCGGCCAGCGTCTGGCCATTGCCGCCGCCCGTGCCCCCGCCGCTGGAACCGCCGCCGGTACCACCCCCGCCAGAGCCGCCGACAATGGTGCTCCCGCCGTCGCCGCCGGGCGTCTGACCGCCGCCGCCCGTGCCGCCGCCGGTGGAACCGCCGCCCGTTCCGTCACCGGAACCGCCGCCCGTTCCGTCACCGGAACCGCCGCCCGTTCCGTCACCGCCCGTGCCTCCGCCGCTGGAACCATCATCGCCGCCACC
>CAYSVD010000194.1:0-17129 GCA_964434395.1 uncultured Pseudohongiella sp.
CCCTCTCACCCCCGCAGCCAAAATCCCACCTCCGAGCCGACCAGCACGTACACGGTCACCAGCGGCGCCTCGCCGATCAGCAGCGCCGTCACCATCTTCTTGAACGGCATCCTCGTCACCCCGGCCGCGTAGCAGATCAGGTCCGTCGGCACGAACGGCGTGAAGGACCAGCCCATGACGATCCAGGGGGCCCAGGGGCCGTGCAGCCGCCGCTTCATGGACGCGACCGGCTCCGGAAAGTTCCGCTCCAGGAACTCGTGGTAGTTCCCGATGGACGGGAAGCTGTAGACCACGAAGGCGCCGGTCACGATGCCGGCGAAGGAGATCAGCAGGACCAGCCAGGGCCACTGGGGGAAGGCCACGCCGCCGGCGAGCACGAAGGGCGTGCAGGGGATCAGCAGCAGGCCCCGCGACAGGGACAGCGCGGCGTACGCCAGCAGGGCCGTCGCGCCCAGCCCGTCCAGGAAGCCGGCCAGCCGTTCCCGGCTCAGCCAGTCCGGAAACACCAGCAGCAGGCCGAGGCTGAGCGCCACCAGCACCAGCCAGAAGGTGTTGACGTGCCTGTGCAGGGCGAGGAAGGTCACGCCTTGGCGCCGGAATCGGGAGGAGGCCGTGACTTGTGGGCCAGCTTGTGGGCGTGCCGCTCCCAGTCGCGCCCGTCGAACTCGACGACGCGCAGCTCGGCCGGGGGCTCGTCGAGGCAGTTGACGTTGACGTCCCAGCCGTCCGGGTTGGACCGGGGGATGTAGAAGGGCTTGACGCCGCAGGTGCGGCAGAAGTAGTGCCGCGCCACGCCGGTGTTGAAGGTGTAGGTGGCGAGCGAGCGCCGGTCCGTCAGCAGCCGGAACCGCGCCCGCGGCACGATCAGGTGCAGGTAGCCCGACTTGAGGCAGATCGAGCAGTTGCAACGCTCCGCCTCCACCGGCTCCGGCGCCTCGACCTCGAAGCGCACCGCGCCGCAGTGGCAGCCGCCGGCGCGCTTCATGACGCGGCCAGCTCCTCGTAGACGACCGTCAGCAGGTCCGCCGCCGTCCAGCTGGGCACGCCGCCCCAGCGCGCGTCCAAGTCCCGGGTCGGCCGCTCGGCCAGCGCCTGCTCCAGAGTGAGCCCGCGGTCGATCAGCGCCCGCACCCGGTCGCGCAGCGCGAGCAACAGGGCGAGGTACTCCTCCATGCCGGCGCGGTCGCTGACGGCCCGGCCGTGCCCCGGGATCACCCGGGTGTCCGGTCCGGCGAGCCCGATGGCGAGGCGCATGGCCTCGATCATGCCCAGGAAGCTGCCGCCGTTGCTCCGGTCGACGATCGGGTACATGTTGGTGCGGAACACGTCCCCCAGGTGCAGCACGTCCGAGCCGGTGAAGTGCACGAAGCTGTCGCCGCCGGTGTGGGCGGGCGGCGCGCGGAGCACCCTGACTTCCTCCCCGTTGAGGTGGATGCTGATCGCATCGGTGTAGGTGATGGCCGGCCGGGCCTCCGCCGGCGGAGCCGGGAAGTAAACGCCGCCGCGGCGCGGAATGCGGATCCGCGACAGCATGGCGAGCCGGACCGTCTCGTGCGCCACGATGACGACGCCGCGGTCGGCCAGCGGGGCGTTGCCGCCGATGTGGTCGGGATGGACGTGGGTGTTGACGAGGAAGCGGATCTCACGGTCGCTGATCTTCGCCACCTCCGCCATGAGGGACGCGGCGGAGGCGCGGAAGTGGGAGTCGACCAACAACACGCCGTCGGGACCGGCCATCACGCCCACGTTGCCGTTGGTGTCGGCCGGCTCCAGCATGTGCACGGCGCCGGCGGCCGGGTGGCGGCGGAAGCTCCGGTCCTCCGCCTGCCGCGCCGGGGACGCCGCGGCCGCCGCCGCCAGCGCGGCGCACACCGCCCACCGGGCCGCACCGCCTCCCGCGCCTGTCGCCATCGCCCGCCGTCCGCGCCGCCGCCTTGGGACGAATTGTAACAGCCGGCCCGTTCGGTTCCAAGGGACTCGCCCTTGCGGTAGACTGTCCCCATGCTGCACCACCGCCTGATCGACGCCGCCCGCCGGCATCCCGACAGGACCGCGATCCTGGACCGCGGCACGGGCCGCGACCTGAGCTACCGCCTGCTCCTGCTCGGCGCGTTGCTCCTCGCCCGCCGCTTCCGCCGGCTCGAGCGCGGCCGCATCGGCATCATGCTGCCGACCTCGTCGGCCGGAGCGGCGGCCGTCATGGGCGCCGTCATGGGCGGCCTGACGCCGGTGATGATCAACTACTCCACCGGGGCGGCCAAGAACTGCGCCATGGCGCGGAAGCGGTGCGATTTCAGGGTCATCGTCACCGCCCGGGCCCTGCTGGAGCGGATCGGCTGCGAGCCGTTGCCGGACATGGTGTTCATGGAGGACGTGTCGGCCGCGGCCGGCGCGGCCGAGAAGGCGCTGGCCTTCCTCAAGTCCCGCCTGCCGGCCGGCGCGCTCAAGCGGCTGTGCGGCCCCCGGGATCCGCAGCGGCCGGCGGTGATCCTGTTCACCAGCGGCAGCGAGAAGGAGCCGAAGGCCGTCCAGCTGAGCCACCGCAACATCCTGTCCAACATCGGCGCCTTCTGCGACATGATGGAGCTGCACGGCATGCAAAGCCTGCTGGCGGTGCTGCCCTACTTCCACGTGTTCGGCATCACCGTCAACCTGTGGGCGCCGGTGTACCTCGGGCTGACCGCCATCACCCACGCCAACCCGCTGGACTTCAAGACCATCGCCCGCATCATCAAGAAGGACAGGCCGCAGCTGCTGGTGGGCACGCCGTTCTTTCTGGAGGGCTACGCCCGGAAGTCGAAGCCGGGGGACTTCAGCAGCGTGGAGATGGCCGTGGCGGGCGCCGACAAGTGCCCGGACAGCCTGCGCGAGCTGTACCGCTCCATGCACGGCATCGAGATCATCGAGGGCTACGGCGCGACCGAGACCTCGCCGGTCATCTCGGTCAACCCCAAGGGCGGCAACCGGCCCGGCAGCATCGGAGTGCCGATTCCCGGCACCGAGGTGCGGATCGAGGACTACGAGACCGGACGGCCCTGCGGACCCGGCGAGGTGGGCAAGATCATGGTCAAGGGCGACGGGGTGATGCAGGGCTACCTCAACGACGTCGAGGAGACCTCCCTGCGGATCAAGTCCGGCTGGTACGACACCGGCGACCTCGGCTGCATGGACGCCGACGGCTACCTGTGGCACAAGGGCCGGCTCAAGCGCTTCGTGAAGATCGGCGGCGAGATGGTCTCGCTGGTGGCGGTGGAGGAGGCCCTGAACGCGGCCACCCCGGAGGACGTGGACTGTTGCGCGGTGGAGCTGCCGGATGCCCGGCGCGGCTCGCGGATCGTCGCCGTCACCACCCGGGAGATCGACCGGCAGCAGGTGATGGAGCGCCTGGGCGCCGCGCTGCCCAACATCGCGCTGCCCAAGCTGTTCGCGGTGGTGGAGGAGTTCCCCTACATGGGGAGCGGCAAGGCCGACTTCCGCGCGCTGGCCTCCATCGTGCGCGAGCGCGAGATGCGCGACGCGGCGGAACCGGAACCCGCACGGAAACCGGGCGTCGAAGGAAAGCCGGACGCTGAAGGGGACGCGGACGGCGAAGAGAAGGCGGACGCTGATGGGGATGCGGACGCCGAGCGGAAGGCGGATCAGGAAGCTTGATGAGCGAGCGTCGTCATGCCGGCGCCTGGCGCCAGCCCTCAAACGGTCGCCGAAAAAATTGGTCGCGCGTTGATTGCCGGCAACCGGGACGTGATGGATCGGATGCGTTAGACCTAGGATCCGCCTACTCGTATGTTGACGTTGAAAGGGCCCAAATCAAGGATTTTCTTTCGAGAAAGCCGGCTATGGTGCGGGTTCTGAAGGATCTGGCGGCTTTTCTTAAGGAAAAGCACGGCGTGACAAAAAGCCATATCGAGCCTTTCGTGGACGATCACCACGGATGCGACGCTCTTGTGGTCACGCCTGAATTTCTCACCGAGGACTTGGATGAGATGTTGGAAATCCAAGGTGATGTTTTGGATACGTTCTTCTATCCTCGAAAGCTGTTCGGCCATGAAAGCATCGCGTTATCAATCTGACGATTGACGACAAGCAATGGAAGGCGCTTGTTTTATGAGGTTGCAGTTTGGCTGTTGTCGGCTCTGGATGAATCAAATTTTCCCAGCGCAACAGCTTTTCTCGAAGCGCTTGTGAAAACAATAATAGGAAAGCATAGTACAGTGCGCTTTTGGAAGCGTACGACAATGCTGGGATTGCCGCCAAGGACGGGGAGCACACACAAAATCAGCATGCGAGCATTGCGCGCGAAAAGGACCGCAGGGAGCGAGGATAGGGAGCCGGTTGGCAACCCCGAAGAAACAAAAAATAAAGCGGACTACAACCTTAAATCAAGGATGTCTGTTCGGGAAGCTCGAAAAGCGCTGAGACTGTGCAGAGGCATACTGGACGATCTTTCCAGAATGCCGTGAGCCGCAACGAGGTCGGATGTCGTCCGACCGGATCCTCACGAGCGCGGGCTCCGCGGCCGCCCCGGCCGCCGACCAGATCCGAAAAAGCGGCGACATCCGGCCGCAGCCGGAAGGGTCGTATATTGGGAACCTCCGATCATGTGCCGAAGTGTCAACCATGACGAGCGGAACCCCCCCGTAAAACGGCATCCCGCGAGGTGTTGAAGGGACTTGATCGGAGGTTCCCTAAAGCAACCGGCCGACGGCGCCGGCCAGGCCGCCGAACAGCAACGCCGCCGTCGCCAGCCAGCCGATCATGAAGCCGGCGCCGCGCTTGCCGGGATCCCTGACGTAGCCGACCCGGTAGACGAAGCGGCCCGCGACGAACACCAGGCCCAGCGCCGCCGCCGCCGGGGCGCTGACGTAGTGGGCGAACAGCAGGATGGCCGGGATCAGCACCGCCAGCTGCTCGAGCGTGTTTTCGTGGACCCGGACATGGCGCTCGAACACCTCGTGGCCGACCATCCCCGGCGCCGGGCAGCCGTGCCTCGCCCGGGCGCGTCCGACCTCGATGCCGAACCAGCTGTACTGGAGCAACGCCAGCACGATCGCGATCGCCACCCATTCCATGCCGTCTCTCCCCTCATGTCGGCCGGCGCGGCCGGCCCGGACCCGCGATTATAGCCCCTGCGGCGGCGCGAAAGTCCGGATCAGCGCGTCGCGGATCAGCTCCGCCTCCCGCCACAGGATGAAGTGCCCCTTTCCCGGGAGCCGCAGGGTCGTGACCGGCGCGCCGGACAGCGCCTCCTCGATGAAGGCCGCGTTGCCCGGGTGCACCAGGCGGTCCCCGCCGCCCTGGATCACCAGCGCGGGCACGGTCAGATCCCGCCAGCGCGGCAGCATCGCCTCCAGCTGGGGCCGGACGGCCATGATCTCGACGTTCGCGGCCGCCAGGCCGTCCCCGAGCAGGAAGCGGGGCGCCGCCGCCGCCATCCGGTTGTACCAGCGCGGGCCGCTGAGCGCCGGATCGCCGGTGCTGGCCACGAACGCCAGGCCGGCCACCAGCTCCGGGTGGTCCATGGCGGCCCGGGCGATGACCGGGCCGCCGTAGGAATGGCCCATCAGGATCGCGCCCTGGCCGGTCCGGTCGCGGCGCAGGAAGGGCACGAGCGCCCGCGCCTGGCGCTCCAGCAGGGGCTCGGTCCCGCCCCCCGCCCAGCCGGGGCGGGTGACGGCGATCATGTGGAAGCGCTCGCGCAGCGGCGGGTCGCTCAGGTAGCTCCGGAAGGCCGACAGGGAGCCGGGGGTGCCGTGGACGAACACCAGCAACGGGCGGGGCGGAGCCCCGGACCCGGGGCCGTTCACCTCCACGTACTCGACGCCCTCGAGAACCCTGACGGGACCGATTCCCTCGAGGACGCGCGGGCCCGCGGCCGGCGCCTCGAGCGGCGCGCAGCCGGCCGGCGACAGAAGCAGCAGGGCGAGGCCCGCGCGGCGCAGCACAGGGGGCATGGCGGATCCCGGGAACGCTCGAACGGCGGGCATTGTAGGCGAGGTCGGAACGGGGGGCCAGACCGCGGCGCGGCGCGTACGGCGCGGCGCGACGGCGCGACGACAAACCGCGGTGGGTGCGGCGCGGCGGCTGGCGTATAATCCGGCGGCGGCACCCCCATATCACTCAAGGAACCACGACATGAGCGAGAACGGCGACGACGACGGCTTCGACTTCGAGGCGGCGATGGCGGAACTGGAGCAGCTGGTCAGCTCCATGGAGGAGGGCGAGCTCAGCCTGGAGGACTCGCTCAAGGCCTTCGAGAAGGGCGTCCGGCTGACCCGCCGGTGCCAGGAGGCCCTGAAGGCGGCCGAGCAGAAGGTCCAGGTGCTGATCGGCGAGGACGGCCGGACCGAGAAGCTCGAGATGGAGAGCCTGGATCCGGGCGACGCCTGAGGTGGCCGGACGCTCCGACGCCGGCGCGGCGGCGGCGTTCCTGGCCCGGTGCCGGCGGCGGGTGGAGCGCGGCCTGCGCCGCCGCCTGCGCGTCCGCTCGCCCTCGGCGCGCCTTGAGGAGGCGATGGCCTACGCCTGCCTCGGCGGCGGCAAGCGTCTGCGCCCCGCGCTGGCGTACGGCGGGGCCCTGGCGGCGGGCGGGACGCTGGCGGCGGCGGACGATGCCGCCTGCGCGGTGGAGCTCATGCACTGCTACTCGCTGGTCCACGACGACCTGCCCGCCATGGACGACGACGACCTGCGCCGCGGCCGGCCCAGCGTGCACCGGGCCTTCGACGAGGCCACCGCGATCCTGGCGGGCGACGCCCTGCAGTCGCTGGCCCTGGAGGCGCTGTGCGCGCCGGGTCCGGCCGACCCGGCGCGGCGGCTGGAGATGCTCGCCGTGCTGCTGCGCGCCACCGGCGCCGCTGGCATGGTGGCGGGACAGAGCCTGGACTGCGCGGAGTCCGGTCGGGCCGTCGCCGCCGGGCAGCTGGCGGTCCGGCACCGCCTGAAGACCGGCGCCCTGATCCGGGCCAGCGTCGAGCTGGGCGCCCTGAGCCATCCCGGCCTGTCCGCGGCGCGGCGGGCCCGCCTGGGGGAGTACGGCGACAGCATCGGCCTGGCCTACCAGATCCGGGATGACATCCTCGACGAAAAGGACGATACTGGCTCGCTGGGCAGGCCCGCGGGCTCGGACCGGGAGCGGGGCAAGACCACGTACATGTCGCGGCTGGGCGCGGACGGCGCCCGGGCCGAGGTCCGCGGGTTGGTCGACGCCGCGCTGGCCGCGCTGGAGGGCTTTTCCGACGGCGCCGGCCCGTTGCGCGACATGGCCCGCCACATCGGGGACTGAACCAGGCCCATGCTTGACGAGATACCCGGCGCCCGCCCCGACACGCCCCTGCTGGACGCCATCGACGGACCGGAGGATCTGCGGCGGCTCGAGGTGGGGCAGCTGCCGCGGCTGGCCGAGGAGTTGCGGCTGTTCCTGCTGTATTCGGTCGGCCAGACCGGCGGGCACTTCGGCGCGGGACTCGGGGTGGTCGAGCTCACCATCGCCCTGCACTACGCGTTCGACACCCCCGCCGACCGCCTGGTGTGGGACGTCGGGCATCAGGCCTATCCGCACAAGATCCTGACCGGACGGCGCGAGCGGATGCTGACCATGCGCCAGGCGGGCGGCCTGGCGCCCTTCCCCCGGCGCGCCGAGAGCCCGCACGACCGCTTCGGCGTCGGCCACTCCAGCACCTCGATCAGCGCCGCGCTGGGCATGGCGTCCGCCGGCGCCATGCTGGGCCGCGACCGCCGCAGCATCGCCGTGATCGGCGACGGCGCCATGACCGCCGGCATGGCCTTCGAGGCCCTCAACCACGCCGGGGAACTGAAGGGCGGCATCCTGGTCATCCTCAACGACAACAACATGTCGATCTCCCGCAACGTCGGCGGCCTGTCCAGCTACTTCGCCCGCATCTGGGCGAGCCGGCCCTACAACTTCATCCGCGCCGGCGGCAAGCGCATCCTGTCCGGCATCCCGCCCGCCTTCAAGGCGGCGGACCGGGCGGAGGAGTACATGAAGGGCATGGTGTCGCCCGGCACCCTGTTCGAGGAGCTCGGCTTCAACTACATCGGCCTGATCGACGGCCACGACGCGCCGGGGCTGGTGGACATCCTGTGCAACATCCGCAAGCTGGAGGGCCCGCAGCTGCTGCACGTCGTCACCCGCAAGGGCAAGGGCTACGCCCCCTCGGAGGAGGATCCGTTCGGCATGCACGCCCTGGGCAAGCTGGAGCCGGCGAAGGCGAAGCCCGGCGGGGGAGGCGAGGCGCCGCCGTCCGGCCCCACCTATTCGAAGGTGTTCGGCGACTGGCTCTGCGACATGGCCGAAGCGGACGAGCGGGCGGTCGGCATCACGCCGGCCATGGGCGAGGGCTCCGGCATGACGGAGTTCGCCCGGCGCTTCCCGGAGCGGTTCCACGACGTGGCCATCGCCGAGCAGCACGCCCTCACCTTCGCCGCCGGCATGGCCTGCGAGGGCGCCAGGCCGGTGGTGGCGATCTACTCGACCTTCCTGCAGCGGGCGTACGACCAGCTGATCCACGACATCGCCCTGCAGGGGCTGAACGTGCTGTTCGCCATCGACCGGGCCGGGCTGGTGGGCGAGGACGGGCCGACCCACGCGGGCAGCTTCGACCTGAGCTACCTGCGTTGCGTGCCCAACCTGCTCGTCATGGCGCCGAGCGACGAGAGCGAGGCCCGCAAGCTGCTGTCCACCGGCTACCGGCACGACGGCCCCGCCGCGGTCCGCTATCCGCGCGGCAAGGGCCCCGGCGCGGCGGCCGGGCGGAGCCTCGAGACGGTGCCGGTCGGCCGGGGGGTGGTGCGCCGCCGCGGCCGCGAGATCGCCGTCCTCGCCTTCGGCAGCATGACGGCCCCGGCGCTCGCCGCCGCCGCCGGGCTGGACGCCACCGTCGCCGACATGCGCTTCGTCAAGCCGCTCGACGAGGAGCTGATCGGGGAGCTGGCCGCCTCCCACCGGCTGGTCGTCACCGTCGAGGAGAACGCGGTGGCGGGCGGGGCGGGCTCGGCGGTGAACGAGGCCCTGCTGCGCCGCGGCTGGAGCGTCCCGATCCTCAACCTGGGGTTGCCGGACCGCTTCCTCGAGCACGGCCGGGCGCCGGACATGCTGGCCGGCGCGGGGCTGGACGGCGAGGGCATCGCCGCCGCCGCCGCCGAACGGTTGCGGTCCCTCCGGCGCCGTCCGCAGGCGGTCTGAGCGCGCCGCCGGCCTTCAGTCCTCCAGCATGGCGCGGATGCGCGCCTTGAACTCGTCCGCCGTCAGCGCCGGGGCGGACAGGGCGGCGGCCATCACCCCCGCCGCCACCGCCGCGGCGCCGTCCCCGAGCTCCAGGGGCCTTTTGATCGCGGGCGGAACGGCGGACGACGCCCGCACGTCGGCGACCGGCGTCCGGCCGGCGGTGTGCACGCGGCGCGCGCCCGCATCGTCCTCGACGATGATGAAGTGGCCTTGGGACCAGCCCAGCAGCGGATTGACCAGGTCGCGGGAGAGGGACTCGACGAAGTAGATCCCCCGCTCGCCGGGGACGGGGATCGCAAGGCCCTCCACCCGCATCGCCCGGCCCTCCGCCTCGCCGCCGGTGAAGCGGAGCTCCAACGAACCGGCGCCGTAGTCCCCCTTGACGACGTCGGCGACCGCGAAGGTGACCGCGGTCCTGATCGCGCCGCCGCGCAGATCCCGGTACGACCTGCTCCCGATCACCTCGCCCTCGAAGATGAACTCCGCATCGGCGGCGATCCGGTCGATGTCCATGCCCTGCACCGTGGTGGCGGCGGCGGGCGGCGCCAGGGCCGCGGCGAGCAGGCAGGCGGCGCGGGCCGCGCGGCGGACGGGTCCGGCGCGAAGGTTCACGGCAAGGCTCCCGGGCGGGCGCTCCCGCCCCGTCGGCGACTCCATCAGAAGCTCGGGCCGTCCACCGGCGACAGCGCCACCGGCACCATCTCGCTGTGCTGGAACCAGTTCCCGTCGATCCGGACCACCTTCGACCCCGAACCGTCCAGCCGCAGGGTTCCGGCGAACTCGATGTCCAACCGGGGCGCGAGCACGACCAGACGCATCCCCTCGAGGCGCACCGACTCGGCCGGCAGGCCGTACACCCCCAGGCCGCGGCTGGTCAGGGCGGCGGTGACGCGCCCGTCCCGCTCGCCGAAGGTGAAGGCCACACGGACGCTCTCCCGCCCGAGGGCCAGCGTCCCCTCCCAAGATCCGGCCAGCGCGGGCGGGGCGGCGGGGAACGCGGCGCCGGCGGCGCCGGCGAGCAACGCCGCCGCCAGCGGCGCGAGATGCCGCCGCGGAGACGGTTGCGGATGCGTTCCGACCATCGGCCCATGGTAGAACAGGGGGCGGACGGGCGCAAAAACGGTGATCCGCGGTGTGGCGATCCGCGGGTGTGGCGGGGAACCATCCGGGTTGAGCAGTAGAACTGTCCGGCCAGCCGCCGAAAGCCCCGCCGACGCGAAGGGACGGCGCGTCTTGCGGACACACCTTGCGGTCGTCCTTGTACCGCCCCGGACAGACTGCTATAAGAGGCGCCCGGAACCGGGAGACGGTCCATGACGCACCTGCCCGCCGTCGAGACGGTGCTGTCCCCCGACGGGCGGGTCGATGCCGCCGTCATCTGGCTGCACGGCCTCGGCGCGGACGGCAACGACTTCGCGCCTATCGTCCCGCAGTTGAACCTGCCCGGCCATCTCAGGGCGCGCTTCGTCTTCCCCCACGCGCCCGTCATGCCCGTCACCATCAACAACGGCATGGCCATGCCGGCCTGGTACGACATCCGGGGACTGGACGAGGACGCCCGGGCGGACCGGGAGGGCCTGCGCCGCTCGGCGGCGAAGGTGGGCGCCCTGATCGACCGGGAGGTGGAGCGGGGCGTGGACGGCGCGCGCATCGTCGTCGCCGGGTTTTCCCAAGGCGGCGCCGTGGCCTACGAGGCCGCCCTCGCCTGGCCCCGGCCGCTGGCGGGCCTGCTGGCGCTGTCCGCCTACTTCCCCACGGCGGACAGCATCCGCTTCAGCCCGGCGCAGCGCGCGCTGCCGGTCATGATCTGCCACGGCGATGCGGACCCGCTGGTGCCGGAGACGCTGGGCCGCCAGGCCGCCGAGGCGGTCCGCGGGCTCGGACTCGAGCCGGAGTACCGCAGCTACCCCATGGAGCACACGGTCTGCCCGCGGGAGATCGCGGACATCGGCGCCTGGCTCACCGACGTCCTCGGGGGGCGCGCCGCCGGTCCGTCCGCGACTTGACGCGGTGCGACGGGTCCAGCTCGAACACGATATCGGCCCGCGCCGGCAGGGTGGCCAGGCAGTGCCGCGTCAGCCGCTCGAAGTGGCGGACGAAGCGCTCGATCCGCGCCTCGTCCATCAGCCCCGCCGCCCCCTCCGGCGCGCTCGCGCGCAGCTTCCGCTCCTGCAGGGCGCGCCAGCCGAACGCCTGCTCGAAGGACGGCGCCTGCAGCACGATCAGCCGGTCCAGCGCCTCGAACGCCGGCGCGTAGTCCCGGGCCAGGAACCGGTTCACCCGCCGGCGCCAGCGGCCGTCGGGATCCTCCTCGGCCTCCAAGCCGTTGACCGGCTCCGCGAGCCGCTCCTCGTCCTGCGGCGCGGCGCCGACGAACCAGCCCTCCAGCAACACCAGGGCGGGCGGCTCTTCGGCCCGGGGCCATGCGTCCCGCGGCGCCGGCTCGTCCGCCGCCTTGTCGAACCGCGGCAGCGGCGCGCCCCGCGGGCCGTCCGCGCGGCGCAACGCCGCCAGGGTCGCGCGCAGCAGCGCCGTGTCGTGGGTGCCCGGTACGCCCCGGGTGGCGAACAGCGGATGCAGCGCCTCCGCCCTGGCCCGGCGCGCGGCCCGGGACAGGTAGAAGTCGTCGAGGGACAGGCTCGCCGCGCGCGCCCCCTGGTCCGCCAGCAGGCGCGTCAGCAGCCGCGCCAGCGTCGACTTGCCCGTGCCCTGGGCGCCGGTGACGCCGACCAGCGGCGGCCCGGCGCGGCCGGCGCGCAGGGCCTTCAGTTCCCCGGCCAGCGGCAGGAAAAAACGCTCCGCGTCGTCGGCCCAGGCGGGCGGCAGGGCCTCCCGCACGGCGAACTCCCGGATGGCGTCCATGCCTCGATTGTAACGCGCCGGCGGGGCGCGCCGGGCCTTGGCCGGGCGGACGGTTCCGTTCGCTCGAAACCGGACGGCGCCGCTTCCCCGCCGCGAAGCGGGCGGACAAGCGGGCGGAAAAAAGTGCGTCCTCCCGTCCCCCCGTGCTAGGATGGCCCGGCGTTTCGCATCCCGTTTCCGTCAGGTCCAAGCCGTCGGCCAGTGTCCACTTCGCTTGTTCCAGAACCGTTGCTCACCTTTTCCCCGACGCTGGCGGAGACGGTCGGACTGGAAGAGGCCATACTGCTGCAGTTTCTGGCCGGCCTGTGCCGGCATCCCGGGCTCTCCCCCGGCGGCGGGCGGAACCCGTCCGGGGTCCGGGCGGGGCCCGAAGATCTTCACGCGGCCCTGCCCTTCTGGCGGCCGGAGGACATCCGGCGGATCCAAGACAGCCTCGCGGCCAAGGGCATGATCGACGTCACGCCCGGCGGCCGGAACGCCGCCCCGCTGATCGCCATCGCCGAGCTGAGCCCCCCGGCGGACGGGGAGGCGCCCCGGCCGGCGGCCGCGCCGCCGGAGGAGCGATGGGAGCCGGACGAGGAGCTGGTCCGGCTGTGCGTGCGCGAGCACGGCATTCCGGAGGACTTCGTGCGCGAGCAGGCGCGGCCGTTCAACCTGCGCCGGAGCGAACGCGCCCCGACCTCGCCGTCCCCGCGCGATGCGTCCAGCGAATTCTTCGACTACGCGCGGAAACGGTGGCGGGAGGAGGAGACCCGCCGCGGCGCCCTCGAGGCGGCCTCGCCCATGTCCCTGGACTGGGAGCCCGCCCCGGACGCGGTCGGCATGCTCAATGAGGACGGCGTCAGCGTCGCGTTCGTCGCGGCCCAGTTGCCCATGTTCAGGATCTACTGGCGCGCGCGCGGCGACCGGCGCACGGACTGGGACGGGCTGTTCGTCGAACGGATGCGCGGCGAGTGGGAGAAGGAGCGGGCCACGCGGCCCCTCCCCGAGAACTGGGAGCCCGGCGGGGAGACCGTCGAGGATCTCGAAAGCAAAGGCGTTCCCGGACATTTCATCCGCGGCAGGGTGTCCGCGTTCAGGAACTACTTCCACGAGACCAGGCAGCGCAAGCGGGCGTGGAATCACGCCTTCACGCGGTGGGTCATGGATGATTGGAAAAACGAACGGAACAAGTCGAACGACAACGGGGAATCCAATGAGGAAGCCGTCAAAAGGAAAATCGCCGAGTTCACCGACCGCAGTTGGATCGTCGAGTAGCTCCCCCGTCCCGGCGGGGCCGGACGACAGGAGCGGCAACGGCGCCGCGGCGCCGGACCGGGGCGATGCGGTCAACCTGATGTTCGCCGAGTTCCAGCTCGCCTGGCCCAACCAGTACAACAAGGCCTTCGAGGACGAGGCGGTTCTGACACTTGCCCGGCGGCGCTGGATGGAGTGGCTGGGAGACTTCTCGCCGGAGGTGATCGTGCAGGCGGCCAAGCGGGTTGCGGAGACCGCCAAGTACCTGCCCTGCCCCGCCGAGATGCGCGAGGCCTGCGAATCGCTGCTCGGCCTGCCGCCCGCGCGCGAGGCCTTCCGCGAGGCCTGCGAGCGGGACTTTCCCAAGCACGAACAGCCTTGGAGCCATCCGGCGGTGTATTTCGCCGGCCGGGCGACCGGCTGGTCCGACCTGGAAAGCGGTCCCGACCGCAGCACCTTCCCCCGGTTCGAGCATCACTACGCGGTCATGCGCCGGCGGGCGGCGAACGGCGAGCCGCTTTCCGTCCCCGTCCCCGAGGCCCTGCCGGAGAAGAAGGAAAAGACCTTGAGCCGCCGGGAGGTGCTGGCCCGGCTCGCCAAGCTCAGGAAGGACATCGGGATCTGACCGGAGCCGCCGGCATGAAGAAAACCTCGTCGAACCGCCCCGTGAAAGCCCTGGCCGAGGACGAGGCCCTCCTGTTCGGCGTGTTTTTCGAACTCGCCGAGCCCTGGGAAGTGATCGGGAAGAAGGGTTCCCCCGCGAAGGGGACGGTCGAGTTCGTGCTCGGCATGAAACCCTCGGACAAGGCGGAGTGCCCGCGGTGCGGCCGGCCGCGTCCGCGGCGCGGGGGACGGCGGCGGCGCTGGCGGGACATGAACTTCGGATCGCTCAAGACCCGGCTGGAGGCCGAGGTGCCGCTGGTGGACTGCCCCGAGCACGGAGCGGTCGAGGCGGCGACGCCTTGGGCGGATCCCGGCAGCCGCATCACGAAGCGGCTCGAGAAGGAGGTCGCGGGCTGGCTGAAAAACCGCGTGAGCCGCGATGCCGTGGCGCATCTGACGGGGCTGAGCCGGATCGCGGTGGACGGCATCGCGGAGCGGGCGGCGAAGCGGGAAGGCGCCGGAGCCCGGACGGGCCGGAAGCCGGATTAGCGCTTCAGCTTCTTGTATTTCATGCGGGTGGGCCCGGCCGCGTCGCCCAGCCGCCGCCGGCGCTCCGCCTCGTAGTCGGCGTGGTTGCCCTCGTGCCACACCGCCTCGCTGCCGCCCTCGAAAGCCAGGATATGGGTGCAGATCCGGTCCAGGAACCAGCGGTCGTGCGAGACCACGATCGCGCAACCGGGAAAGGCCAGCAACCCCTCCTCCAGGGCCCGCAGCGTCTCCACGTCCAGATCGTTGGAGGGCTCGTCCAGCAGCAGCACATTGCCGCCGCGCCGCAGCGTCTTGGCCATGTGCAGCCGGCCCCGCTCCCCGCCGGACAAGTCCTTCACCAGTTTCTGCTGGTCGCCGCCGCGGAAGTTGAAGCGGCTGACGTAGGCCCTCGACGGGGTCTCGTAATTGCCCACCTTGAGCACGTCCTGCCCGTCGGAGATCTCCTGCCAGACGGTGTTGCCGCCGTTCAGGGCGTCCCGGCTCTGGTCGACGCAGGACAGCACCACCGTCTCGCCGAGCTCGATGGAGCCGCCGTCGGGCCGCTCCTCGCCCGTCAGCATGCGCAGGAAAGTGGTCTTGCCCGCGCCGTTGCCTCCCACGATGCCGACAACGGCGCCCCGGGGGATGGAAAAGCTCAGGTTCTCCATCAGCACCCTGTCGCCGAATCCCTTGCTCAGCCCCCTGACCTCGATCACCTTCTCGCCCAGGCGCGGGCCCGGCGGAATGTACATCTCCTGGGTCTCGTTGCGCCGCTGGAACTCCTTCGAGCTGATCTCCTCGAAACGGGCCAGCCGCGCCTTGCTTTTCGACTGCCGCCCCTTGGGATTGGCCCGCACCCATTCCAGTTCCGACTTGACCGCGCGCCGGCGGGCGGCCTCCTGCTTCTCCTCCACCGCCAGCCGCCGCTCCCGGGCCTCGAGCCAGGCGCTGTAGTTCCCCTCGAAGGGGATCCCGTGCCCCCGGTCCAACTCCAGGATCCATCCGGCCGCGTTGTCGAGGAAGTAGCGGTCGTGGGTGATGGCCACCACCGTGCCGGAGTACTCCTTCAGGAAGCGCTCCAGCCAGGCGACGCTCTGCGCGTCCAAGTGGTTGGTCGGCTCGTCCAGCAGCAGCATGTCCGGCCGGGCCAGCAGCAGCCGGCACAGCGCGACGCGGCGCCTTTCGCCGCCGGACAGCCGCGCGGCGGGGGCGTCCCAAGGGGGCAGGCGCAGGGCGTCGGCCGCGATTTCCAGGGTCCGCTCCAGCTGCCAGCCGTCGGCCGCGTCGATCCGGTTCTGCAGCTCGCCCTGCCGCTCCAGCAGCGCCTGCATCTCCTCCTCGTCCATGGGCTCGGCGAAGCGGTCGCTGATGGCGTTGAACTCCCCCAGCATCTTCGCGATATCGCCCACGCCGGCCATCACGTTGCCGCGCACGTCCAGACCGTCGTCCAGCTCCGGCTCCTGCGGCAGGTAGCCGACCCGGATGTCCGGCTGCGGCCGGGCCTCGCCGCTGATCTCGGTGTCGCGGCCCGCCATGATGCGCAGCAGGGTCGACTTGCCCGCGCCGTTCGCGCCGAGCACGCCGATCTTGGCGCCGGGGAAGAAGGACAGGGAGATGTCCTTCAAAATCTCGCGCTGGGGCGGGACGGTCTTGCCCACGCGGTGCATGGTGTAAACGTATTGCGCCATGGAAGCTCCTGAGACAGGTTTTGCGGAAAGGTATTGAATTTTTTCGCCTTTTGCTTCAGCATCGACGGTACTGCGAAGGAGCGAAACAATGGCTGAGTTTTCTCCCCGGCAATTTCCCCTGGCCGCTATTTTGCTTTCGGCAACGGCATGCGGCGAAGGGAGCAATCATACAACACCCGGTAATGCACAGGCCGATTATACAACAACATCTGGTGAGGATGGACCTTTCAATTTTAGAGTTGGAAATATTTTTAATTACGGTTCAAGCCTTATCAAACAAGGTCATCTTCTGAATACTTCAGATTCTCCTATCCAAATTTTACAAATCCCGTAACGATAGTTCGGGACCGTGATGATCTATCACTCGCGTTTGAGTCCAAGATATCTTTCTCTGTCAAGCAACCAGTGGAGGTTGCAACCATCATTATCATGCTCTTCGATGTTTATGGAGCACACATGAAAAACCTTCATTATGAAACCTTTAGAGATTACATGACTGGAAGTTATTCGGCGGTGTTGACGTGGAGCGCATCCAGCGATGATGGCCGCAGGCACCTTACCAGTATCGCTTTCGTCGGCCAGGCGCGCATGGCGGGCGGTTCACAGCGGGAATTCAACGCTGACGGCATCAATGACGTATTGGTTTCACTAGGGCTCAAGGGAGGGACCGGTATGCTCTAGGTCTCATGCTCAAATCATCGGCCGGTTCGCCGCGCTTGCTTTCCCTCCATTCGACCACCAATCAATGAGGCGCAGGCCGGGATATAACCGGACCTTCCACCACGCGCCTCGACGACGCCCGCCGACAGACCTCATCGATCGCCTTCCCCACATCGTCCGCGCTCGGTCCGCCGCGATCCCGCCTGGACAGCCGCCTGCCCGCGGTTCCCGGCGGCCCATCCAAGCCCTTCGACGACGGCCGCCGCGAGGGATGCGGCAACGCGACGGCCCGCCGGGCGCCCGGCGCC
>CAYSVD010000195.1:0-10644 GCA_964434395.1 uncultured Pseudohongiella sp.
CGCGGAGGCGGGGGTGAGGGCAAGCGCCCGACAGCGCCCGTCGCCGCCGCGGGGGCAGGACCGCCCCGCGGCGAGATGCGAGCAAAAGATGGTCAATAAGAGGCAGGGTGACGCTGCTTCTTTTGATACATAAGTCCCAAACAGGACGGTTCCGAAAGTCCGCTCACGATGCCGCTCGACTCCGCCAGAACCTGCGACGCCTCCCAGCGCCGCCTTCCCGCTCCGCTTCGCTCACTCCCCTCCGGCGCCGGCGAACGCCTTCAGGTAGGTCTCGAAGTCGACCTCGTCCGCCGCCTCGATCTCCTTCTGCCGATCCCGCGATTCGGCGGCGGCCCGCTCCATCCTCTTCCGCATTCCCTCGTCCAGTTCGCCGCCTTCGAACACGCGCCGGTGCTCCCGGGACCGTTCCATGGCGAACTCGAAAAACGGCGTCCGGTCCTTCCGCATGTCGGCCAGCATGCGTCCGGACGGCGTCAGGCCGGGGTCGCGGACCTTCGCCCGCTGCGCCTCCACGGCGGCGGCGTACCCGCCGCCGGCCGCGTCCAGCAGGACCGCGGCGCTCTCGACGTCGTCGAGCAGCGCCAGGGCCCACTCCGCGAAGCCCGGGGACCGGCCCGCCCGCTCCAGTTTCAGCGCCGGGTCCCTGCCGCGCTCCACCACCCGGGCGACGTTGCCGGCCGCCTCGAAATACTCCCGCTCGCCGCAGCGGGGGCTGTCGCTCAGCAGGCAGTGGAGCAGGAAGGCGTCGACGAAACGCGCCTGCTCGACGTCGATGCCCAGCGGCAGGTAGGGGTTGACGTCGAAGGCGCGCACCTCGACGTACTCCACGCCGCGCGCGACCAGCGCGTCGAGCGGCCGCTCGCCGCCGCGCGCGGCGCGCTTGGGGCGGATGACGCTGTAGAACTCGTCCTCCATCTGCAGCAGCCCGGTGTTGATCTGGATGCGCTCCCCGTCCCGGCGCAGGCCGATCCGCTCGTATTCGGGATGCGGCGAGCGGATCGCACGGCGCAGGCACGCGACGTAGGCGTCGAGATCGTCGCAGCACACGAACAGCGCGTTCTGCGCCGCGCTACGGTATCCCAGGTCGCCCATGCGCAAGCAGGTGGCGTAAGGCAGGTGCAGGCTGTCCCGGTCCAGCGGCTCGAGGCCGTGGGCGCGGCCGGCCGCGAAGCAGCGGCAGGCGGCGGGCGAGGCGCCGAACAGGTAGACCGGAAGCCAGGCCCAGCGGTGGAAGTTGCGGATAAGATGCAGGTACTGCGCGGTCCGGAAGTCTTGGAGCGGCTCCCGCGCGCCGCGCAGCGCGCGATAGGGCTCCCAGAACGCGTCGGGCATCGAGAAGTTGTAGTGCAGCCCGGAGATCGCCTGCATCAGGCTGCCGTAGCGGTGGCTCAGGCCCCGGCGGTACAGGGTCTTCAGGCGCCCGAGGTTGGACGCGCCGTAGCGCGCGATGGGGATCTCCGCGTCCGGCTCGAGCGGGCAGGGCATGCTCGCCATCCAGAGCATCTCGTCGTTCTCCAGGTTCCGCTGCGCGAAGCGGTGGACGCCCTCCAGCAGCTCGAGGCAGGGGCCGATGCCGTCGAAGGTCGGCGTGATGAACTCCAGCAGCGCCTCGGAGAAGTCCGTGGTGATGAAGGGGTTGGTCAGGGCCGCGCCGAGCGCGGCAGGATGGGGGGTCGCGGCGATCCGCCCGTCGGGCGAGACCCGCAGGCACTCCCTTTCGATGCCCCGCCGCGCCGCGGCCCAAGCCGGATCGAATTCGGGCAGCCGGTAGCGCCGCAGACACTCGCCGCGTTCCCTGCTCATGCCCGGCCCCGGCGGGCGCCGCCCGTCCCCACCCGGCGCGGCGGGGGCCGTCAGGCCGCCCGGGCGGGCGGCGGCATGATGCGGCCGAAGTCGTCGACCTGCGGGAACCCGTCCGGCTCCAGCGGGGGGCGGCGGCTGTCCGGCCGCCGGATGGCCCACAGGTGGCCGACGCCCTCGCGCCGCGCCTGCCGCAGCACCGGCGGGGAATCGTCGAACAGCGCCGCGCGCGCGGGGTCGTGGGGCGCCGCCTCCCGCAGGGCGGACCAGAAGCCGGGATTCTCCTTGGCGAGGCGCAGGCTGTGGGAGCTGATGCGCCGCTCGAAGTAGCGGCCCAGGCCGGTGCGGGACATCTTCAGCGCCAGGCTGGCCGGATGGGCGTTGGTGACCAGCAGCAGCCGCTTGCCGGAGGCGCGCAGGATCCTGAGCAGGCGCTCCACGTTCGGCCGCACGGCGATCTTGTGGCTGACGGCGCCCTTCAGCCCGGGAACATCGAACTCCAGCTCGTCCCGCCAGTACTCCAGACAGTACCAGTCGAGCGTGCCGCGCGCCGCGGAGGATTTCGCCTCGATGCTCTCCCGCGCCTCCTCCTCGCTGACGCCGTGGCGGCGGCTGTACACCCGCGGCAGCAGCTCACGCCAGAAGTAGTTGTCGAAATGCAGGTCGAGCAGGGTTCCGTCCATGTCGAACATGATCGTGTCGATGGCGGTCCAAGGCGGCATGGTCGGTTCCGGGGCGGCGGGGCGGCGGTATTGCAACACGCCCGGCCTTGCATATTCAATAGCCGCGCCGGCCGGCACCGGCCTCGTCGCCGCCGCGGAGCGCCCCGATGCCGAACGACCCCCCGCTCGACGCCCTCCGGTCCATCGCCGCCGAGGCCGGCGAGGCCGTCCTCGCCCTGTACGGCGCCCGGGGGGAGCTCGCCGTCGACGCCAAGGAGGACGGCTCGCCGCTAACGGAGGCGGACCGGCGGGCCGACCGGATCATCGCCGAGGGGCTGGCGCGGCTCAGCCCGCGCCTGCCCGTGCTGTCCGAGGAGTCCGCGCATGCGCCCGCCGCCGAGCGGCGGCGGTGGGAGCGGTACTGGCTGGTGGACCCGCTGGACGGCACCCGGGAATTCATCGGCGGCAGCGGCGAATTCACCGTCAACATCGCCCTCATCGACCGGGGCGCGCCGGTCGCCGGGGCCGTGCACGCGCCCGTCTCCGGCGCCACCTACCTCGGCGGCCTGGGGGCGGGCGCGTTCAAGCGATGCGGACGGGACCGGACCGTCCTGCGCTGCCGGCCGCTCGACGCCGCACGGGTGCGGGTCGCCGCCAGCCGCGGCCACGGCGGCCCGCGGACCGAGGGGCTGATCCGGGCCATCGGCGAGGCGGTCGGGCCCGCCGAGGTCGTCCGCATGGGCAGCTCGCTGAAGATCTGCCTGCTGGCCGAGGGGGCGGCGGACATCTACCCCCGCCTGGGGCCCACCTCCGAGTGGGACACGGCGGCGGCCCACGCCGTGCTGCTCGCCGCCGGCGGCGAGATCGTCGACGCCGGTTTCAAGCCCCTGCGGTACAACCGCGGGGAAGGCCTGGCCAATCCCGATTTCCTGGCGCTGGCCGACCCCGCCTGGCGCTGGAGGGACGCGCTGGGCCCGGCGCTGGCCTGACGCGCAGCCCGACGCGCGCCGCCCGCCCCATTTTCCAAAAGGCCGCCGTTCCGGTAGGCTGTCGCCCCCCAACAGAGCGGAGAGATGCGACATGAAGCGCACCATGACGAGCGGTCTGGCCCTGCTGCTGGCCCTGACGGCCTGCGACAACCCCCAGCGGGGCGTCGAGGACGGCCGCCGGGTCGCCGAGACCGAGCGGTTCAACGCCTGGCTCGACGGGCAGTTCGAGGAGCAACTGGCCTTCAGCCCGCAGACCCGCACCTTCCTGGGCGAGAAGACCGACCAGCACCGGCTCGACGACTTCACGCCGGCGGCCGAGGAGCGCTCGCTCGAGTGGCTGCGCGGGAGCGTGGAGGCCATGCGGGATGAGTTCGACCGCGCGGCGCTGAGCGAGGACGGCCGACTGTCGTGGGACATGTGGGAATACTCGCTGGAACGGGCGGAGGCGGCCTGGCCCTGGCGCGGACACGGCTACATCTTCGGCCGCGGCGGCCCCCACGCGGCCATCCCCAGCTTCCTGATCAGCTTCCACCGGGTGGACGACGCCGCCGACCTGGAGGCCTACATCGCCCGGCTAGGGGAGATCGACCGAGCGCTGGGCGAGTTGCTGGAGCGGGCGCGGACGGCGGCGGCCGAGGGCATCCGCCAACCCCGCTTCGGCTACGACTTCGCCATCGCCGAGATCGGCCGGGTGACCGCCGGGACGCCGTTCAGCAACGACGACGACAGCCCCAACTCGCCGCTGTGGACCGACCTGCAGACCAAGACCGCCGGGCTGGTGGAAAGCGGCGCCATCGATGCCGACGCCGCGCGGGCCTATCTCGAGCGGGCCCGCGGGACGCTGTCCGGCGAGGTGATGGCGGCCTACCGGGAGTTGCTGGCCTGGCTGGAGGCGGACCGGGAGAACGCCGCCGACGAGTCCCGCGGCGTGTGGGCCCTGCCCGGCGGCGGGGACTACTACCGCTGGCGCCTCGAGCAGATGACCACCCTGCCGCTCGGCCCCGAGGAGATCCACCAGACCGGGCTGGACGAGGTCGAACGGCTGCGGGGCGAGATGGACGCGATCCGCGAGCGCGTCGGCTTCGACGGCGGCCTCGAGGAGTTCTTCGTCCACCTGAGGGAGGACGAGCGCTTCTACTTCCCCGACACCGACCAGGGGCGGCAAGACTACCTCGACCTCAACAACCGCTACCTGGAGGCCATGACCGGGCAGTTGCCGCGCTTCTTCGGGCGCCTGCCGAAGGCGGAGCTGGAGGTGCGCCGGGTGGAGGCCTTCCGGGAGCAGCCGGGCGCCGCGCAGCACTACCGGCCCGGCTCGCCGGACGGCTCCCGGCCCGGGGTGTTCTACTCCCACATGTCGGACATGTCCGCCTTGGCCATCTGGCAGATCGAGAACATCGCCTACCACGAGGGCAATCCGGGACACCACATGCAGATCTCCATCCAGCAGGAGCTGACCGAGGTGCCGCGCTTCCGCACCCAGTACCGCACCACCGCCTACACCGAGGGCTGGGCGCTGTACACGGAATGGCTGGCCCGGGAGATGGGCGGCTACGAGGATCCCTACTCCGCCTTCGGCCAGCTCTCCGGCGAGATGTGGCGGGCCATCCGGTTGGTGGTGGACACCGGCATCCACGCCATGCGCTGGAGCGAGGAGCGGGCGGTGCGGTATTTCCTGGACAACTCCCCGATTCCGGAGAGCGCCGTGCGCTCCGAGGTGCAGCGCTACTTCGCCACTCCCGGCCAGGCGACCGCCTACAAGATCGGCATGCTCAACATCCAGCAGGCCCGGAGCCGGGCCGAGCGGGAGCTCGGCGCGGACTTCGACATCCGCGCCTTCCACGACGTGGTGCTCGGCGCCGGCGCCCTGCCCATGCCGATGATGCACGCCCGGGTGGACCGCTGGATCGGGGAGGCGCGCGGCGGAGCCGCGGCGCCCTGACCGGGGCCCGCGGGGCGCGGGAGCCCCGGGCGCCGCCTGTCACCAAACGGCGCCGCCGGCCGTCTTAGGACGGGGTGCGATTCGCCATGGGCATGGACCGGGAGATCGAAGCGCCGCGGCGCCCGCTCTGGCAGTGGGGCCTGCTCGCCGCGGCCGCGACCGCCGCCGGCTGGTTGCTGTTCCAGTTGCTGGCCGGCGCCTCCGCTCGCGCCGTCCGGGCGCCGGCGGACGAGTTGACCGTCGCCACCGTCGAGATCGGCGCCTTCGAGGACCTGATCCCGGTCCGCGGCGCCATCCAGCCCTTCGACAGCGTGTTCCTCGACGCCGTGATCGGCGGCTCCGTGCAGGAGGTGTTCGTCGAGGAGGGCGCCTTCGTCGAGGCCGGCCAGCCCCTGGTGCAGCTGTCCAACACCGCCACCCGGCTGAACGCGGCGCAGGCCGACGCCCAGACCACCGAACAGCTGAACAACCTGAACAACATCGCCAACGACTTCGAGTACCGGAGGCTGGCCACCGAACGCCAGATCATCGACGCTCGCTACCGCATCGCCACCCTGGAGCGGCGCAAGCGCCGCTACGAGCGGCTGGCGGCCGACAGCCTGATCTCCGAGGAGGAGTACGAGGCGATCGCGGACGAGCGCGAATACCAGAGCCTGGTGCTGGCCAACCTGCAGGCGCGGCAGGCGGTGGAGGACCGGGAGCGGGCGGCGCGGCTGGCGCAGATCGAGGAGCAGATCGCCATGCTGGCGGAGAACCTGGCGATCTCCCAGGCCAGCTTCGACAGCCTGCTGGTCAGGGCCCCGATCAGCGGGCAACTGACCTCCTTCGATGCGGAAAGCGGCGAAAGCAAAGGGACCGGCGAGCGGCTCGGCCAGATCGACGTGGTGGACCGCTACCGGATCGTGGCGCGGATCGACGAGTTCTACGTGTCCCGGGTGGCGCCGGGGCAGACCGCCGCCTTCACCCTGGCCGGCCGCGGGCACCGCGCCCGGGTCGCCAAGGTGTACCCGGAGGTGGTCTCCGGCGCCTTCGAGGTGGATCTGGCGTTCGAGGAGCCCGCCCCGGCCGGCATCCGCCGCGGCCAGTCCCTGCAGCTCGAGCTGACCCTGGGCGATCCGGTCGAGTCCCTGCTGCTGCCGGTGGGCGGCTTCATCCAGGACTCCGGCGGCGGCTGGGTGTTCGTGCTGGACGAGGCCGGCGACACCGCCCGGCGGCGGGACATCGTCGCCGGACGGCGCAACAACCGCTACCTCGAGGTGCGCGAGGGTCTGGCCGCCGGCGAGCGGGTCATCACCTCCAGCTACGGCCGGATGCGCGACGCCGAGCTCGTGCGGCTGGTCCGCTGAGGATCCGGAGACGCCGGTGGCCGCGCAGCCCGCATGCAAGGATCCGGCGGCGGGCGCCGCGGCCGGGCCGGACGCGATGCGGATCCTGAGGGTCCGGGTCGGGCACGAGCGGTTGCTGGCCGAGTACTACCGGGCGAACAGGGAACGCCTGGAGTCCTGGGGCCCGGCCCTGCCCGACGGATATGCGGACCCGGCGTTCTGGAGGCGGCGCCTCGAGCGGCGCGAGAGCGGGTCCGCCGACGGCCGCTCGGCGCATTTCATGGGCGCCGCCGCGGACGGCTCGCATGTCGTCGCCCTGTGCTCCCTGAACCGCATCCTCCGCGGCGCGCTGGACAGCTGCGACATCGGCTACTCCGTCGACCGGCGCCACGAGGGCCGCGGCTGCGTGAAGCGGCTCGCCGCCCACGCCATCCGCTGCGCCTTCGACGAGCTGGGCCTGCACCGGATCACGGCGCACCACATGCCCGCCAACAGGCGCTCGGCGGGGCTGCTCAGGGCGCTGGGCTTCGAGCGCGAGGGTTGCGCCCGGGAGTACCTGCTGGTCAACGGCCGCCGGGAGGACCATGTGCTGAGCGCCCTGCTCAAGAGCGGATGGGGAGGCGGGCCGCCGTGAGCGACCGGGAAAAAGTCGACGCCTACATCGGACGACGTCCGGAGTGGACGGCGACGCTGGAGGCGGCGCGGAAGATCCTGCTGGACGCGGGGCTGACCGAGACCGTCAAGTGGGGCGCGCCGGCCTACATGCTGGACGGGCGCAATGTGGCGGGGCTGGCCGGCTTCAAGAACCACTGCGCGCTGTGGTTCCATCAGGGGGTCTTCCTCGAGGATCCGGCGAAGAAGCTGGTCAACGCGCAGCCGGGCGTCACCCGGGGGCTGCGGCAGTGGCGCTTCGCCCGGGGCGAGCGGCCCGACCTCCGGCTGGTCCGCGCCTACGTGCTGGAGGCCGTCGCCAACCAGCGCGCCGACAAGGCGGTCCGCCCCGCGAAGGGGAAGGCGCCGGCGCCGCCGGCGGAGCTGGAGCAGGCGCTGGCGGCCGACGCCCGGCTGAAGGCCGCGTTCGAGGGCCTGACCCCCGGCAGGCGGCGCGAATACGCCGAGCACATCGGCGGCGCCGAGCGGGAGCGGACCCGGCGCGCGCGGCTGGAGCGGGCCCGGCCCATGATCCTGGCCGGCGAGGGCCTGCACGACCGCTACCGCCGCCGCGGCGCCTGAGCGGGCGCCTCAGCGCCCGAGGCCGTCCACGAACTTGCGCACCCCGTCGAACCAGCCGGCCTTTTTCGGGGACTGCCGCTCGCCCTGCTCGCGCTGGATGCTCTGGAACTCCTCCAGCAGCTCTTTCTGCCGCCGGGTCAGGCGCACCGGGGTCTCGACGGCCACCCGGCACAGCAGGTCGCCCGGCCCGCCGCCGCGCACCGGCGTCACGCCCTTGCCGCGCAGGCGGAACATCTTGCCGGTCTGGGTCTCGGCCGGGATCTTCAGCTTCACCTTGCCGTCGAGGGTCGGCACCTCCAGCTCGCCCCCCAGGGCCGCGTCCGCGAAGCCGATGGGCATTTCGCAGTGCAGGTCGCCGCCGTCCCGGCTGAAGATCGGATGGGGCCGCACCCTCAGCTCCACGTACAGGTCGCCCGCCTGCCCGCCCCGGGGGCCGGCCTCGCCCTTGCCGCCGAGGCGGATGCGGTCTCCGTTGTCGACGCCGGCCGGCACCTTCACCTCCAGGGTCTTGGTCTCCTCGACGCTGCCCCGCCCGCGGCAGTCCCTGCAGGGGTCGGCGATCCGCTTGCCGGCGCCGCGGCAACGCGGGCAGGTCTGCTGCACCGAGAAGAAGCCCTGCTGCATGCGCACCCGGCCCTGGCCGCCGCAGGTATCGCAGTCCACCGGCTGCGTGCCCGGCTTCGCGCCGCTACCGGAGCAGGTCTTGCACGCCGCGGCGGCGGGGATGCGGATGCGGGCCGTCTTGCCGCGCACGGCGTCCTCCAGGCTCAGCTCCAGGCTGTAGGCCAGGTCCGCGCCCCGGCGCGCGCGGCGGCCGGCGCGGCCGCCGCCGAAAATGTCCCCGAAGATGTCCCCGAAGATGTCGCTGAAGTCCGCCGCGCCGCCGCTGGTCTGCCCCTCCACCCCGGCGTGCCCGAACCGGTCGTAGCGGGCGCGCTTGTCCTTGTCGGACAGCACCTCGAAGGCCTCGTTGGCCTCCTTGAAGGTCTCCTCGGCCTGCTTGTTGTCGGGGTTGCGGTCCGGATGGTTCTTCATCGCCACCCGGCGGTAGGCCTTCTTGATGTCGGCCGCGGATGCGTCCCGGCCCACCCCGAGCACGTCGTAGAAATCCCGCTTGGCCATTCGTCCGCCGCCTCTAAAGCCGGAAAAGGCCGGACCGCCCGCGCGGCCCGGCCCTCATCGGGTCGCCTCGCCGGCCGGCGCGGCCGGTCCTCACTTCTTGTCTTCTTCCTCGACTTCCTCGAACTCCGCGTCCACCGCGTCGTCCGCGGCCTTGCCGGCGGCGGCGTCCGCCCCCGCGTCCGAGGCCTGCGCCGCGCCGTCCGCCCGCCCTTCGGAGGCCAGCCGTTGCGCCAGGCCGGCCGAGGCGGAGGCGAGGGCCTCGCTGGCGGACTCGATGGCGGCCTTGTCCTCGCCCTTGACGGCCTCCTCCAGCGCGGCGATGGCCTTGCCGATGGACTCCTTCTCCTCGTCGGTCGCCTTGTCCCCCGCCTCCTCCAGCGTCTTGCGGGTGGCGTGGATCAGCCCGTCCGCCGCGTTGCGGGCCGCGACCAGCTCCTCGAACCTCCTGTCGTCGGCCGAGTGGGCCTCGGCATCCTTGACCATCTTCTCGATCTCCTCGTCCGACAGTCCGCTGGAGGCCTTGATCACGATCGACTGCTCCTTGCCGGTCGCCTTGTCCTTGGCCGAGACGTTGAGGATGCCGTTGGCGTCGAGATCGAACGACACCTCGATCTGCGGCATGCCCCGGGGCGCCGGCGGGATGTCGCTGAGGTCGAACCGGCCCAGCGACTTGTTCTGGGCCGCCTGCTTGCGCTCGCCCTGCACCACATGGATCGTCACCGCCGTCTGGTTGTCGTCGGCGGTCGAGAACACCTGGGTCTTCTTGGTCGGTATGGTCGTGTTCTTCTCGATCAGCGGGCTGGCCACGCCGCCCAAGGTCTCGATGCCCAAGGACAGGGGCGTGACGTCGAGCAGCAGCACGTCGCCGACGTCGCCCGCCAGCACCGCCGCCTGGATCGCGGCGCCCATGGCCACGGCCTCGTCGGGGTTGACGTCCTTGCGCGCCTCCTTGCCGAAGAAGTCGGCGACCTTGCGCTGCACCATCGGCATGCGGGTCTGGCCGCCCACCAGGATCACGTCGTCGACGGCGCCGGCATCGAGGTTCGCGTCCGCCAGCGCCGTCTTCACCGGGCCGAGGGTCTTCTCGACCAGCTCCTCCACCAGCGACTCGAACTTGGCCCGGGTCAGCTTCTGCACCAGATGCTTCGGGCCGCTGGCGTCCGCCGTGATGTACGGCAGGTTCACCTCGGTCTGCTGCGAGGACGACAGCTCGATCTTGGCCTTCTCCGCCGCCTCCTTCAGGCGCTGCAGGGCCAGCGGGTCGTTGTGCAGGTCCATGCCGCTTTCCTTCTTGAACTCGTCCGCCAGGTAGTCGATCAGGCGCAGGTCGAAGTCCTCGCCGCCGAGGAAGGTGTCGCCGTTGGTGGACAGCACCTCGAAGGTGTGCTCGCCGTCGGTCTCGGCGATCTCGATGATGGAGATGTCGAAGGTGCCGCCGCCCAGGTCGTACACCGCGATGGTGCAGTCGCCGGTTTTCTTGTCCATGCCGTAGGCCAGCGCTGCGGCGGTCGGCTCGTTGATGATGCGCTTGACGTCGAGGCCGGCGATCTTGCCGGCGTCCTTGGTGGCCT
>CAYSVD010000196.1:0-10076 GCA_964434395.1 uncultured Pseudohongiella sp.
GCTACGACGCGGCCGAGGGCGACGTGATCCGGATCAGCGGCGGCGCCGTGAGGGACGATGCGACGACGGTGGCGGCGGACGGGTCCGACACGGCGATCGTCTACACCCTGGTGGACGGCGCCGGCGCCGAGACCGAACACAAGATCACCGTGGAGGGCGTGAACGAGGGCGTCGTGGTTCTGTCCGAGACGGCGGGGGCGGGAGGGGCCCTGGTCGAGATCGCCTACGCCCCGCCCGGCTTGGTCGGGCCGCCGGTCGAGCCGCCGGACCCCATGGACTCTCCTTTTCCACGGTTCAAGCGCGACGGGAACGGCCGGCTGATCGGGGCGCGGCACGACGACGACGGCGACGGGACGGCGGACCGCATCGAGACCTACACCCGCGACGGCGACGGCATCGTCGTCAAGCGGCTGACCGAGCACGACGACGGCTCGGGCGGCGGCTCCGTCGGCGACGGCGCCATCGACCGCGACCGGGAGGAGACCTGGACGAACGGCCTGCTGACGAAGGTCCGGTTCGACGACGACAGCGACGGAACCTGGGACAGGACGTTCACCTACGCCTACGAGGGAGGAGCCCGTCCGGCATCGGTCAAGTACGAGGAGGATGGCGGCGACACGATCGAGTTTTCGATCATCTACGGCACCGACGGGGACGATGCGATCAAGGGCACGGGCGCAGACGAATGGATCATCGCCGGGAAGGGGAACGACGTCATCGCGGGCGGCGGCGGCAGGGACTGGTACATCTTCCGGGAAGGGGACGGCAAGGACGAGCTGGACGACTTCAAGCCGTGGGACAAAGCCGCCAGTCCGGCCAACGGCGACGAGGACAGGATCTGGATCGCGGAGGGGGAGGAAGGGTTCGACCCGGGCGACCTCGCGTTGCGCGGCATAGGGGGCGAGACCGGCCAAACCTACGGTTACGGCGCCCAAGGCGACTGGGTGTGGCTTCCGGATTGGGAATCGACCGATCTCGAGAAGATCGGATACTACCGCTACGGCGAGGCGGCGACGGTTCCCAGCGACGCGACAGCCAAGGACGTCGCGCGCGATGCGGGCGGACGGATCACGGAGGTTCGTTACTTCGACGCCTGGGACGGGACCGCCGATCTCGAGAGCCTGCCCGCGACCCGGGTCCACCGCTACGCGTACGAGGCCGGCGGAAGGGAATGGAACGCCCTCTCGATGAACGACGACGCGGGCGCCGACGATGTCTTCGAGACTCGGATCACCGTCACCCGCGACGAGGACGGCGCGGTTGTCGGCCGGCTGTTCGAGTACGACGACGGCAGGGGCGAGGGAACGAACGGCAAGACCGCGGACGACGGCGCCTTCGACCGGCGGCGGCGGGACGTCTTCGACGGGGAGGGCCGGATCGTCGAGATCCGCCACGACAGCGACAACGACGGCATGTGGAATTACATCGACGCCTACACGGACGAGGACGAAAGCATCCATCCCGTAACGCGCAGGGCGCGGCGCGCGGACACCAAAGACGACGACGACCCCAGCAACGACGAGTTGGCCGCCAGGGAAACCCGTCTCGTCTTCGGCGCGGAGGGCGATGATCGCAGGATGGAAAAACATTTCGGCAGCGATTCTCACGACGACTGGTTCGTTCCCGGCCCGGGCGACGATGTCGTGTTCGGCGGGGAAGGCGACGACAGAGTGGTCAATGGGCTGTACGTCGGCACTACAGGGCAAGGAAGGGACGTTCATGTGTTTCATTACGGCGACGGCGCGAACGTCATCTACGGCTTTGGAGCGTTGTCTGCCGTTCACGACACGATTTGGATCCCCGAGGAGGATTTCAGCAATGATGACGTCAAACTGATAGGGGACTACCTCATCTCCCACGGTGAGGAATCAGTGTATCCGGATGTGCCTGCTAGCGCGTTCCCCGCTCCCGGCGACGACGCCAACGTCAGCATTCTTTCGTACGGCGACGATCCCGGGGACCGGATCGTGGTCGTGGGCTGGTTCATTAATGATGGCAACCTGCCCCTTTTTCTGACCCGATTCGTTCCGCCCCGCTCGATCGCCTACGAGCCGCTTTCCTACCTTTACGGAACCCGCAACGCGGCCTACACGCTGGATGCCGCCGGCAGGACGACTGAGGTCCGGTTCTACGACGCCTGGGACGGCGTCGATGCCGAGGACAGGTCCAGGCTGGAGCCGGACCGGACGCGCAGCTACACTTACGGCGCCGACGCCGCCGATGCCCGGTGGCGGACGCTTTCGGAGGATCTGGACGGCGACGGCGTGATCGAGCGGAGCGTCGCCGCGACCTACCAGGCGCTCCGTCTGGGCGACAACAACGTCATCGTCGCGCTCCGGACCCGTTGGGACGACGACGGCGACGGCGTCTGGGACCGCAACCGCCTCGACGCGCTGGACGGCGAGGGCCGGGTCGTCTCGTCCCTGTTCGGAACCGGCGAGGACGGCGTGGACCGTGCCGAGGAGTACGAGTACGACAGCGCCGACAGGCGATCGAGAATCCGCGCCTACGAGGACTGGGACGAGACCAAGGCCTTCGCGGACGAGACGCCGGATGCGGTCTACAAGTACGAGTACACCCCCCACGACCCCGCCGACCCCCGATGGCTGAAATTCTCGAGGGACGAGGGCGGCGCCCCCGGCGACGAGCACAGCGTCGTCGTCACCTATCACGGCGACACCGACATCCTCAAGACGCGCACGGTCGAGTACGACGACGGGTCGGACGGCGGAACCGCCGATGACGGCGACGGCGACAAGTTCAAGGTGGAGACCTTCGACGCCCTCGGCAGGGTCATATCCATCGTGCACTACGGCCGCGACCGCCAGCCCGACCGCACCGAGGACTCTTTCAACCCACGCTACACCTACGACGAGAAGGAGCGGGTGACGCTGGCGGAGTTCGCCGACGAGGCCTCTCCGCCCTACACCTACGTCCGGGCCGAGGCCTACGCGTGGGACGCCGCCGGCAAGGTCCGCACCGACTTCCACGACGCTTGGGATGACAGCCGCGGCCCATCGGGCATCGCCGACCAGGCCCCCGACCGGTCCGCGCGCTTTCTCGAAGACTACGACGGCGACGGGACCGACGACGACAGCAAGACGGAGAGCTTCGACGGCTACGGGCAGGCCGTCCGGGTCGAGTACGACTACGACTCGAACGGGACCGCGGACATCGTCTACCGGTACACCCGGTCGCTCGGCGAAATCGTCGCGCTGGACGCGAGCGAATCGCGCAGGGGAGTGGAGCTGGACAGCGAGATCAACGGCGTCACCGGCATGCTGAAGGTCACCGCGACCCGCTTCGACGACACCGTCGCGAACGCGGAGGTTGCGGGCGGCTCCTGGGCCGACGGAACCCTCGGCATCGGCCAGACCTTCGACTTGGGCGACGGCGCGGACACGTTCACCATCCGGCTCACGGCATCCACGGAAGACGCGTTCGACGCCGCCGGCAGGCGGACGATGTCTGCGCCGCGGCTGACGATCGATGCCGGCGGCGGCGCGGACACGATCATCGCGCCGGTGGACGTCACCGGATTCATCGTCGCGGACGGCGGCAAGGGCGACGACACCTTCCAGTTCGCTCGCGGCGAATTCGGAATGAATCCGACCACCCAGGACGGCCATTTCATCAGTTTCGACGGCGGCGCGGGAAACGACACGCTGCTCGTCGATGCCGATGCCGGGGGCGGAAACCTTAGTCCGCAGGCGCTGATCGCGAACGTCGAGAACATCCGTCTGCAACTCGACGACACCGGCGAAGACGGCCGCATGAGGATGAGGGTATATGTGTCCGACGGCTTCAGCGACGCGATCACGGTGACGGGCCAATTCGCCGAGACCTTGGCGGCGGACGAGCTCAGCATCCGGTTCGCGCTGGCGCCCGATGCGGACGGCGGCGCGGTGGATGTCCGCAACATCGACGTCTCCGGCATCGACGCCGCCGCGCGTCCCGTCATCGAGGTGGAGGGAGGCCGGGGGAACGACGTCCTGATCGGCGGTTCCGGTCCCACCGTCTTCGGGTTCAGGACGTTCGAGGGCAACGCCGGCGGCGACGACATCGTCAGGGGCTACAACGCGGCCGAGGGCGACGAGATCCGGATCAGCGGCGGCGCCGTGAAAGACGATTCGACGGCGGTCTGGGCGGCCGGGGGCGATACGATGATCGCCTACACCCTGGTGGACGGCGCCGGCGAGACCCGGCACAGGATCACCGTGGAGGGCGCGAGCGCGGGCGTGGCCGTCATGTCCGAGACGTCCGGCGGCCCGGTCGCGATCGCCTACGGGACGGCTCCGTCGGGCGGGCGCTTCGCGGGCGCCGGCCGGGACGGGAACAGGAAGCCGGTCGTCAGCGCCTTGTCGGGGCCCGCCCGGGACGGGACGGACGCGCTCCCGGTCGGGGGAGAAGGCCCCGGTCCCGAGCCCCTCGGGCCGTTTCCCGGCGCGGCGGGCGAGGATCCCCCGGACCCGGACGCCGGCGGCCGCTTCGGTCCGGGCCCGGACGACGACCGGATCGTCCTGACGGGCCAGGGCGCGGCCGGGGCGGTTTTCGGGCGCGGACATTCCTTGATGATCGAGAACCACGTTCCCGACCTGTCCGGGCTGTGACCCCGCGGCCCGCCGGAGCCGCCGCAGCGCCGCAGGTGACGCCGCAGGTGGCGGCCGCAGGTGGCGATTGCGCCCCGCCCGCCTGTTTTGCTACCATGTCCGGTCCGGGACGGGGCATGGCCCGTCCGGCTCAATCGGAGCGCGGCGATGTACGCGGTAATAGAGAGCGGCGGCAAGCAACACCGGGTCGTCGAGGGCGAGGTTCTGCGCCTCGAGAAGCTGGACGCGGCGGCGGGGGACAGCGTCAGTTTCGACCGGGTCCTGCTGGTCGGCGAAGGCGAATCGGTCAAGATCGGCGCGCCCTACGTCGAGGGCGGCCGGGTGACGGCGCGGGTGCTCGGCCAGGGCCGGACCCGGAAGGTCACCATCATCAAGCTGCGGCGCCGCAAGAACAGCCGCAAGCGGCAGGGCCACCGGCAGTCGTTCACCGAAGTGAGAATCACCGGCATCCAGGCCTGATACGGGCGGAGTCTGTCATGGCACACAAAAAAGCGGGCGGCAGCACCAGCAACGGCCGCGATTCCATCTCCAAGCGCTTGGGCGTGAAGCTGTTCGGCGGCCAGCGGGTCGAGGCCGGCGGCATCATCGTGCGGCAGCGGGGGACGCACTTCCACGCGGGCCGGAACGTCGGCTGCGGCCGCGACCACACCCTCTTCGCCAAGGCCGGCGGCGTCGTGCGCTTCGCCGAGCGGGGGCCGCGGGGCAGGAAATTCGTCAGCGTCGAGCCGGCCTGAGGCCGCCGGCGCCGCCCGGCCCCGAAAGCCCCGCCTTGGCGGGGCTTTTTCGTCCCCGGACCCATGAAATTCGTCGACGAGGTGGAGATCGCGGTGGAGGCGGGCGCCGGCGGCCACGGCTGCCTCAGCTTCCGCCGGGAGAAATACATCGCGAAGGGCGGTCCCGACGGCGGCGACGGCGGCGACGGCGGCAGCGTGTTCCTCAAGGCCGATCCCGCCCTCAACACGCTGGTGGATCTGAGCTTCCAGCCGCGCCGCCGGGCCGGCTCCGGCCGGCCCGGCGCGGGCCGCGACCGCACCGGACGCGGGGGGGAAGACCTGGTGATCCCGGTGCCGGTGGGGACCGGCGTCATCGACGTCGGTACGCAGGAGCTGATCGCCGACCTGTCCCGTCCGGACGAGACGGTGATGGTCGCCCGGGGCGGCCGCCGCGGCCTGGGCAACACGCGCTTCAAGTCGAGCACCAACCGCGCTCCCCGCAGGACCACCCAAGGCGCGCCGGGCGAGGCGCGGCGGTTGCTGCTGCAGCTGCGGTTGCTGGCCGACGTCGGCCTGCTGGGAGCGCCCAACGCGGGCAAGTCGACCCTGATCCGGGCGGTCTCAGCCGCCGCGCCGAAGGTGGCCGACTACCCGTTCACCACCCTCACGCCGAGCCTCGGCGTGGTCCGCGTCGACCGCGAGCGAAGCTTCGTCATGGCCGACATCCCCGGGCTGGTCGAGGGCGCAGCGCGAGGCGCGGGGCTGGGGATACGCTTTCTCAAGCACCTTTCCAGGGCGCGGCTGCTGTTGCATCTGGTCGACCCGTTGCCGGCCGACGGCGGCGACCCGGCGGCCGGCGCCGCGGCGGTCGTCCGGGAGCTGGCCCGGTTCAGCCCCGCGCTGGCGAGCCGGCCGCGCTGGCTGGCGATCAACAAGACGGACCTGATCGACGCCGGGGCCGCGGCGGAGCTCAAGCGGGCGCTGGCGAGGGAGCTGGACTGGACCGGCGAGATCCACGAGGTCTCCGGCCTGACCGGCGAGGGTTGCGCGGCCCTGTGCGGCCGCCTGATGACGGCGGTCGAGGAGCATCGCCGGCGCCTGGACGGGGAGGAGGACTACCGGGAGGCCCAGGCCGGCCTGGACCGGGCCATGGCCTTCGAGATGCGGCGGAGCATCGAGCGCGCGCGGGCCGGCGGACCGCGCCGCGAAGGCGCTGACGGGTAGCCGCCGCCGTGGACCGGGAGGCGGTGCGCGGGGCCAGGCGCTGGGTCGTGAAGGTCGGCAGCTCGCTGGTCACCAGCGACGGGCTGGGGCTGGACCGCGGCGCCATCGCCTGCTGGACCGAACAGCTGGCGGCCCTGCGCGCCGACGGCGTCCAGACCGTGCTGGTGTCCTCCGGCGCCGTGGCGGAAGGGGTCGCGCGGCTGGAGCTCGGCCGCCGCCCCCGGCGGATCCACATGCAGCAGGCGGCGGCCGCGGTGGGGCAGATGGGCCTGGTCCAGGCCTACGAGCGCGGTTTCATGCGCCACGGGGTGCGCGCCGCGCAGATCCTGCTCAGCCACGAGGATCTGTCCGACCGGACCCGCTACCTCAACGCCCGCAGCGCGCTGACCGCGCTGCTCGGACTGGGCGCGGTCCCGGTGGTCAACGAGAACGACACGGTCGCCACCGACGAGTTGTGCCTCGGCGACAACGACACGCTGGCGGCGCTGGTCGCCAACCTGATCGACGCCGACCTCATGGTGATCCTGACCGACCAGGACGGCCTGTACGCCGCCGACCCCCGGCTGCGTCCGGACGCGCGGATGATCCCGGGCGCCGCCGTCTCGGACGCCGCGCTGGACCAGGCGGCCGGCGGGAGCGGCCATCTGGGGCGGGGCGGGATGCGGACCAAGCTGTCCGCCGCGCGGCTGGCCGCCCGCTCCGGCGCCCACACCGTCATCGCCAACGGCCGCACCGGCCGGATCCTGAACCGGCTGGCGCGGGGGGAGGCGCTGGGCACCCTGTTGCGGGCGGAGGAGGAGCCGGTGGCGGCCAAAAAGCGGTGGCTGGCCGGCCAGCTGACCCTCAAGGGCGCCCTCGGGATCGACCCCGGCGCGGTCAGGGCCCTGCGCGGCGGCGGCAAGAGCCTGCTGGCGGCGGGCGTGAGGACGGCGAGCGGCGCCTTCTCCCGCGGCGACGTGGTGGCCTGCCGGGACGGGGCGGGCCGCGAGGTCGCCCGGGGGCTGGTGAACTACGGGCGCGGCGAGGTGGACACGCTGAAGGGGCAGGGCAGCGAGCGCTTCGAGGCCCTGCTGGGCTACGCCGGGGACGAGGAGATCATCCACCGGGACAACATGGTGCTCGCGGACTGACCCGTCCGCGAAGGATCAGTCCTTCGACAGCGCCTTGACCGCCGCGTTCAGCCGGCTTTTGTGGCGGGCCGCCTTGTTCTTGTGGATGATGCCCTTGTCCGCCATGCGGTCGATGACCGGCACCGCGGCCTGGTAGGCCGCGGCGGCCGCCGCATGGTCGCCCGCGGCGACGGCGGCGACGACCTTCTTGATGCTGGTGCGCACCATCGAGCGGAAGGATGCGTTGTGACGGCGCCGGGCCTCGCCCTGGCGGGCGCGCTTGCGGGCTTGCGGGGAATTGGCCAAAACGGTGTCCTCGCGGAAACGGAGCCGGGACTATGCCGCTTGCGCGGGGCGGTGTCAACACTATCGAGCGACACACTCTCGAGCGACATCAAGTGTCGACCTCGAGCCGCGACCTTGGCGAACGACCTTGGCGGTCCGGCGGCGCGTCCTTCCGCCCCCCTTCGCGCGTCCCTTAGCCGGATTTCTCCGGCGGGCGGGCGCCGGCTCTTATCAGCATCCGCGCCGCCTTGTCGCGTCTCCCGGAGCTCACCTGGCGCATCGGAGTCCGGCCTTCGTTGTCGGAGGCGTTCACGTCGGCCCCCGCGTTCATTAGCGCCCGCATCGCCTTGAAATTCCTCTCGCCGACCGCGCAACGCAGCGGGGTCCAGCCGATGTCGTTGACGGCGTTCACATCGGCGCCCGCCTTGATCAGGGCGCGCACCGCCTTGGGAAGCCCGTCGCTGACTGCCGTATGCAGCGGGGACCGGCGATCATCGTCGACCGCGTTCGGATCCGCTCCCGCCTTGATCAGCATCCGCATTTCCCGGGCCTTCCCCGGGACGACCGCGCGATGCAGCGGGGTCCAGCCTTCGTTGTCGGCGGCGTTCACGTCGGCGCCCGCCTCGATCAGCACGCGCGTCGTTTCGGGCGATCCCCCTTCCCACACCGCGAGCAGCAGCGGCGTCCGGTCCTCGCGTTCGGTCGCGTTCACGTCGGCGCCCGCCTCGATCAGCACGCGCGTCGTTTCGGGCGATTCCCCTTCTCCGGCCGCGAGATGCAACGGAGTCCAGCCCAGGCCGTCGACGGCATTCAAGTCGGCGCCCGCTTCGATCAGTGCGCGCGCCGTTTCGGGTGATTCCCCTTCCGCCGCCGCGAGATGCAGCGGAGTCCAGTCTTCGTCGTCGACGGCGTTCACATCGGCGCCCGCCTTGATCAACGTCTGCGCCGCTTCGTATCGCCCCATCTCGATCGCCTTATGCAACGGGGTTCCGCCCGCGTCGTCGGCAGCGTTCGCATCGGCGCCCGCCTCGATCAGCGTCCGCGCCGCTTCGGTCCGTCCTTCGGCGGCCGCCGCATGCAACGGGGTCCAGCCAGCGGCGGCGGCGTTCACATCGGCTCCCGCCGCGAGCAGCGCGCGCATCGCTTCGGCGTTCCCTCTGGCGGCCGCCATGATCAGCGGAGTCGCGACGCGCTTCTTGTCGGGAACCCTCGTCAGGAGCCATGTCGCCTTGGCGCTCTTCGCCGCATCGCCCGGCGCCGCCTTGGCGTTCACGTCCGCCCCGTCCCTGATGAGCGCGGTCAGCGCATCGTGGTCGCCGCGCTCCACCGCATCGATGAGCGCTTCGCCGTTCTCTTCTGACGTCACCGGAAGATCCTCTAGAATGCGGACGGCGCCGGATTATCCCCCGGCGCGGCGGGAAATGAAAGCCGATGTCGAGATTCTCGGATTCCCGGTCAAGGACGGTTTCTTCTTCAAAACCCTGGAACAGACCAACCGTTTCCAGAAAGCCGCCGTTGTGGGGTGGCGGGCGGGTGATTTCATCCTGAGTGCGCTGTATGAAAAAGAGGCATTCCGCTCCAAAGAGCGCATCGTTTTCGATTTCCCCGGCGGCCGGCGGCAAACCGAATGCGGCGGCATGGCCTTTTGAGCGAATACGTCCGCCGGTCGCGGTTCCGCGGACGGTCGCCTAAAGCTGTTTCCATCAAAGAGCGGAAGCGCGGAGCGGGCGAGGGGGAGACGGCTCCGGGCCTGACCGCTTTGATGATGGACGGCCTGAAGATGTCGCCGCGCAGGGACGACCATCGCAAAGATCATGGGCGTTGTCGGGTTTCAAGGGCGCGCCGGCGGTCGGCGGGCGTTCCGGCCGTCTCCGCGCGTCCCTTACCTCCGCAATCCCCCCTTAGAACACTGGAAATGACGATTTTATGAGATTTTTTGGCTTTTTCAGCGCACCTCATCGATTCTGCGGCGGCAAATCCGCATCAAACCGTGCGCTTGACCTTCCAAAACACAAAAAACGGCCGCAAACGCGGCGCGCGAGGCGATTTCGCCTTATGACGGGCAGGGGTCATCCCCAGCCGATGTGAATCGGCCGGTGGCAAGGGCGGAACGGTTTTAAGTCGACAGCGTTATG
>CAYSVD010000197.1:0-11238 GCA_964434395.1 uncultured Pseudohongiella sp.
GAGGGACGGAGGGGGTACACTGCCGCCGGGCCAGCAACGCCCAGTCCGCCGGCAACTCCCCCTCCCTCGGCGGGGCCGCCGACTCGAGGAAGATCCGCCCGCCCGGGCCGACCAGCCCGCCCGCATCCAAACGCCGGCAGACGCCGGAGGCGCCGCCGTAGGGCGGGTCGAGGAAGACGATGTCGAACGGCGCGGCCGGCGCGGCCGCGAGAAAGTCCCGGGCATCCGACGGGAACACCTCCGCGCCGCGGATCTCCAGCCGGCTTATGTTGCCGCGGATGGCCTCCGCCGCCCGCCGGTTCGACTCCACGAACACCACGCCCGCCGCGCCCCGCGACATGGCCTCGAAGCCCAGCGCCCCGCTGCCGGCGAACAGGTCCAGGCAACGCGCCCCGGCGACGTCCTCCCGCAACCAGTTGAACAGGGTCTCCCGGACCCGGTCCGGCGTGGGCCTTAGGGCCGGCAACCGCGGAAACAGGATCCGGCGGCGGCGGTAGGCGCCGGCGATGATCCTCACCCGGTCGGGCGAACGCGGCGCCCCCATGTCGTGCCTGCCTTGCGTACCTGCCTTGATTTCCGCCGGCCGCGCGCCGGCCGTGCGCGTGTGCCCCCGACGCGCCGATGGTAGCATGGCGGGTTCGGCGCCTCGCCCGCGGCGCCCCGACCCGTCCAGGTCCAGGTTCCTCCGCGTGTCCGGCATCGGCAACAAGACAGGATCCCAGGTTCCCGGACCGCTGGCGCGACTCCCTCGGCGGCGCCCGCCGGCGGCTCGAGAGCCCGGCGGCCCTCATGGCCGCCCCGAAGGAGGAGTTGACCGCGATCTTCGCGCCCTGCCGGAAGCCGCCGGCGCCGGACGGGGACCGGCTGGTCTCGATCCTGTCGGTCGGGGTCGACGGCTCCGGCAAGGACATGCCGGCGGCGGGGGACGCCTTCCGCGCGCCGCCGCCGGACGGAACGCCCTAAGCCAGGCGGAGCGGTTCCACGCCGCCGTCGGCCTCGCCGGCATCGCGCCGACCAAGCTCGACGGCTCGGCCAAGGGCGGCATGCCGTTCGCGGGGCGGCCGGCGCGCCTGGTCGGGACCGGGGCGCGGCCGGATGATCCGCGCCCATCCGATGCCGCCCGCTTCGTCGACGCCCTGTTCGACCGATGATCCGCTTCCACAACGTCAGCATGCGCTACGAGGGCGGCACGGAGGCCCTGTCCGGGGTCAGCTTCCACATCCCCAAGGGCGAGATGGTGTTCGTCACCGGCCGCTCGGGCGCCGGCAAGAGCACCCTGTTGCGGCTGATTCTGGCGCTGGAGCCGTGCAGCGCGGGAGAGTTGGTGGTGGGCGGGGTCAACCTGGCCCGGTTGCCCCGCTCGCGCGTCCCGGCCCACCGCCGGCGGATCGGCGCGGTGTTCCAAGACCACCAACTGCTGTTCGATCGCAACGTCGCCGACAACGTGGCCCTGCCGCTGCAGGTCGCCGGGCTGACCCCGCGCGAGTCGCGGCGGCGGGTCCGCGCCGCCCTGGACAAGGTGGGCCTGCTGGGCAAGGAGCGCCTGATGCCCCAGCGCCTTTCCGGCGGCGAGCAACAGCGGGTCGGCATCGCCCGGGCCGTGGTGAACCGGCCGGACATCATCTTGGCCGACGAGCCCACGGGCAACCTCGACCCGGCGCTGTCCGCCGACGTCATGGCGGTGTTCGAGCAGTTCAAGCAGGTCGGCGTGAGCCTGCTGGTGGCGAGCCACGACCTGGCGCTGATCGGCTCCCTGGGGCGCCGCATCCTCACGCTGGAGCGCGGCCGCCTGACCGGCGACCGCTGACTTCGGGGAACGGGCCGGCCATGCGATCGAAAGCCGCCGCTTTCCTGAAAAACCACGGCGGGGACGCGCTCGGGAGCTGGCGCCGGATGCTGGCCGCGCCCGCGGCGAGCGCCATGACGGTGGCCGTGGTCGGGCTGGCGCTGACCCTGCCGGCGCTGCTGTTCGTGCTGAACGCCAACCTCGGGGCGGCGCTGGACGCGCTGGACGGCGACGCGCGCATCACCCTGTTCCTCGACGACGCCGTCGCCGACGGCCGGGCGGCGGCGCTGGGCGACGAGTTGCGGGCGGCGGCGGAGGTGCGCGCGGTACGCTTCATCTCGGCCGAACAGGCGCTGGCGGACTTCAGCGCCGCTACGGGCTTCGAGGACGTGCTGGCCGGCCTCGGACGCAATCCGCTGCCGGCCGCGCTGGTGGTGACCCCGGCGCGGGCCGACCCCGGGCTGGCCGAATCCCTGGCCGGCGATTTCGCCCGGCTGCCGGAGGTGGAGTCGGTCCTGCTGGACAGCCAGTGGCTACGGCGCCTCGAGGCCGTCGCGGAGCTCGCGGCCCTGGCGTCCAGGATCCTGCTGACGGCGGTGCTGGCCGCGCTGGTGATGGTGGTGGGCAACACCGTCCGGCTGGCGATCGGAAACCGCCGGGACGAGATCCGCGTGATCAAGCTGATCGGCGGCACCGACGCCTTCATCGCCCGGCCCTTCCTCTATACCGGCCTGATCCAGGGTCTGCTGGGCGGCCTGCTCGCCGTGCTGCTGGTGGGCTTGGCGGAGCTGGCCCTGCGCGGGCCGGTGCAGGAGCTGGCCCGCCTGTACCAGAGCGGCTTCCGGCTGCGGGGGATGGGACCGGGGCCCGCCTTCGGCCTGGTGCTGGCCGGCGGCGCGGCCGGCTGGCTGGCCGCGCGCCTGGCGAGCTGGCGCAACATCGCCGCCATCCGGCCATGACCCCCCCCCCCCAGAAATTCCGCGGCGAGCGGACCGGTCCCCTTGAAATCCGCGGATCCATCCCCACATCGGACCGGGAGCACCGCCCGCCGGGGCGGCCGAGGGCCGAAAAAGGCCGAAAAGACGGCGCGCGGGAGGGTTTTGTGCTATACTGCCCGCGAAACGGACGGCCGGAAGGGCCGAGAGAGTGCGCGATGAGCGACGGCAAAGAACTTCAACTCGTATGTCCGGCCACCCCCGGCCGCGACCTGACGGCGTACATCGCCTCGGTGAACGCCATCGCCGTGCTGACGCCCGAGCAGGAGTTGGAGCTCGCCCGGCAGTACTACCACGAGGACAACGTCGACGCGGCCCGCCAGCTGGTCATGGCGCACCTGCGCTTCGTCGTGCACATGGCCCGGACCTATTCGGGCTACGGCCTGTCCCAGGCCGATCTTATCCAGGAAGGCAACATCGGCCTGATGAAGGCCGTCAAGCGATTCAACCCCGAGGTCGGCGTACGGCTGGTCTCCTTCGCCGTGCACTGGATCAAGGCGGAGATGCACGAGTACATCCTGCGCAACTGGCGCATCGTCAAGATCGCCACCACCAAGGCCCAGCGCAAGCTGTTCTTCAACCTGCGCAGCTCCAAAAAGCGCCTCGGCTGGCTGAACAGCGAAGAGGCCGAGGCGGTGGCCGAGGATCTCGGCGTGGATGCCAAGGTGGTGCGGCAGATGGAGGGGCGCATGAGCGCCTACGACATGCCCTTCGACGGCGAGCCGGATGCCGACGACGACGCGCCGCCGCGGGCCCCGGTCCACTACCTCGAGGACAAGGATTCGGACCTCGCCGCCAACCTGGAGGAGGACGAGTGGCGGGAGGCGAGCCGCGACAACCTGCATCTGGCCATGGACGAGTTGGATGATCGCAGCAAGGACATTCTCCTGAGCCGCTGGTTGCGGGAGGAGAAAGCCACCCTGCACGAGCTGGCCGACCGCTACGGGGTGTCGGCCGAGCGCATCCGGCAGATCGAGAAGAGCGCCATGAACCGGCTCAGGGCCTGTCTGGAGGCCTGACCCCCTCACTTCCCGCGCTGGCGGAAGCCGCCGCCGCATTTCGCCCTCCCCGAGACGCCGAGGCGGGATCCGCAGACAGGCCCGTCTGCGGTCCAGCGGTGTTATCCTGCGGAAACTCGCTGTCCGCGCCCCGGATCGTCTCCGCATCTCGACCAGCATCGATCAGGATTTCGGCATCCAGATCCGTTACGCTCGCATGGAAACTGGGGATCGCCAGCCCATAGACTCCCTGTTGAGGACTCCACAGGATGTCGCGGCTCCCAGATGCCTGATGATCAACGGCGAGGCATCTTCACGGATGTCGGGGGAAACGGCATCGGAAAGGGCTCTCTCGTCGATGGCTCGCCCTCATATTTGAAATCTTCCGTGAAGAGTGGAATTATGACGGTCGCCTTTATCGTGTCCTCCGCCGTTGCCGGAAAGGGAAAGCGATGAATCGCGTTCGCGTAAAACCGGAATTGTTGCGCTGGGCCAGAAAGCGGGCCGGCGTGGAGGTGGACGCGCTTGTCAGCAAATTTCCCAAGTACAGCGAATGGGAAACGGGCGATGAGCAACCGACGTTGAGGCAGCTTGAACAGTTTGCAAACGTCACTCACGCGGCCATCGGAGACCTTTTCCTTTCGAAACCTCCCGAAGAGAAGGTTCCTATCCCCGATTTCCGCACCATGGGCAATGCGCCATCCGGTCCCATCTCTGTCGACCTGCGCGATACTATCTACCTGTGCATGCTGCGTCAGGACTGGTATCGCAAGTATGCACGCATGGAGGAAGTGAACCCCGTCGACTTCGTCGGTTCCGCCGAGATCGACGATGATGTTGAAGCCGTCGCGGCCGACATTCGCGAAACGCTTGGGCTTGACCTTGACGAGCGGCGAAATCTTCCGACCTGGACCGCCGCGCTACGCCAGCTTATCGACAAGGCGGATGCCGTGGGTGTGCTGGTCATGGTTTCCGGTGTTGTCGGAAGCAACACGAAGCGCACACTGGATCCCAACGAATTTCGGGGCTTTGCCCTTCCCGACGATCTTGCCCCGCTGATATTCATTAATGGCGTCGACACCAAGGCGGCTCAGATGTTCACCATGGCGCATGAACTCGCGCACATCTGGCTGGGCCAGGCCGCGATATCCGATGCCAGGATGGATTCGCCGCCAACTCACGATATTGAGCGCTGGTGCAATCGCGTTGCGGCCGAGGTGCTGGTTCCGCTTTCGGCGTTGCGGAGAGAGTACCGAAACGACGCTCCTCTCTCTGATGAGTTGAGCCGTCTGGCGCGGCGATTCAAGGTCAGCACACTGGTCATTCTTTGCCGCATCCGCGACGCTCGCTGGCTGGCTGACGCGACATTTCGCGAGGCGTATGACGCCGAGCTGAAAAAAACAAAGCCGCCCAAACGGGAAGGCGGCGGAAATTTTTACAACACGCATTTCATGCGGGTCGGAAAAAGATTCACTCATGCGATAATCGCCGACACGTTGGGGGGCAAAACACCATACACCGAATCGTTCTACCTGCTTGGTTTTAAGAAGATGACGGCGTTCGATGAACTGGCGCGACGCTTGGGGGTCATTAGCTGATGGCCTACCTCCTCGACGCCGACACGTTCATAACCGCAAAAAGGACTCACTATCAATTCGATTTTTGTCCGGCATACTGGGACTGGCTGGTCCGGGCACATTCGAATGGAGTCGTATTCAGCATACGAAAAGTGCTTGAAGAGCTGAGCGGGAAAGGCGACGACCTTTCCAAGTGGGTCTCTGAATTGGAAGAGACTTTCTTCCTTCCGCATGTCTTGGAAACGGCTGAGCCATGGAATGCAGTCTCTTCGTGGATTCGAAGCCAAGCGCAATACGAAGCATCGGTTATCAATAAATTTCAAAAAGGCGCCGATTATTACCTTGTAGTGCAAGCGCTGGCCGGGCAACACACCGTTGTCACCTATGAAAAAAGCGCTCCTGATGCGAAAAAAAGCATCAAGATTCCAGATGTTTGCAAGCACTTGGGGATCAAGTGCGTTTCGCCGTTCGATATGCTGATGGCTGAACAGGCGCGGTTTGTTCTCGCTCCACAGCAATGACTCTCTTTCGAGCCCGCCGATAACATCGATAGCGACACGCCTGCCGATGCGCTTCACGCCTTGCCTGGCGGCCGCGGCGAAGCTGCGGCCCGCTTCAGCTTTCGAGGGCTCACCCAAATCGCCGACCGCTTAAGCCCTGTGTCAGCGGTCCGACCGCTCCCCGGCCCCGGCCGGGAGGCCAGCCGCGGGATATCAATGAGACGGAGGCGGACTTGGGCGCGTCGCGCTCGGAACGGACTTCGCCAGATGGACACGCCCCGAAGGAACACGCCCCGAAGGAAGTTCCCGGACGGACGGCCCTGCTGGTATAATCCCGCCCGAACTGAAGCCCGCCACGCTGACTGCGATGACCCGCGCCGACATGCAGATAACGGTCAACGGCGGCCGGCGCCGGCTGGAGCCGGGGCTGACCGTCGGGCAGTTGATCGAGCGGCTCGACGTCCCCCGCGGACGCCTCGCCGTGGAGGTCAACGGGGAGATCGTGCCGCGCGGCGCCTTCCCCAGCCGCCGCCTGGCGGCCGGGGACGCGGTCGAGATCGTCCAGGCCATCGGCGGCGGCTAGGCCGGACGGGGACGGGAGCCATGGGCGGCCGGGACGGACAGCACCTGACGGTAGCGGGCGCGGACTACCGCTCGCGCCTGATCATCGGCAGCGGCAAGTACCGGGACTTCGAGGAGAACCTGGCCGCGCTCAAGGCCAGCGGCGCCGAGATGATCACGGTGGCCATCCGCCGGGTCAACCTCGGCCAAGAGAAGGACCAGCCGAACCTGCTGGACGTGATCTCCCCCGACCGCTACACCATCCTGCCCAACACCGCCGGCTGCCACACCGCGGACGAGGCCGTGCGCGCATGCCGCATGGCGCGGGAGTTGCTGGACGGCCGCAAGCTGGTCAAGCTCGAGGTGCTGGGCGACGACAAGACCCTGTACCCGGACGTCACGGAGACCGTCGCGGCGGCGAAAAAACTGGTCAAGGAGGGCTTCGACGTCATGGCCTACACCAGCGACGACCCGCTGGTGGCCCGCCGGCTCGAAGATGCGGGATGCGCCGCCGTCATGCCCCTGGGCGCGCCCATCGGCTCCGGCCTCGGCATCCGCAACCCCTACAACATCCGGCTCATCGTCGAGGACGCATCGGTGCCCGTCATCGTCGATGCGGGCGTGGGCACCGCATCCGACGCCAGCATCGCCATGGAACTCGGCTGCGACGGCGTGCTGATGAACACGGCCATCGCCGAGGCGCGGCATCCGGTGATGATGGCCTCGGCCATGAAAAAAGCCGTGGAGGCCGGGCGGGAGGCCTTCCTCGCCGGGCGCATGCCCCGCCGGCTCCACGCCAGCGCGTCCTCGCCCCTGGACGGCGCCCTCTTCTAGCCCCGGTGGCGGCGACCCCCTCAGGCCCGCGCCGGCCCGTGCGTAGCTACGTCCTGCGCGGCGGCCGGCGGACCGCCGCGCAGGACCGGGCGATCAGACTCCACTGGCGGCGTCACGTGGCGGATTGCGAGGGCGGGACGCTGGATCTGGACCGGCTGTTCCCGTCGCCGGGGCCGCTGACGGTCGAGATCGGCTTCGGCGCGGGCGAGTTCCTGCTGGCCGCCGCGCGGGCCCAGCCCGAGCGCCGCTTCATCGGGATCGACGTGCACCGCCCCGGCATCGGCAGAACCCTCGACGCCATCGAGCGGGACGGTCTGAACAATGTGAAACTCGTCTGCCGCGATGCGGCCGAGGTCATGGCCGGCGGCTTCGCCGACGGCTCGATCGACCGCATCGAGATCCTGTTCCCGGATCCTTGGCCCAAGAAACGGCACCACAAGCGGCGCCTGATCCAGCCCGCCTTCGCCGACGCTCTCGCCGGCCGCCTGAAGACCGGCGGCGAGCTGCACCTGGCGACCGACTGGACCGGCTACGCCCTGCGCATGCTCGAGGTGCTCGACGCCTGCCCGCGGCTGGCCAACGCCGCCGGCCCCGGGCGGTTCCTGCCCGCCCCGGAGCGGCCGCGCACCCGCTTCGAGCGGCGGGGCCAGCGCCTCGGCCACGAGGTGCGGGATCTCCTCTACGTCCGGCGCTGATCAGAACCAGAGGCGGTGCTCGTGCCGCTTGAGCCAGTCGACGTAGTGGCGGTAGCGCGGGCACAGCGAGCCCACCAAGCTCCAAAAGCTCCGCGAGTGGTCCATGTGCCGCAGGTGGCAGACCTCGTGGGCGATGATGTAGTCGACGATGCTGTCCGGGGCGAGCATGATCAGCCAGTTGAACTGCAGCACGCCGTCCGAGGTGCAGTATCCCCACTTGGACCGGGTCTTGCGGAAGCGAATGCTCTTCAGCCGGTCGTCCAGCGCGAGATGGCGCGCCAGGGCGCGGGCGCGGGGCGGGATGCGCCGCGCGGCCTCCTCCGCCAGATGCTCGCCGAGCCAGGCGGCGGCCCGCTCCGCGGTCGGATCGGGGCCCCGGATGACGAGGCGCCGCCCCTCGACCCCGATACGCCGCCGCGGGTCCGCCCTGAATTCGACGGCCAGATCCCGGGCGCGGAAGAATATCCGCCCGCCCTGCTCGATCCGGGTCGCCTCGCCGTCCCGCCGCGCCTCCTCCTCCAGCCGCCGCCGGATCCACTGCCGGTGGCGCTCGACGAAGTCGTCGATCTCCCGCTTCGTCGCCCGCAACGGGCACCGCACCTCCACCCGGCGGTGGAACACGTGGATGGCCAGCGTCTTGCGCCGGCTGCGCCGAACCTCGTACGCGTACGGCGGGCCGGCGGCGTCCGCATCGGGCGAAAGGGCGGTCGGTGCGTCCATGGGGCCTCCCGGATCCCTTGGAACCCTGCGGCCGGGCATTGTACAGGGATCGCCGCCCAGCCGGGCCGGCGCGCCCGAGGCGGTGCGCCCGAGGCGGACGCCTCCGAAGCGCGGGATTTGCCCGGTTTTCCCCCGTTTTGGCACAATCCGGAGACGCTGTTCCCGCGCCGTCGGCGGAGGGGCGCTTCGCCGCCCGCATGCGGCCGGCCCGCTCAGCGATTCCTCGAAGCCGCCGGGACGTCATCAGGCCAATGTCCGCCCGCAACAACACAAGAGACCGGGTTTTCGCCGAAACGCCCCCGGCGGGCGGCTTCGCCTTCGACGAGACCGTCGCGGCGGTCTTCGACGACATGATCAACCGCTCGGTGCCCGGCTACCGCTCCGTCCTCGCCATGACCGGGGCGCTGGCGGAGCGCCACTGCCGGCCGGGAACCGCCGTCTACGACCTCGGCTGCAGCCTGGGCGGCAGCACGCTCGCCATCGCCGAACGCGTGAAGCGCGCCGACTGCTCCATCGAGGCGGTGGACAACTCCGCCGCCATGATCGACAGGCTGCGCAGGCGCCTGGCGGAGCGTCCCGGCCCGCGCTGCCCGGTCCGCTGCCGCCGCGAGGACGTGATGGACGCCGCCGTCGAGAACGCGTCGGTGGCGGTGCTCAACTTCACGCTCCAGTTCGTGCCGCCGCCGCGGAGGAGCCGGCTGATCGAGCGGATCTTCGAGGGGCTCGTTCCCGGCGGCATCCTGATCCTCTCCGAGAAAATCGCCTTCGAGGATCCCGAACTGAACGCCCGGGTGACCGAGCGCCATCACCGGTTCAAGGAGGCCATGGGCTACAGCCGGCTGGAAATCAGCCGCAAGCGGACCGCCCTGGAGAACGTGCTGGTCCCGGACACCGTCGCAACGCACCGCCAGCGGTTGGAGGCGGCCGGCTTCGCGCCGGTCGACGTCTGGTTCATGTGCCTCAACTTCATCTCTCTCGTGGCCTACAGGCCGTAGCGGGCCGCCGTGGATCTTTCCGCCCTGCGCGCGAGGGTGAAGAACACGCCGCTGGCGCCGCTGGACCCGCTGCTCGCCCCGGCGTTCATCGACGGCATCCGCCACGGCGACTGCCGGCGCTGGCGCCGGCTCGTCGGCGAACTGCCGGACCACTCCCCCTCCGGCGGCGAGCTGGGCGACGAGATCAGGATCGGACGCGCCCGTGACATCGACGACGACGCCCGGGCGGCGCTCAGGGCCCGGCTGCTGGCGTTCCTCCCCTGGCGCAAGGGCCCCTTCTCGCTGTTCGGCATCCGCATCGACGCGGAGTGGCGCTCCCATCTGAAGTGGAACCGGCTGGCGGACGCCATCGCGCCGCTGGCGGGCCGGACCGTGCTGGATGCGGGCAGCGGCAACGGCTACTACGCCTTCCGCATGGCCGGCGCCGGCGCCGGCCTGGTGGTCGGCGTGGACTCCCACATCCCCTACGTCGCCCAGTTCTGGGCCGTCCGGCGCTACCTGCCCGGGCCGCCGGTTTTCGTCATCCCGGCGCCTTTGGAGCGGCTGCCCGCGCCGTTGCCCGCCTTCGACACGGTGTTCTCGATGGGCGTGATCTACCACCAGCCCTCGCCGCTGGCGCATCTTGAGCGCCTGCGGTCCTTCCTAAGGCCCGGCGGCCAGTTGGTGCTGGAGTCGATCGTGACGCCCGGCGAGGCCGGATTCCGCCTGGTCCCGGAAGGGCGCTACGCGCGCATGGCGAAGATCGGGGCCATCCCGTCGGCCGGAACCCTGCTGCAGTGGGCCGGGCGGTGCGGGCTGGAGAACGCGCGGCTGGTCGACGTGTCGCGCACCACGTCCGAGGAGCAGCGCGCCACCGAATGGATGCCCTTCGATTCGCTGGAGGCGGCGCTGGATCCGGACGACCCCGGCCGGACCGTGGAGGGCCATCCCGCGCCGGAGCGGGCCATCGTGGTCTGCGAGGCCCCCGGCTGAGTGGGAGGAAAGAAGGCCGGGGCCGGAGGCCCGGCGACGCTACTTGATCTTCGCTTCCTTGTAGATCACGTGCTTGCGTACGACCGGATCGTATTTCTTGATCTCCATCTTGTCCGGCATGTTGCGCTTGTTCTTGTCGGTGGTGTAGAAGTGGCCGGTCCCGGCGCTCGACACCAGTCTGATCTTCTCTCTCATGGTCGGATTCCCCCTTGCTGTCCGGGCCTGTCCGGGCTACACCCGCACACCCTTGCGGCGGATGTCGCGAAGGACCGTGTCGATGCCCAGCTTGTCGATGATGCGCATGCCCTTGGCGGACACCCGCAACTTCACGAAGCGCTTCTCCGACTCCACCCAGAACCGGTGGGCGTGGATGTTCGGTGAGAACCGGCGCTTGGTTCTGTTGTGCGCGTGGGACACGTTGCACCCCGTCATGGGCCTCTTGCCGGTCACCATACAGACCCGGGACATGGTTTCGCCTCTCTCTGCCAACTGCCTTGGTCGGGCGGCCGCAACCTGCCCGCCGCGGCCGGAACGGACATTGTACGCTGGGGCGCTCCCGAAAGGCAAACTCCGGTGTCGGGGGGGTCGCGGGGGTCGCAGGGGGT
>CAYSVD010000198.1:0-5579 GCA_964434395.1 uncultured Pseudohongiella sp.
GATGCGGGCAGTGTACGCCCCGGGCGCCTTGAATGGAAGCGCCGTAATGCTACAATCAACGTGTGGGCCGCATGACGGGCCGGGAAACGCGAAGGAGGAGGAGATGGGCATCGCCGGAGGGGCCGCGCGGCCGTCCCGCAAGGGGCGGGCGCCGCCTGGAAAGGACGGCTCCGCCCGGCTCGTGAAGTCGAGGAAGCGAGTCGCCGACCACGGCGAGGTGTTCACGCCCGAATGGATGGTCAACGACATGCTTGACCTCGTGAAGGACGAGTCGGAACGGATAGACTCCCGCTTCCTTGATCCGGCGTGCGGGAACGGGAACTTCCTGGCCGAGGTTTTGCGGCGGAAACTGGCCACCGTTGAATGCAAGCACGGCAAGGCGGAATTCGAGAGGCGGCAATACGCGTTGCTTGCGCTTATGTGCATCTATGGAATTGAGATACTTGAAGACAACAATGCCGAGTGTCGCGGAAACATGCTGGAGTTGTTTTCCGGCCATTTGGGGATTGGGGAGCATGACGAGCTGTATCGCGCCGCGGACAATGTCCTCTTGCTGAACATCGTCCATGGGGATGCGTTGACGAAGCGGACCGCAAAGAACAGTCCAATAGTATTTTCCGAGTGGGGTTATTTGGGCATAGGAAAATTTCAACGTCGCGAGTTTCGGTTCGATGTCTTGGCGAAGTCATCGGATTTCCGGGCTTCCGACTCGCCTTCTCCGCGTTTGGGAAAGCATGAAGTTTTCACGCCGGTAAAGACGTATACGCCCATGACGGTGTCCGGTCTCGCTTCGGCTTCAATCAACGAGGAGGACGAAGGCGTTCAATGATTGAAAAAGCGAGGTTTACCGCGGATCCGCGTCCCGGAAGGTCCGTTTATTCAGCTGATGGGACCGTTTCCATGTCGAGGCGCGATCGCGGGTCGTCCACCGTCGCCTGGCCGGCGGGGAGCATCGCATGCGGGCGCGTGGAGGCGGAGGATGGGCGGTCATGGCTTTTATAAATCGCGGCGCGGTGCGACAGGCCGATGAAGCGAAATCTGCGGAAGCGAAAGCCGCCGGCGAGGCCGCGCGGCCGTCGCGCAGGGAACGGGCGCTGCGCGAACTTGGACCGCATCGCCCGGGACTGCGCCGCCGGCGATTGGGACGGCGAGGGTGCGGTCGGAGTGAGCGGCGAGGTCGTCGAGTCGGCGCGCCGATTCGTGCGGATGCTGCCCGAGGACTGCCTTCCGGACTCCGAAGAGGATGTCGAGGTGGATATCGAGGCCGACGTGGACGGGGAGATTCTGCTCGACTGGTTCGGGGACGAGAACCGCATGTTCACGGCGAGCGTCGGCAAGGGCGGACGCGTGGCGTATGCGGGCACTTTCGCGGACGGGGAGGGATGCCGCGGCAAGGAGAGCATCGACGGCGGCGAGATTCCAGAGGCGATGCTGGCGTCCATCCGCCGGACGCTTGCCGCTCCCGCCGGGACCGCCGCCGCGCGCCGCGGCGCGACGGACAGGGAAACATGAAGGAGGCGGGAACGGGCATCGCCGGAGGGGCCGGGCGGCCGTCCCGCAGGGAGCGGGCGCTGCGCGGGTTGGGCCGCATCGCCTGGGACTGCGGCGCCGACGATTGGGACGGCGAGGGCGCCATCGGGGTGACGGAGGAGATCGTCGAAGAGACGAGGAAATTCGTGGCCGTCCTGCCCGAGGACTGTTTGCCGGACCCCGAGAGGGACATCGAAGCCCTCGCGGACGGAGAAATCGTGTTCGAGTGGCAAAAAGACAGGCGCAACATGTTCATGGCGAGCGTCGGCAAAGGCGGGCGCATCGTCTACGCCGGCCTTTTTGGAGGCGACAGATGCTGCGGCGACGAACGCATTGCGGACGGCAGAATCCCCGAAGCGATGCTGGCGTCCATCCGCCGGGCGCTTTCCGCTCCCGTCGGAACCGTTGCCGCGCGCCGCGGCGCGACAGGCCGAGGAACATGAAGGAGGCGGAAACGGGCATCGCCGGAGGGGCCGGGCGGCCGTCCCGCAGGGAGCGGGCGTTGCGCGAGCTGGACCGCATCGCCCGGGACTGCGGCGCCGGCGATTGGAACGGCGAGGGCGCCATCGGGGTGACGGAGGAGGTCGTCGAAGAGGCGCGGAAATTCGTGGCCGTCCTGCCCGAGGACTGTTTGCCGAATCCCGAGGAGGATGTGGATGCCCTTCCGAACGGAGACGTCGCGCTCGACTGGTATAAGGACAACAATATGTTCATGGTCGGCATCGGCAAGGGCGGGCGCATCGCCTACTCCGGACTCTTCGGGGATGGAGAAAGATGCCGCGGTTACGCGGGAATCGTCGACGGCGGGGTTCCCGCATCCTTGCTGGCGTTCATTCGCCGGGTTCTTTAGGCCGCGGCGGCGGGGAAAGCGAAGTTGAACGTCGCAGGCGCCGCCGCGGAAGGGCCGCCCAGGGACCGGCAGCCGCGCTGGCTGGACCGCATCGCCCGGGACTGCGCCGCCGACGGTTGGGACGGCGCGGGCGCCGTCGGCGTCAAGGGGGGGCCGTCGAGTCGACGCGCGCCTTCGCGCGCCTGCCGCCCGCGGAGCGCCTGCCGCCGGACCTGGACGAGGTGCAGGCCGACACGGACGGGGAGATCATGATCGACAGGCATGAGGCCGCCGACCGCGCGTTCGCGGTGAGCATCAACGAAAACGGACGCATCGCCTATGCCGGCCTTTTCGGGGGCGGGGGGGGAGTCCGCGACGATGGAAGGGTCGCGGACGGCGCGACTCCCGAAGAGATCCTGGAGTCCGTTCGCCTGGTTCTTTCCGCCCGCGGCGGACCGCCGTCCGGCTGACGGGGCGTTCGCTCATGGGCGCGCGCAAGAGCGCATTCCGCTCCCTGCCTTCCATCGACAGCCTGCTCCGTTCCGGGCATCTGGCGGCGGCGGTCGCCGGCGCCGGACAGGACAGCGTCAAGGGGGAGGCCGCCGCCCGGCTCGAAAGCCTGCGCCGGCGCATCGCCGCGGACGACCGGGCCGCGCTCGCTTCGATCGCATCGGACCGCTTCGTCGAGGAGCTGTGCGCCGAGATCGCCGAGGCGGTGGACCGCCGCGGGCGGGGCTCCCTGGGGCCGGTGTTCAACCTCACCGGCGTCGCGCTGCACACCAACCTGGGCCGGGCGCCGCTGGCGCCGGAGGCCGTCCGCGCGATGGCGGCGGCGGCGGGGGCGGTCAACCTGGAGTTCGATCTCGAGACGGGCCGGCGCGGCGAGCGCGACGAGCACGTCCAGGGCCTTCTGCGCGAGCTGACCGGCGCCGAGGCGGCCGCCGCGGTGAACAACAACGCCGCGGCGGTGCTGCTGGCGCTCAACACCCTCGCCGCCGGCGGGGAGGTGCTGGTCTCCCGCGGTGAGCTGGTGGAGATAGGCGGCAGCTTCCGCATCCCGGACGTCATGCGCGGCGCCGGCTGCCGGCTTAAGGAGGTGGGCTCCACCAACCGCACCCACCTCGCCGACTACGAGTCCGCGATCGGCGGCGAGACCGCGCTGATCATGAAGGTCCACACCAGCAACTACGAGATCCGCGGCTTCACCAAGGCGGCGCCGCCGGCGGAGCTCGCCGCGCTGGCGCGCGCGCGGGGGCTGCCCCTCGTGCACGATCTGGGCAGCGGCACGCTGGTCGACCTCGCCCGCCGCGGCCTGCCGCGCGAGCCCACGGTCCGCGAGGCGCTGGAGGCGGGCGCCGACCTCGTCACCTTCAGCGGCGACAAGCTGCTCGGCGGCCCCCAGGCCGGGCTGATCGCCGGGCGCCGGGATCTGGTCGAGCGCCTCCGGAGGAACCCGCTGCGCCGCGCGCTGCGGATCGATAAGACCGCCATGGCGGCGCTGGCGGCGACCCTCGGGCTGTACCGGGATCCGCGGCGGCTGGCCGAGCGCCTGCCGCTGCTGGCCGACCTCGTCCGCCCGGCGGACGAGATCCGGGCCGCCTGCGAGCGTTTGGCGCCGGCGCTGCGGGAGCGGCTGCGGGGCGTCGGCGAGGTGACGGTCGAGCCCTGCCGGAGCCGGGCCGGCAGCGGCTCCCTGCCGCTGGAGCGGCTGGACAGCTGGGCGCTGGCGCTGACTCCCGCGCCGGGCGGGGAGGCCTCGGACGCGGCCCTGACCGGTCTGGCGCGCGCCTTCAGGAGGCTGCCCCGGCCGGTGATCGGCCGGGTGCGCGACGGCAGGCTGCTGTTCGACCTGCGTTGCCTGCGCGACGAGGAGGGGTTCGCGGAGCAGCTCGGGGCCCTCGAGGCGCCGCCGCCCTGAACGCCGCATCCGCCGGTCCGTTGCGCTACAATCCGGCCGTCGCCGACGGCCCCGCGCGCACCGCCGCCATGGACAGACCGGAAGCCCCCCGGGCGGACCTCGGGGACTACATGCGCGCCGTGGGCGTCCGCGCCCGCGCCGCGGCGGCGGCGCTCGGCCGGGCCGAGACCGCGGCCAAGGACGCCGCGCTGCTGGCCGTCGCGCGCTCCCTCGACGGCGCCCGCGACGGCCTGCAGGCGGCGAACGCCGGAGACCTCGAGGCGGCGCGGAAGCGGGGGCTGGAGCCGGCCCTGCTGGACCGCCTCGAACTGACGCCGCCGCGCATCGACGCCATGATCGAGGGGTTGCGGCGGGTCGCCGCCCTGGACGATCCGGTGGGCGAGATCAGCGAGCTCAGGCCCCGGCCGAGCGGCATCCGGGTCGGGCGCATGCGGGTGCCGCTGGGCGTTGTCGCCATCGTCTACGAGTCCCGCCCCAACGTCACCTGCGACGCCGCCGCCCTGTGCCTCAAGTCGGGCAACGCGGCCATCCTGCGCGGCGGCTCCGAGGCCTTCCGCTCCAACCAGGCCATCGCCGCATGCGTCGGCGCGGGGCTCGAGGCGGCGGGTCTCGACCGGTCGGCGGTGCAGGTGCTGGACCGCACCGACCGCGAGGCGGTGAGCCGGCTGGCGGCCATGCCGGAGCATGTCGACCTGATCGTGCCGAGGGGCGGCAGGGGGCTGATCGAGCGGATCAGCCGGGACGCGAAGGTGCCGGTGCTCAGGCACCTGGACGGCAACTGCCATCTGTACATCGACGACCGGGCCGACTTGGACAAGGCGGTGGCGGTGGCGGTGAACGCCAAGACCCAGCGCTGCGGCACCTGCTGCGCCCTGGAGTCCCTGCTGGTGGCCGGGGCGGTGGCCGAGGCGGTGCTGCCGCCGCTGGCGGAGAAATACCGCGAGTACGCGGTGGAGCTGCGCGGCTGCGAGCGCGTCCGCGCCCTGGTGCCGGACGCGGCGGCGGCGGACGAGGCGGACTGGGCGGCGGAATACCTGGCGCCGGTGCTGTCGGTGAAGGTCGTGGCCGGCCTCGACGAGGCGATCGCCCACATCAACCGCTACGGCTCGCGCCACACCGACGCGATCATGACCCGGGACGCGGCCCGGGCCGGGCGTTTCCTGCGCGAGGTCGACTCCAGCTCCGTGATGGTCAACGCCTCCACGCGCTTCGCCGACGGGTTCGAGTACGGGCTGGGGGCGGAGATCGGCATCTCCACCGACAAGCTGCACGCCCGCGGCCCGTACTCGAACCCGTCGGCGA
>CAYSVD010000199.1:0-9672 GCA_964434395.1 uncultured Pseudohongiella sp.
AACTAGACCCTTTCCGCCCGGAAAGCAACAACGGACCCGCGGCCGGAACCGGCCGCGGGTCCGTTGTTGCTTTCCGGGCGGAAAGGGTCTAGTTTCAGCCGTCCGCCGGAACGACGGGACGGAGCCATGCCAGTGAACGCCAGACTCACACGCCGACGCTTCATCAAGGGCGTGATCTTCTCCGGCGCCGCCGCCGGCGCGGGGGCCTACCTCGCCGCCGGCGCCCGGCAGGGCCGGCGGGCCGCCGAGCGCCTGATCGCGATCAACGTCAACGGGCGCGCCCGCCCGGTCGACGCCATGCCGTCGGAGACCCTCGCCCAGACGCTGCGCTACAAGCTCGACCTGACCGGCACCAAGATCGGGTGCAACCGGGGCGAGTGCGGCGCCTGCACGGTGCTGATCGACGGGACGCCCCACTACTCCTGCTCGGTGCTCACCCACAACGTGAAGGACCGGGCGGTGGTGTCCATCGAGGGGGTGCGGGCCGCCGACGGCTCCCTGCATCCGGTGCAGCGGGCCTTCATCGACGAGAACGCGCCGCAATGCGGCTTCTGCACCCCGGGCCAGGTGATGTCGGCGGTGGCGCTGCTGAACGCCGAGCCGCGCCCGGACCGGGAGCGGGTCCGGCGGGCGCTGTCCGGCAACCTGTGCCGCTGCGGCGCCTATGAACACTACATCAACGGCGTCCTGCGCGCCGCGGAGCGCCTGACATGAGGACTCACACCCACATCGGCGTCGACTTCGTGCCGCCGTGCGTGCCGGGCAAGGTCACCGGCGGGATCAAGTACGCGGAGGACTACCGGCGCGAGGGCATGGTCTACGCCCGCCTGCTGACCAGCCCGTTGCCGAGCGGCCGGGTGGCCGGCATCGACGCCTCCGAGGCCCTGCGCATGGACGGCGTGGTGGGCGTCTTCACCGCCGACGACCTGCCGCCCGCGCCCCCGCCGGCCAACCCCGCGCTGGCGAAGGAGCACGTCACCTACGTGGGCCAGCCGATCCTGGCCCTCGCCGCGGTCAGCGAGGAGATCGCCGAGTCGGCCCTGGAGCGGGTGCGCGTCGACTACGAGCGCCGCCCCTTCGTGGTGGACCCGCTGGACAGCCTCGCGCCGGGCGGCCCCACCGCCTACCCCGAGGGCAACGCCCTGGTCCGCACCGAGGAGCCGGGACCGGACGGCGTCCCCGTGGTCGGCGCCCGCATCCAGGACGTCAAGTGGCCGCAGTCGGCCATCGACGCGCTGCGCGCCGGCCGCGAGCCGGCCGGCGCCGAGTTCACCCGGGAGTGGGCCTTCGGGGATCTCCAGGCCGGCTTCGCCGAGGCCGCCGCCGTCGTCGAGGAGCCCTTCGTCACCATCGGCTACCCGCACCATTCGCTGGAGTCGCGCACGGGCATGGCCTACTGGGAGAACGGCAAGTGCTACTTCCACGGCTCCTCCCAAAGCCAGAGCGCCAACAACGCCGGCCTGGCCCGCATGCTGGGCATCGGGCTCGAGGACCTGGTGTTCATCAACGAGGCCACCGGCGGCGGGTTCGGCTCCAAGATCGGCCCCTACCCCTGCATGGCCGTCACCGGCCTGTTCGCCCGCGCCCTGAACCGGCCGGTGCAGCTGCGCATCACCCGCGAGCAGGAGTTCTACATCGGCTCCGCCCGCTCCGGCATGCAGGGCTGGATCAAGGCGGGCGTGAGGGCGGACGGCAAGGTCTCGGCGGTGGACCTGGTCATCGTCAACGACGGCGGCGTGACCGGCGGCGGCAGCGGCAACTCCTCCGCCCAGCATGTGACGGTGGCCTACCAGCCGGAGGCCATGCGGTTCCGGCACATCACCGTGTACACCAACACCACCCCGCGCGGGGCCCAGCGGGGTCCCGGCCAGAACGAGATGGCCGCGGTGCTCGCGCCCCTGACCGACAAGCTGGCCGAGGCCGTCGGCATGGACCGGGTGCGGCTGCGGCGCGTCAACGCGCTGCGCAGCGGCGGCTTCCAGGGCGGCAGCCGGGGACCGGTGACCAGCGCCTTCGTGCCCGAGGCCCTCGACCAGGGCGCCCGCGCCTTCCGATGGGCGGAGCGGGACGCCCTGCCGCGCGACGCGGGCGGCGGCCGGCGCCGCGGCGTCGGGGTCGGCATCGGCTACCACGGGGCCGGCGGACGCGGCTACGACGGCCTGGTCCGCATCGACGCCGACGGGCGGCTGCACATCCACAGCGGCGTCGGCAACCTCGGCACCTACTCCTACGCCGCCTCCTGCCGCGCCGCGGCGGAACGGCTCAAGGTGCCCTGGGAGCGCTGCGAGATCGTGCGCGGACGCACCGACCGGCACCTGCCCCACAGCTCCGGCCAGGGCGGCAGCAACACCGTGTTCACCCACACCCGCGCCAACTGGGTGGCCGCCGAGGACGCGGCGGACAAGCTGAAGGCGATCGCCGCGATGGACCTGGGCGGCGCACCGGAGGACTACGACATCGACGGCGAGCGGGTGTTCCGCATCGACGGACCGGACCGGGGCATGAGCTACGGCCAGGCGGCCCGGCGGGCGATGGCGCTGGGCGGCCGCTACAGCGGCGAGGAGGCCCCGGACGACATCAACCCGCTGACCCGGCTGGCGGTCCAGGGGCTGGCCGGCAGCGGCCTGATCGGCGTGGCGCGGGACGACATCCCGGGGCAGGGCCAGCCGCCCGGCGTGGTGGTCGGCTTCATGGAGATCGCGCTGGATCCGGACACCGGCAAGTACGAGATCGTCGACTACGCGGCGGTCGCCGACTGCGGCACCGTGGTGCACCCGAAGAACTTCGACAACTCCATGCGCGGCGGCGCGGTGTGGGGCATCGGCCTGACCGGGCTGGAGCGGCACGCGTACGACCCGCGCAACGGCCTGCCCGCCAACGTCGGGCTGTACCAGTGCAAGCCCCCCACCAACATGGACGTGCCGGTGGAGACCGGCTCGCAGGCGGTGAACATCCCCGACCCGCAGAACCCGACGGGCGGGCGCGGCATCGGCGAGCCGACCCAGGGCGCGGCGGCGGCGGCGCTAGCGAGCGCCCTGCGCGACGCGCTGGACGGGCACATGTTCAACGCCGCGCCCGTCACCGCGGACATGATCGTCGACCACCTGGCGGGGAACGACTACAGCGCCCGGTCCCTGAAGACCAACACATTCTGAGGTGAGCCATGCCGTCACATGACGTAATGCCGAACATGGAGCTGTACCAGCCGGCGCGGGTCGAGGACGCGCTGGAGATCGCCGAGCGGCTCGCCGACCGGGGCTGGCTGGTGGGCGGCGGCCAGGACACCTACGGCTGGCTGAAGGACCGCACGAAGAGCGCCGAGGCGCTGATCGACCTGAGCGGCATCGCGTCGCTGCGCGGCATCCGCGAGCGCGGCGGCGGGCTCGAGATCGGCGCCCTGACCACCCTGGCCGAGGTCGCCGGCAGCGAGGCGGTCCGGAGCCGCTTCTCCCTGCTGTCCGACGCGGCGGGCGTCGTGGCCAGCCCCCAGATCCGCAACATCGGCACCCTGGGCGGCAACGTCGCGCAGGACGTGCGCTGCTGGTACTACCGGCGCGGGCTGTCCTGCTACCGGGCCGGCGGCAACCTGTGCTACGCCGACACGCCCGACGCCATGAACCGCGAGCACGCCCTGTTCGGAGCCAGCCGCTGCGTGGCGGCCGGGGCCTCCGACACCGCGCCCGCGCTGGTGGCGCTGGACGCCGTCATGGTGGTCCGCGACCTGAACGGCGAGCGCGAGGTGCCCGCCGGGGACTTCTTCGTCGGGCCGGCCCGCGACATCCGCAACACCACCGTCCTGCGCCCCGGCGACATCCTGACCGCGGTGCGGATCCCGGACGCCTGGGCGGGCGCGGAGTTCCACTTCGAGAAGGTGGCGGACCGCAACGTGTGGGATTTCGCGCTGGTCAGCATCGCCGCGGCGTTCAGGACCGGCGGCGGCGGCATCGAGGACGCGCGGATCGTGGCCGGCGCCGTGCAGGCCACGCCGCGCCGCCTGACCCGCGTGGAGCGGGCGGTCCGCGGCCGGCCGCGGGACGCCGCCACCGCCGAGTCGGTCATGGACCTGGCGACCGAAGGCGCCCGGACGCTGGCCCACAACGGCTTCAAGGCGCCGTTGCTGCGGAACCTGGTGAAGCGGGCGATCAGCGCGTAGCGGGCCGGCGCCGGCCCGTTCCCCCGGCGCGCGCGCGGCGGTCCGCAGGGAAGCCGCGCATGGCCGAAGTCAGTTATTTCCAGCGCTACAGCCAGCGGGAAAACCACGTCACCAACAACACGCTGCTCATCCTGAAGCACTTCTATCAGCAGTCTCCCCGGCACCTCGAAGCCGTCCTTTCCGCTCTGCTTGATGACGGCGAGCTGGCGATCGGGCCGCGGTTCGAGCAGCAGGTCGCGATGGCGGACAGCGCGCCGGACGCGCTCATATCGCAACGTCCGCTGAACCTGTATGTCGAAACGAAGCTCTCGGGCGATTTCGACAGGGAACAGCTCGAGCGCCACATGAAGTCCATCGCGAAAAAAACCGCCGAACGGCATCAGGCCAACAACGTGCTGATCGCCATGGGATCCCAGGCGATTTCCGGCGCCCTTGAGGACGATCTTTCGCGGCAAGCCGAAAGCGCGGGCATCCGCTTCGCCGCCGCCACTTTCTTCGATTTGGTGGAATCGCTGCGCGGCTGCTGCGGGCCCCACAATCCCCAACTGCGGGAGATCGTGGACGACTATGAGGACTTCCTCAACGAAAACGAACTGCTCGCGGGGTTCATGAGCATCGTGCCCACCGTCGGTCTGATCGACGTTTTCTCCAAATACCGCCTTTACCGCTATCTGGAGGCTTTTCCCAGCAGGGCGACGGACACCGGGCTGTTCGGCCTGTATGCGGAAGGCCGCGTCAGATACATCTGCCGCCTGAACTGCGTGGCGATCGGAACGTGCGGGGACGACGGGTTCAAGCACGAGCGGAATGAGAGGGGCGAGGCCACCGATGAGGAACTGGCGCGCATCGGCGAAGCCGTCAAGCACCCGCGTTTCCTGTGGGATGGCGGATGGCTCGACAAGCCGCTCCGCGTTTACCTGTTCGACGATATTCATGAGACCGATTTCAGGGGGAGGATCCGCACCTGGAGGCGCCTCGACCTCAACGGGCGGCCGGAGCTGAAGCAATTCAACGGCCGGTACGACGCCGGGTCGGTCGCCGAATGCCTGAAAGGCGCGTCGTTTTGAGTTTCGATGCGTCGACCGAAGCAAGAGGGTTGAAAGCCATGACCGAGGAGCTGTTCCAAACCGACGCCTACCTGACCGAGTGCGAGGCGCGGGTGACGCGCGCGGACGCGGACGGCGTGGTGCTCGACCGCACCGTGTTCTACGCCGAGGGCGGCGGCCAGCCGGGCGACACCGGATGCCTGCATCTCCCCGACGGGGGGACGCTGCGCGTGGCCGACGCCCGCCGGACGCCGGACGGCCGGGACATCCTGCACGTTCTGGAGGAGGGGGCGGTTCCGCCCGCCCCCGGCGCGGCGCTGCGTTGCGTCATCGACTGGGAGCGCCGTCACCGGCACATGCGCATGCACAGTTGCCTGCACCTGCTGTGCTCGCTCGTGGACGGCGGCGTGACCGGCGGCTCGCTCTCCGAGGACCGGGGACGGCTCGATTTCGACCTCCAGGACACCCGGCTGGACAAGGAGCGGCTCGCCGCCGAGCTGAACCGCCTGGTCGACGAGGACCGCCCGCTGTCGGCGCGCTGGGTCGACCGGGAGGAGTTGGACAGCCAGCCGGCGCTGGTGCGCACCCTGTCGGTCCGTCCGCCTCCGGGCGGCTCGAAGGTGCGGCTCATGGAGGTGGAGGGCGTCGACCTCCAGGCCTGCGGCGGCACCCACGTGAGAAGAACCTCGGAGATCGGGCCGGTCAAAATCGGAAAAATCGAGAACAAGGGCCGCCGCAACCGGCGCGTCAACATCCTTTTCGACCCGGCGCCGGCCTGAAGCCCCGGCCGCCGCCCGCCGCCCCGCAGGCGTCGGCCCCGCTGCGCTTCGCGGTTTTCAGTAACTGCCGCCGGACGGCCCGCCGGGGGCCTGATGCCCGTGGAAACCGGCGCCTGAAAACTGAAAAAGCCTTACGGTTTCACGCGTTGCGGGACGACCGCGAAACGTCCGGCGCGGCCGCCGCAAGCCTGCGATTTTTCTGCGATTTTTCGGGATTTCCCCTTGAGGAGGTGTTGCGGACCGCCGAAATCCTGTAGACTGCCGTCCTGACGCGACGGCCCTTCCGCCACCCGGGCGGCGGGCCGGCGACTCACGAGCGAACCCAAAAGGAGCTATCCGTGAAAACACTCACACGACTGGCGATTTCGATTCCGGCGGCGGCCCTGGCGGCCGTCGTCTCCGCCGGCGAGCGGGTCGGCGATTTCGCGCTGATCGACCATCTCGGCGCGCAGCACCACATGGCCTGGTACGACGACCACTACGCGGTGGTCATCCTGCCCCAGGCGAACGGCGCCACGGACAGCGCGGCCGTCGAGGCGCTCGAGGCGCTCAGGGGCGAACATGCCCAGGGCGTTGCGTTCTTCCTGATGAACCCCGGCATCGATGCCGACCGCGAAGCGGTCGGCCGGGACGTCGCCGCCCTCGGCGTCGACCTGCCGGTGCTGATGGACGACGCCCGACTGGTCACCGAGGCGCTGGGCGTCGCCCGGATGGACGAGGCGGTGGTCTACGACCCGAGGCGGTTCGAGATCGCCTACCGCGGGCCGGTCAAGGCGGGGCTGGGCGAAGCGCTCGACGGCCTGCGCGACGGCCTGCGCGGCGAGCTGGTCGCGGCACCCGGCTCCGGCGCCGTCATCGGCATCGACGCCGCCGGGGACGGCGACCTGTCCTACGCCGACGACATCGCGCCGATCATCGCCGCGAACTGCGCCCAGTGCCACCGCGAGGGCGGCATCGCGCCTTTCGCCATGGACAGCCGGCTGGCGGTGCAGGGCTGGTCGCCCATGATCCGCGAAGTGGTGATGACCAAGCGCATGCCGCCGGGACAGATCGACAACAAGGTCGGGCTGCCCATCAAGAATGAAATGAACCTCAGCGACGAGGAGATGCGGAAGCTGGTGCGCTGGATCGACGCCGGCTCCCAGGTCGACGGCGACCGGGATCCGCTGACCGAGCTGGTCTGGCCGGACACCAAGTGGACCCTGGGCGAGCCGGACCTGGTCGTGGCCATTCCGCCGCAGGCCATCCCGGCCACCGGCGTCGTGGACTACATGGACATTCCCATCGATCTGGGCCTGACCGAGGACCGCTGGGTGCGGGGCAGCGAGGTGGCGCCCGACAAGGCCGAAGTGCTGCACCACATCATCACCACGGTGCTGCCGCCGGGCTACGACCCGGACCCGCGGTCGCTGTTCGTCGAGGCCATCAACAGCCTGCCGGAGGAGCGGGCCGCCGCCATCCGCGCTGAGATGTTCGTCGCTTTCGCCGCGGGCGAGGCCCCGGACTTCGACCGGATCTTCGCGGAGAACCCCGATATCGACGTGGGCGCCCTGCTGGCGGGGGCCGGCGGCGACATCGCCTCCATCGCCGGGTACGCGCCGGGCAACTCGGTCAGCCTGAACCCGGAGGGCGTGGGCGGCCTGCTCCCCGCCGGCACCCAGCTGAGCCTGCAGATGCACTACACCACCTCGGGCAAGGAGGTGACCGACCAGACCGAAATCGGCATCTACTTCTACCCGGAAGGCTATGTGCCGGAGGAGCGGATGTCGGGCGGCGTGGGCAACGCCTTCAGCATCGCCATTCCCGCCGGCGCCAAGGACCACGCCATGCAGCTGGTCACCCACGTGCCGAACGAGGCGGATATCTACAGCCTGATGCCCCACATGCATTTCCGGGGCAAGCGGATGAAGTTCACGGCGATCTACCCCGACGGCACCGAGGAGTTGCTGCTGTCGGTGCCCGCCTACTCCTTCAACTGGCAACTGGCCCACGAGCTGGCCGATCCGCTGCGCGTGCCGGCGGGCACCAAGATCGTGGCCGACGGAGCCTTCGACAACTCCGCCCAGAACCCGTTCAACCCCGACCCCGCGGCCGAGGTGAACTGGGGCGAGCAGTCCTGGGAGGAGATGTTCATGGGCTTCTACAACTGGAAGGAAGTGAATCAGAGCGGCGGCGACTGACAAGGCGCCGTCGCGGGACCGGGAAAAGGCGGGCGATGCCCGCCTTTTCTTTGGCCGCACGGCCCGGAACCTATCCTGCGACCCACTTTACCGAGTAGCATCCTCGATCATCCTGAAGAAATCACCTTCCGTGATTATCCTGATGGGTTGCCCTCCCGCAGCGAACCTTTCCGCCTTCTTGTGCTTCCCGCTCTTGTTGTTTCCCCTCAATTTTCTGAAATCCTGATCTCCCAGCACAAGCAACGTGGTCTTTTTCGTCACATTCGCCTCCACCCCGCATCCGACTCCGTGCGCCATGTCCGCCGCTTCCTTCCGAGGCATTTCCAAAGACCCCGTGAACACCATAACCTCTCCATGAAGCGCCCCGTCCGGATCCCCCTCCCGCACGATCTTCCCCCTTTGACGCATCGCCGCGCTTGAAGGACTGATGGGCTGGTTCACCCGTTTCAACCAGCCATCAAGACTGGTTCCGGTTTTTTCGATGGCGGCAAGCAAAACATGTCCGCATGCTTTCGCGTCCTCCAGCGCATCGTGATGCTTGAATTTGTACCCCAGCATGCAGCAGATGTCTTTCAGTCCATAGCCTTGCCTGCCGCGTTCTTTCCACGCTATTTTTGCAACACGCGAAGAGTCCAGCCATTTCAGAGGAGTGCGCAGAGATACTTTATGCTTGTCGGCCGCCCGGTTTATACTGTTTCGGTCAAACGGTGAATGGCTGACGCAAACCGCGCCATCCAAGAAATCATTCATCTTGGATACCAATGCGGAAAATTTCGGCTGTCCTGCAACGGAGAGTTCACTGATGCCATGGATGCGTGTATAAAAGTCGTCAAAATAGTCTTCAGGATTCACCATCGATTTCCACTCTTCCGCCAATTTTCCATCATGAAATCTTGCAATGCCTATCTGGCATATCGAAGATTGATCAGAGTTCGCAGTTTCCACATCAATAGCCACAAAGTCGGTGGTGTTTGGTGTCTTGCGCATATCCATGTCTCCTTCTTCGGCATTTTTCATTGGTCTTGCATTGATCTGTGCTTCTTGGCTTCTTGGAAGGTCGCACGGTTCATCATGATCGATGGGTCGTAACGACTTCTCCAACCATTTTCCCCGCGGCCAAAGCCGCAAACCGCGGGCAGGCCGCCGGCATCTTTCGACCGGTCTCCCAGTGTGCTTCTGGCGGTCCCTCCCGCCAGACTTGTTCGTCGGGCTGTGATGGGCTCCCCGCACTTTACGTACACATACCGCCTCATCCGCTTTCTTTCTATCGGACCGTCGGGAATATTGCCGGATTTCTCTGAAATGTGCCACCTGTTTCGCGCCAAGCATGCCACCCGTTTCACACCAAGTGTGCCACCTTTCGGCGCGGGCGACGCAGGGGCCGTGTTTCTACCCCGAATCCTCCTGTTTTGTCAAAGGCGAGTGCAGTTTTCGCATGGATGGTCCGCTCAGGTCGATCCGGTGGGCGTTGTGGATCAGCCGGTCCAGGATGGCGTCGGCCAGGGTGGGGTCGC
>CAYSVD010000200.1:0-3543 GCA_964434395.1 uncultured Pseudohongiella sp.
GATCTGATCGACTTCACGCCGGAGCTTAAGGCCCGGGCCATGGAGATCGCCGCCTGGCACCGGATGGGCCCGCTGTTCACGCCGCCGGCGCTGAGCCGGATCGACGGCCCGCTCGGCACGCTGACGGCGCCGTCCCCGGCCGGCGGCGCCAACTGGCCCGGCGGCTCCCACGACCCGGAGACCGGCATGCTGTACGTCTCCTCGAACAGCTCGGTCTCCAGCCTGGGGCTGGTGCCGCCCTATCCGGGGCAGTCGGACATGGCCTACATCCAAGGTAGCGCCCTCACCGGTCCGCGCACCTCGGGCGGGGCCGGCTCCGTCGCCGGCGGCGGGCGGCGGGAGGCCGCGCCGCCGGCGCGGCCGCCTCCCCGGTCCGGCCGCGGGCGTCCGCCGGCCGGCCTGCTGGTGGACGGCCTGCCCCTGCTGAAGCCGCCCTACGGGGTGATCGCCGCCATCGATCTCGGGACCGGGGAGCTGGCCTGGCGCGTGCCCCACGGCGCCACCCCCGACCGGGTGCGCTCGCATCCGGCGCTGGCGGGCCTCGACATCCCCCGCACCGGGCAGGGCGCATCGGTGGGCACGCTGGCGACCGGCGCCCTGCTGATCGCCGGCGAAGCGCGGATGAGCGCGGACCCCGACGGGCGCCGCGCCGCCTGGCTGCGGGCCTACGACAAGGCCACCGGCGAGGAGGCGGGGGCGGTGCGGCTGCCGGCGCCCCAGACCGGCTCGCCCATGACCTACCTGTGGCGGGACCGGCAGTACCTGGTGGTGGCCGTCAGCGGCATCGGCCACCCGGGGGAGCTGCTGGCCTTCGCCCCGCCCCTCACCGCTCCAGGAAGCGAATGAGCTCCCGGTTGAGGAGCGCGGGCGCCTCCAGATGCGGGTTGTGGCCGATCCCGGGGAACAGATGGAGCTCCCCCTCGGGCAGCAGGTCCGCCGCGGCCCTCGCGACGGCCGGGTAGTCCGGCCCGTCCTCGGTCCCCCCGATCAGCAGGGCGGGGATGCCGATCTGCGGCCAGAAGGCGCGGACCGGCTCGGCGGTGAGCCGCGCGTTCAAGGCGCGCACCAGGCTGAGGCGCGGGTAGTCGCCGCTTAGGGACCAGCCGTAGCGCAAGCGCACGTGCTCCAGGAATTCCGGCTTCCACTCCACCACCCGGCGCCGCTCCAGCGCCAGGTGGCGCCGGTAGTGCTGGACGGGGTCCGGGGCGGCCTCGGAGACGGGCTCGCGCCAGACGCGCCCGCGCTCCGGCGCGCCCAGTCCGATGGGGTTGACCATGACTAGGTGGGTGGCCGTCTCGGGGTAGGTGTAGGCGAAGTGGCTGGCCATGCGCCCGCCCAGGGAGTGGCCGGCGACGGCGGTCCGCTCGATGCCCAGATGCTCCAGCACCGCCCGGGTGTTGGCGCTGTGCAGGGCGGCGTCGTAGGGCAGGATCGGCTTGGAGGAGCGCCCCCAGCCCAGCCGGTCGATGGCGACGACCCGGAAGCCGGCGTCGTTCAGGGCCGCGATGGTGTCGGCCCAGTACCAGCCGTAGTAGCTGCCGCCGTGCAGCAGGGTCACGGTCCGGCCGTTGCCGCGCGCGGCGGGCGCCGCATCCATGTAGGCGATGCGCACGGTCTGTCCCATGACGGAGCGCTCGAGGAAGCTCACCGGATAGGGGTAGGGGACGTCCTCGAGGTTGATGGACACCGGCCCCCAGTGGGCGGGCGGGACGTCCGGCTGGGCCGCGAGGCCGGCGGGCAGCATGGCCGCCAGCATGAGAATCGGGATGGCGCGCATGGCGTTCCTCCTGAAGTTCGGGGGGCGGGGGCGAGTATGGCCGGATCGGGCGGCCGGGCGCAACGGCGGGCGTCTCGTCGGCGGGACCGCGCGGTTCGCGGGACGTCCGCGCGGATGGTTTCGCGGACGGGGTTCGCCGCATCGTCGCGCGGTTCGTGTTGCGCGGTTCGTTGCGGCGGCCGGGGCCCTTTGCTACCTTTCCGCCGTCGCGGCCGGGCGAAGGGGACGGGCATGCCGGACAGGACGCTGGAGAACGAGGAGATGATCGAGGAGCTCTTCGGTCCGGGCAGTTCCTGGACTAGGAGGAGGACGGAGTCCCTCAAGAACCTGCGAAAGGTGTACGGGGCGCGGAAGCCGGTCAGGAACGGCGACGAGCGGGCCAAGGAGGCGTGGCGTGCGGCCAGCGCGCTCATGACGGAGCTGGCGGGGATGCTGGAGAAGAGAGGGAGCAGGCCGAAGGCGGAGATCAGGCGGCGCATGGCCGAGCTGGCGCGGACGGTGGAGCAGGCCCCGGAAGGGATGAGACAGCACCTGCGGACAATGCTGCTGGACATGATGCTTGAGGAGCTGGGCCGTGCGTTCGGGCTCTGAGGCTTCGGGAAAGGGGCCGGCGGCGTGACGGGCCGGATCGCGCGCCGCGCCCTCTTCGGGCTGGCCGCGGGCCTCGCCGTTCCCGCGGCGGCGCTGGCCCAGCCGCCCGCCCGGCGGCGCCCGCAGCCGGGCGACCGGCTGGTGTTCGACGAGGGCCCGCGCCGGGGCGAGCCGGTGCGGCCCGCGTTGCTGGAGCTGAACCAGCGGCCGGTGGCGGCGCTGGCGCGGGATCCGGCCACCGGCGCGCTGCGGGACGGCTCCCGCCTCAACCGGGTGATGGCGACCCGGATCGACCCGCAACGGATGGCCCCGCGCTTCCGCGACGGGCTGGCCGAGGGGGTGGCGGCCTACTCGGCCGTGTGCACCCACACCGGTTGCGACGTGACCGGCTGGGATGCGGAAAACCTGCGGATGGCCTGCCCGTGCCACGAGTCGCAGTTCGACATCCACGACGGCGCCCGGGTGGTGGGCGGCCCGGCGCCCCGGCCGCTGGCGATGCTGCCGCTGGCCGTCGCCGACGGGCAGGTGGCGGTGGCCGGGCCCTTCCGCGGACGGGTCGGGTTCGCGCGGCAATTTTGAAAGGGGAGGACGGCCATGAACCTGTTCGGCAAAGCCGCGGCGGCCGCCAGCCTGCTGTGGGCGGCGGGGGCGGGCGCCCAGTCCCTGCCGCCGTACCCGCCGGTCACCGACGAGCGGCTGCTCGACCCCGACCCGGCCGACTGGCTGATGTACCGGGGCACGTACGACTCCCACGGGTTCAGCCCGCTGGACCAGATCGACGCCGGCAACGTCGGGGAGCTCGAGTTGGCGTGGAGCTTCGCCACCGGCCTGCGGGAGGGGCACCAGGCGCCGCCGGTGGTCAACGGCGGCTACATGTACGTCAGCACGCCGCAGAACCACGTCATCGCCTTGGACGCGCGCACCGGCGAGATGCTCTGGCGCTACGTCCGCTACCTGCCGGACGACCTGCAGCAGATGCACCCGACCAACCGGGGGGTCGCCCTGTACCGGGACCGGCTGTACATGGCCACGGTGGATGCCTACCTGGTGTGCCTCGACGCGCTGACGGGGGAACTCGTCTGGGAGATGCCGGTGGAGGATTACCGCGCCGGCTACTACATGACCCTGGCGCCGCTGGCGGCCGACGGCAAGATCATGGTGGGGGTCTCCGGGGG
>CAYSVD010000201.1:0-7318 GCA_964434395.1 uncultured Pseudohongiella sp.
GACCCGCGCCGGCCCCCGGTCCCGGCGGAGGCCGTCCGGCCTCCCGAGGGCGGCCCCGGCGCCGAGCGGCTGGAGCGACGCGAGCCGCGGCGCATGGCGCCGGCGCGGGCCGTCGTGGCGTCGGTCGCCCGGGTCGGCCGCGGGCACCTCGAGTTCCGCATGGAGGACGGCAGCGTCTGGCGGCAGATCGAGGCGCGGACCTTCCCCCATCCCCGCGACGGCCGCTTCGAGGTGGAGATCACCCAGGGGCTGCTGGGGGAGTACCGGCTGCGGGTCGACGGCCGCGGCCGCATGGCGCGTGTGCGCCGGATCCGTTAGGCCCGAACGGGAAGCGAGGCGCGCCATCGCCACCGAGAGCATCCCCGCCTTCGACATCGACCAGGACATGTCCCTGCTGTTCGGGACCATCCTGGTCGTCCACGACTGGCCCGGCAGCGAGGCGCTGAACGCGGAGCTGGCGGCGCTGGCGCTGGCGCGCGAGAAGTCCGCGCCGGGGGCGCGCCGCTCCAACGCCGGCGGCTGGCAGTCCCCGGGCAACCTGATCGCCTGGCCGGAGCCGCCGGTGCGGACGCTGCAACAGCGCATCGAGGCGCTGGTGCTCAACCTGACCGGGCGGCTGGCGCGCGACGACGCCGGCCGCCGCCGCTTCCGCCTGCTGATCGACGCCTGGGCCAACATCAACCGCCGCGGCGACTACAACGTGGTGCACACCCACCCGAACTGCATGTGGTCGGGGGTCTACTACGTGACCCGGGGCGAGCCCGACCCGGCCGTCCCGCAGAACGGATTGCTGGAGCTGCTGGACCCGCGGGAGGCGGCGAACCACATCCAGGTCCGCAACACCATCCTGGACGGGAGGGAGTTCGTCGAGAACCGCCCGGGGCGCATGCTGCTCTGGCCCAGCTGGGTGAAGCACATGGTCCATCCCTACATGGGTCCGGGCGAGCGGATCTCCATCGCCTACAACGTCACCGTCATCGAGGAGGATCCCGATGGGGCGGGCGGGCGGCGGCCCGCCGGGCCCGCATCCCCTTAGCAAAAGCCGCGGCGGCCTGATAACCTTGCCGTCCGCCGTTCCCGACAGGAGCCAAGCCATGAAACCGCGCCGTCTTTCCCTTCTTCGCCTGTTGCCGCCGGTCCTGGCCTTCGCCGCCGGCGCCGCCGCGGCCCAGGTGCCCATCATCCAGCCCGGCGCGCCGGGCCAGCCCGGCCGGGAACTGACGGCCGAAGAGGCGGCGGACCTGGCCGGCGTCGAGTACTCGGCGGGGGACGTCATGTTCCTGCGGGGCATGATCGCCCACCACGCCCAGGCGCTGGACATGGCCCTGCTGGCGCCGGACCGGACCGGGCGGGAGGCGATGCATCTGATGGCCGAGCGCATCCGGCTGTCCCAGGAGGACGAAATCGCCATGATGCGGGGCTGGCTGGAGGAGCGGGGCCTCGAGGCGCCGGGACCGGACGCCCACCGCGCCCCGGACTTCGAGCCGATGCCCGGCATGGTGAGCCGCGAGGACATGACCCGGCTGGAGGCGGCCGAGGGCGACGCCTTCGACCGGCTGTTCCTCGAGCTGATGATCGAGCACCACCAGGGCGCGCTGGAGATGGTGGAGAACCTGCTGGATCAGCGCGGCTCGGCCCAGGATCCCGTCCTGTACGCCTTCACCTCCGAGGTGACCTCCGACCAGGGCGCCGAGATCGACCGCATGGACGCCATGCTGGCGGGCTTCTCGCCGGATCCGCGGGTCAACCTGGCGCCGGGCTTCACCGACGCCGGGGAGGCCGCGCTGAACATGCGGCTGGTCGCCTCCCTGCCCAAGCCGGCTGGCTTCTTCGACCCGGACAACCCGGCCGGCCTGCCGGCGGACCGCCGCGAGCAGCTCGCCACCCTGGAGAGCGGCGCGGCCGAGGGGGCGGCGGCGGAGGTTCCGGCCGAGGAGGAGGACGAGAACGCCGACCCGCGGCCGGCCCTGCTGAGCTTCTCCAACACCGACCTGCTGTTCAGCGGCGACGTGGTGGTGGTGGGCAACTACCACGGCTTCAACGCCTACGACATCGGCGATCCGGCGGCGCCCGAGCACCTGAGCTCGGTGGTCTGCCCCGGCGGCCAGGGCGACGTGTCGCTGGTGGGCGACCTGCTGATCATGTCGGTGCAGGAGACCCGGGGGCGCCTGGACTGCGGCCTGGAGGGCGTGCCGGAGCCGGTCAGCGGCCAGCGCATCCGCGGCATCCGCATTTTCGACGTCAGCGACTTCCGCCGCCCGCGGCAGGTGGGCGCGGTGCAGACCTGCCGCGGCTCCCACACCCACACGGTGGTCGACGAGGTCGGCGGCGACGGCCTGTTCCACGTCTACGTGTCCGGCACCAGCGCGGTGCGCGACGACGAGGAGCTGGCGGGATGCTCCGACGACTCGCCGTACGAGAACCCGGAGACGGCGCTGTTCCGCATCGAAGTGATCGAGATCCCCTACGACCGCCCCGGCGAGGCGCGGATCGTCAACCGGCCCTTCGTGTTCGCCGACCCGGAGACCGGCGCGCTGGCCGGACTGTGGGAGGGGGGCGACCACGGCCCGGACACCCAGAGCACCCGGGAGACCAACCAGTGCCACGACATCACCACCTTTCCCGAGATCGGCCTGGCGGCCGGGGCCTGCTCCGGCAACGGCATCCTGATGGACATCTCCGACCCGTCCGCGCCGCGGCGGGTGGACCAGGTGGTCGATCCCGGCTTCGCCTACTGGCACTCGGCCACCTTCAACAACGACGGCACCAAGGTGATCTTCACGGACGAGTGGGGCGGCGGCGGCCGGCCGCGTTGCCGGGCCCTGGATCCGGCGACCTGGGGGGCCAACGCCTTCTACGACATCGTCGACGGCGAGCTCCGGTTCCGCAGCCACTTCAAGCTGCCGGCGCCGCAGACCGAGACGGAGAACTGCGTCGCCCACAACGGCTCGCTGGTGCCGGTGCCGGGCCGGGACATCTTCGCCCAGGCCTGGTACCAGGGCGGAGTGTCGGTGATCGACTTCACCGACACCTCCGAACCGGTGGAGATCGCCTTCTTCGACCGGGGGCCGCTGGACGAGGAGGAGCTGATCACGGCCGGTTACTGGTCCGCCTACTGGCACCGCGGGCACATCTACGGCACCGAGATCGCCCGGGGGCTGGACGTGTTCGCCCTCGAGCCCAGCGACCACCTGAGCGAGAACGAGATCGCCGCCGCGGCCCTGGCCGACGCCGGCGGGACGGTCAACGCCCAGACCCAGCGCCGGGTCGTCTGGCCGGACGAGCCGGTGGTGGCGCGGGCCTACATGGACCAGCTGCGGCGCGCCGATGCGCTCGGCGGGGTGCGCTCGGAGACCCTGGACGAGGCGCTCGACCAGGCGCGGCGGCTACTGGACGACGGCCGGTCGAGCCGCTCGGCCGCCCGGCGGCTCGCCTCCCTGGCGGAGGAGCTGCGCGGGGACGCGCGGGAGCGCGCCGGCGCCGCCCGGGCCCGCTACCTGGCCCTGTCCGGCGTGGTGGACGGCATCGCCGACCGGGTGCGCTAGCCGGAGGACGGGAATCCGCCGGGAATCCGCCGGGCGCTGGATAAGGGCCGGTCGATGGCCTATGCTTCGCGCGTCCCCGGCCGGGCGGCGGTTCCGGCCCCTCCCCATCAAGGAACTGTCATGCAAGCGACGACCCACGGCAACAACAACCATTCCGTCCGCGGGGCCCTCCTGCCCGCGGCCCTGCTGCTCGCGCTGGCCGCCTGCGGCCCGGCGGTCCGCGACCTCGGCGCCGCGGCCGACGCCCCGGCGCTCGATGCGGCCGCGCCGGAGTCCGTCGGCATGGACTCGGAGCGGCTCGGGCGGCTGACCGCCGCCATGCGGCGCCACGTGGACGACGGCCTGCTGGCCGGCGTGGTGACCGCGGCCGCCCGGGACAACCGCCTCGTCCACTTCGAGTCCGTCGGCTGGCGGGACCTCGAGGCGGGCGCGCCCATGACCCGCGACGCCATCTTCCGCATCTACTCCATGACCAAGCCGGTCACCGGGGTGGCGCTGATGATGCTGTACGAGGAGGGCAAGTTCCGCCTGTCCGACCCGGTGGAGAAGCACCTGCCCGAATTCAAGGATCTTCAGGTCTTCGCGGGGCTGGACGAGAACGGCGACATGATCACCGAGCCCCAGGACCACAAGATGACGGTGCGCGAGCTGATGAACCACACCGGCGGGCTGACCTACGGCATCTTCGCCGAGTCGCCGGTCGACGCGATGTACGTCGAGGCGGGCCTGCTGGACTCCGGCGACACGCTGGCGGAGTTCGCCGCCAAGCTGGGCGGGATCCCGCTCAAGCACCAGCCCGGGACCGTCTGGGAGTACAGCGTGGCGGTGGACGTGCAGGGCTACTTGGTGGAGAAGCTGTCCGGCCAGTCCTTCGGCGAGTTCCTCGAGGAGCGCCTGTTCGAGCCGCTGGGCATGATCGACACCGACTTCCACGTGCCCCCGGAGAAGGCGTCCCGCTTCGCCCAAGTCTACGGCTACGGCGAGGACGGCGAGCTCGTCGCCCGGGAGGTGTTCGGCGACGGCTTCCTGGAGGATCCGGTGTTCGAGGGCGGCGGCGGCGGGCTGGTCTCCACCGCCATGGACTACCTGCGCTTCAGCCAGATGCTCCTGAACGGCGGCGAACTGGACGGGGTCAGGATCCTGGCGCCCCTGACGGTCGAGCTGATGCGCCGGGACCAGACCCCCGCCAGCATGCGGGGCTCGGTGCTGGGCGCGCGCGGCACCTCCTTCGGGCTGGACTTCGCCATCATCGAAGATCCGGTGGAGGCGGAGGGCTACTCCAAGGGCGAGTACTACTGGGGCGGCGCGGCCGGCACCTGGTTCTGGATCGACCCGGTCGAGAACCTGGTGTTCGTCGGCATGATCCAGCAGGCCGGAAGCCGCCTGCCCAACGTCCGGGGCGAGTCCCGGCAGCTGGTGTACCAGTCCATCATGGAGCCCCGGGGCGTCTAGCACCCTCCCGCCGGCGGCGCCTTCGCCGTGGGCCGCCCGTTCCTGGTCGTGCACCTGCGTCCGGAGGCCGCCATCGCCGACGACGAGTTCAGGGCGATCCGGCGCTACGGCGGCCTGCGGGACGGCGAGGCGGCGCGGGCCGGCATCAGCGACGGGCCCCTGCCGGCGGTGGACCTGGACGGGCTGGCGGGGATCATCGTCGGCGGCAGCCCCTTCGACGTGAGCGCGCCGGACAAGTCCCCGCGGCAGCGGGCGGTGGAGGCGTGGTTCGACCGGCTGTTCGACCAGGCGGCGGCGCGGGACTTTCCGTTCTTGGGATGCTGCTCGGGCAGCGGCCTGTTGGGCCGGTACTGCGGCGCGCCGATCTCCCGGCGGCACGCCGAGGACGTGGGCTCCGCGGAGGTCGCGCTGACCGAGGCCGGGCGGCGCGACCCGTTGCTGGAGGGCCTGCCGCCGTCGTTCCGGGCGATGCTCGGCCATAAGGAGGCCTGCGACGAGACGCCGCCCGGCTGCGAGCTGCTGGCCACCAACGCCGCCTGCCCGGTGCAGATGTTCCGGCTGGGATGCAACATGTACGCCACCCAGTTCCATCCCGAGGGCGACGCCGAGGGCTTCGTCCTGCGGGTCGGCGTGTACAAGGACCACGGCTATTTCCCGCCGGAGGAGGCGGACCGCCTGAGCGCCTTGCTGGCTGGCGAGGACGCGCCGCACCCGCGGCGGATCCTGCGGCGCTTCGTGGAGCGCTACCGGGACGGGGACTAAGCCGTCCGCACCCCCGCCCGGCCGGCCTCCACCACGCACGAGCGGCGCACGGCGATGGGGGCGCCGGGCGTCGTGACCCGGGGCAGAACCTTGAAGTCGGCGCGCCACAGCTCCGGAGAGACGGTCGCCGTCACGTAGCCGCGCTGGGCGTTGTAGAACTTCACGTGCGGGTTGTGCGGCAGGAACGGGGCGCCGTAGCCGCCCGCGTCCTGCCCGTCCCCGCCGGACGATATGGAGGTGCCGACGAACTCGGCGCCGACGGTTTTCGAGTCCGGGTCGTCGAAATCCAGCTTGAGGTCGCAGGCCCAGTTGGTGTGGGCGTCGCCGGTGATGACCACCGGGTTGGGCGTGCCGGCCCGGTCCCACAGCTCCAGCAACTCCCGGCGCTCGTCCGGGTAGCCGTCCCAGGCGTCCATGGGCCGGAGCGTCTCGCCGTCCCCGCCCACCGAGCGCAGCCCGGCCATCATGACCTGCTGGGCCAGCACGTTCCAGGTGGCGTCGGCGGCGGCCAGCCGGCGGAACAGCCACCGCTTCTGGCCTTGGCCCAGCAGCGTGCGGCCGGGCGCGCGGAGTCCGGGGCAGTCGGGCCTGCGCCCGTCGCCGCAGGCCTGGTCGCTGCGGTACTGCCGGGTGTCCAGCATGTGCATCTCCAGCAGGCGGCCGAAGCGGAGATGCCGGTGGATCGGCATGTCCGGCCCCCGCCGGCCCACCGGCAACCGCACCGGCATGAACTCGTAGAAGGCCTGGTAGGCCGCCGCCCGGCGCGCCAGCAGCCGCTCCGGCGTCTGGTCGTCCTCGGCGATGTCGGCGGCGTAGTTGTTGTCCACTTCATGATCGTCCCAGGTGGCCGCCCAGGGCGCGGCGGCGTGGGCCGCCTGCAGGTCCGCATCGCCGCGGTAGGTGGCGTAGCGGGCGCGGTAGTCGTCCAGGGTGAGGATCTCCGGTCCCTCGTGGGAGCGGACGCCCCCGCGCGGCCCGTACTCGTAGATGTAGTCTCCCAGATGCACGATGAGGTCCAGCTCCTCCCGCGCCATGTGGCGGTAGGCGGTGTAGTAGCCGTGCTCGTAGTGCTGGCAGGAGGCGAAGGCGAAGCGGAACGCATCGTTGCGGGCGTGGGCGGCGGGGGCGGTGCGGGTGCGGCCGGCCGGGCTGGCGGCGCCGCCGGCGAGCCAGCGGTAGTGGTAGACGGTGTCCGGCTCCAACCCGCGCACGTCCGCATGGGCCGAGTGCCCCAGCTCCGGGGCCGCCGCGACCGAGCCCCGGCGCGCGATGCGGGCGAAGCCCGGGTCGGCGGCCACCTCGAAGTCCACCGCCACCGCGTCGCGCTCCGCGCCCGCCCGCGCCAGCGCGTCCCGGTCCAGCCGCGTCCACAGCACCACCGAGTCGGGGGTGGGATCGCCCGAGGCGACGCCGAGGCGGAAGGGGTCGGCGGCCAGCCGGCCGAGCCGCCGGGCCCCGCCGTGGGCGGCGAGGGGCAACGCGCCCAGGGCCAGCGCGCCGGTCAGCCGGGCGCCCAGCCGCAGCAGCCGCCGGCGCGAGACCGGGCGGGAGAGGAGGGC
>CAYSVD010000202.1:0-2113 GCA_964434395.1 uncultured Pseudohongiella sp.
GATCTCCCAGCGCGTCGATCGCCGCCGGCACGGTGGCGTCGTCATCGGTCACCGAGGCCAGCGCATCGCTCAGCTCGGCGGGCTCGCCGTCCAGCATCCGGACCACCGAATGCTCCGTAGCCACTTCGCCTTTGTTGAGGAATGCGCTGACGGCGCCCTCGTACGTCGCAGGAACCTCGTCAGCGCTCAGGAACCGCTGCATCTCCAGCAACGCGGCGGCGGGGCCGTCGCCGGTCTCGAGCCGGGTGAGCACGGCGGCCCGCCGAGCCTCCAGCGCTGCCGAGTCCAGCCCGGGCAGCAACGTCCCCAGCCAGGCGTCCGCGAACTCCCCCGCGCTCTGGGCGGCCGGATACAACTCCGTCCATCGCTCGCCGCCGGTCAGGGCCTCGGCCGCATCGAGCAAGGTTCCCCCGCCGTCGATGATCGCCTCCAGCTCCGCCACCAGGACGGCGCCCGGCGCGGCGTCGTACGCCGCCACCGCCAGTTGGATGATGTCCTCCTGGGTTTCGATCCGAGCCTCTGCCGCGGCCAGTTCCGTCGCCGCGTCTTCGCCCCGGACGCGGAAATCCCTGGCGGGCCCGGCGAAGTCCGCCGGCGCCACGACGCCGCTCAGGAGCTCCTGCGCCAGTTGAATCAGTGCGGGAGCGCCGCCGCCGGCATCGAGGTGGGAGACCACGATATTCCGCCCGGCCGTCAGCAATGCCGCGTCGACCCCGGGCAGCAGGGCCTCCAGCCAAGCGTCCGCGAAGTCCTCCGGGGTCTGGGAGTCCGGATACAGCTCGCCCCAGCGCCCGCCCTCGGTCAGGGCCTCGGCCACGTCGAGCAGGGTTCCCCCGCCGTCGACGACCGCCTCCAGCTCCGCCATCAAGGCGGGGTCCGGCGCGGCGCCGTGCGCCGCCACCGCCAGTTGGATGATGTCCTCCCGGGTCTCGGCGGCGGTCAGCTCCGCCGTCGCCGTTCCGCTCCGTTCGAGGAAGGCGCTGGCGAGGCCGGCGAAGTCCGCCGGGACTTCGGGGCCGCTCAGGAACTCCTGCGCCGCCAGCACTAAGCCGGATGGGGCGTTGCCGGCTTCGAGGTAGGGGACCACGATGTCCCGGCCGACCGTCAGCAGCGCCGCGTCGGCCCCGGGTAGCAGGGTTTCCAGCCAGGCGTCGGAGAACTCGGCCGCGGTCTGGGATGCCGGATACAGCGCCGTCCAGCGGGCATCGGCGGTCAGGGCGGATGCCACGTCGAGCAGGGTGCCACCCCTGTCGACAATCGCCTCCAGCTCGCGCATCCGGGCGGCATCCGGCGCGGCGTCGTACGCCGCGACATGCATCTGGACGATGTCTTTTCTGGTCTCGCTGTCGGCCATTTGTAACTCCTATCCTTCGATTTGCCGCATGGCGTCGTGTGGCTCCCGCCAGTTCCGGCAGGGTGCATTTCGCTGGGGGTGGTTGATGGTCGCGTTCCGTTGGATGGTGCAGAATGCGTATGGGGTTCTGTATAGTCAAACGGGCGGGAGACGGCGATATGATCGGGCGAGCTCGCCGCATCTGGCCTGACGGGGGCGCACGAGGCCGCTTCTCGCCGGCTCCGCGTGTCAGGGATGCCAGTGTCTCCCCATCCCGGCGCCTACGGCGGCACCGGGACTTGTCGGCGATGTCCCGACGGTTTCCGCCGCTCCAGTGTCGCCTCGCCGGGGTGGGACGCTGGTAGAGCGGCAGGTCCCGCATCCCGGTTTACCGCCGGTTCTGTGCTCGCCGATTTTCGTCTCGCCGCTCCGGTGTCCGCTGGTCGGTTTCGCCGGTTCCGGAGTGTTCCCGCTCAGGTTCCTCGATCAGGCACCCTGGGCGGCCCACCGCCAGATGACGACTCCCGGGATGCCGGCGGGGGACCATCGGCCCCGCGCCGCAGGCGGGCGGCCCCGGGGGCTGGTGCGCCCGGGGGCCGCCCGGCGGGCACGCCGCCCAGCAGGCCGCCCACAGGCCGCCCAGCAGGCAGTGACCGGCCGGTCCATCCGGTGTACCATCTCCGGCGGATGGCTCGGGTCCGGGGCCGCCCGGCCGGGGGTTCCGATCCGGGGGCGTCCGGAAACCGGCGGCAGGACAAGCGGAGAAGCAGGTTGATGAAC
>CAYSVD010000203.1:0-22816 GCA_964434395.1 uncultured Pseudohongiella sp.
GAATTGGGGCTTCCCGAAGAGGTGGGTGTGCTGCTCGCGTCGGCCCCCGCCGCGAGCAGCACACCCACCTCTTCGGGAAGCCCCAATTCCCCCGCCGCCATGTGCAGCGCGGTCGCGCCCCCGCCGTCGACCGCGTTCGCATCGGCGCCCGCCTCCACCAGCATCCGCATCAACGCTTCCGCATGTTCGGCATTCATCGCCAGATGCAGCGGCGTCGAACCCCCGCCGTCGACCGCGTCCACGTCGGCGCCCGCCTCCAGCAGCATCCGCACCGCTTCCGCATGTTCGGCATCCACCGCGAGATGCAGCGGCGTCCGGCCCCCGCCGTCGACCGCGTCCGCGTCGCCCCCAGCCGCGAGCAACGCGCCCACCGCCTCGGAAGACCCCTCCGCCGCCGCGTTGTGCAGCGCGGTCGCGCCCCCGCCGTCGACCGCGTCCGCGTCGGCCCCCGCCGCGAGCAGCGCGCCCACCGCCTCGGAAGACTCCTTTTTCCCCGCCGCCACATGCAGCGCGGTGGCGCCCTCGACGTCGGCGGCGTTCAAACCGTCCCGTTCCTCGCCCACCCCCTGGCGCGGCGGGGCCCAGCCTTCGCCGCGCACCGCATCCGCATCGGCGCCCGCATCGATCAGCGCGCGCGCCGCCTCGTCCTTCCCGGTGTGAAGCGCGTAGAGCAACGGCGTCCAGCCGTCCTCGTCGACGATGTCCAGCTCGGCGCCCGCCGCGATCAGCATCCGGACCGCCTCGGACCGCCCCTCCTCGACCGCCGTGTGCAGCGGCGTCCCGCCCATGCCGTCGGTCGCGTTCACGTCGGCGCCGGCGTCCAGCAACGCGCGCAGCGGCCCGGGCTCCCCCCGCTGGGCCGCGTCGTGCAGCGGAGTCCAGCCATCGCCGTCGAGGACGTTCAGGTCGGCGCCGGCGTCCGCCAGGATCCGCACCGCCTCGTCCCGCCCCTCCTCGACCGCCGCATGCAGCGGGGCCCTGGTCTCGCCGTCGGCCGCGTTCAGGTCGGCGCCCGCCGCGATCAGCGCGCGCATCGCTCCGGCGTCCCCCTCGACGACCGCCATGATCAGCGGAGTCAGGACGATGTCCTCTTCCGGCCTCCCCGCCGGGCCTTTCGCCTTCCCGGAGCCCTTCGCCGGGCCGCCCGGCGCGGCCGCCCTGCCGTTCACGTCCGCTCCGTCCCGGATGAGCGCGGCCAGCGCCTCGGGGTCGTCGCGCCCTATCGCGTCGATGAGCGCCTTCGCGCTTTCCTCGGGTTCCATCGGACCATCCTCCGGGCGCGCTCGGCGCCGCTCAGTGCAGGTTCCGGCCGCCGTCCCGCGGCCCTTTCCCGGCATCCGCCGACGGGCGGGCGCCGGCCTCCAGCAGCGCCCGCGCCGCCGCGCCGTCCTTCGGGGCGTCCTCCGCGCCGCCCGCCAGGTCCAGCGGCATCCAGCCGTCGCCGTCCAGCACGTTCACGTCGGCGCCCGCCGCCAGCAGCGCCCGCAACGCCTTCTCCCTCCCGAAGTGGGCCGCGTGATGCAGCGGGGCCCGGCCGCGGCCGTCGACGGCGTTCACGTCCGCGCCCGCCGCCAGCAACGCCCGCAGCGCGCCGCGCCGATGCTCCTTGCCGCCGACCGCGTGATGCAGCGGGGTCCAGCCCTCGCCGTCGGGGACGTCCGCGCCAGCGCCTGCCGCCAGCAACGCTCGCAGCGCCTTCTCCCTCCCGAAGTGGGCCGCGTAATGCAGCGGAACCCGGCCGCGGCCGTCGACGGCGCCCGCATCGGCGCCCGCCTCCAGCAGCGCCCGCAGCGGCCCGCCCGCATCCTCCTCGCCGCTGGCCGCGTGATGCAGCGGGGTCAAGCCGTCGCCGTCGGGAACGTCCGCGCCGGCGCCCGCCGCCAGCAGCGCCCGCATCGCATCCTCCTTCCCGAAGTGGGCCGCGTAATGCAGCGGAACCCGGCCGCGGCCGTCGACGGCGCCCGCGTCGGCGCCCGCCTCCAGCAGCGCCCGCGCCGCCGCGACGTGCCCCTCCAAGACCGCCATGAGCAGCGGGGTCGCGCGCTTCTCCTCGTCGACGGCCGCGTTCAGGTCGGCGCCCGCCGCGATCAGCTCGCGCAACTCCTCGACCCGCCCCAGGCGGGCCGCGTAATGCAGCGGCGCCGCGCCTTCGCCGTCGGCCGCGTTCACGTCGGCGCCCGCCGCGAGCAGCGCCCGCAACGGCCCGCGCCGGCTTTCCTCGCCGCCGACCGCATGATGCAGCGGGGTCTTCCCGTCGCCGTCGGCGGCGTCCGCATCGGCGCCCGCCTCGGCCAGGATCCGCACCGCCTCGGCGCCGTCCCCGCGCACGGCGGCGGTCAGCGGCCTCATCCCGCCGGCGTCGGCCGCGTTCGCGTCCGCCCCGGCCCGGACGAGCGCGGCGAGCGCGCCCAGGTCGTTCGCCGCGATGGCCTGGAACAGCGTCCGCCCGGGGGCGTCCGGCGGGCGGGCCCCGGCCCGGACCAGCATCCTCGCCACCCTGCTCCTGCCTTCGGCCCTGGCCCGGCGCAGCGCGGTCATGCCGCCGCCGTCGGTCGCATCGAGATCGGCGCCCGCATCGATCAGCGCCCGCAGCGCCCCGGTCCGCCCGAGCTGGGCCGCGAACTGCAGCGGGGTCAGCACCCCGCCGCCGAACGCGTTCACGTCGGCGCCCGCGTCGAGCAGCGCCCGCACCGCCTTGGTCCGCCCGGCGGTGATCGCCATGCACAGCGCGGTCATGCCGTCGCCGTCGGCCGCATCGATGTCGGCGCCCCCGTCGACCAGCGTCCGCAACGCCCCGGTATCGCCGGCTACGGCCGCGAACTGCAACGGCGTTCCGCTTTCGCCGAATTCCGCGCCCAGATCGGCGCCCGCCTCGATCAGCAGCCGCAACGCGCCGGTCTTGCCGGCCGCGACCGCGAAATGCAGCGGCGGGCCGACTCCGCCGCCGGCGTTCAGGTCGGCGCCCGCCGCGATCAGCGCCCGCATCGCCTCATGGTCGTCCTCGTCGATCGCCGCATGCAGCAGGGTCGCGCCGTCCCCGTCGGGCATGTCCACGTCGGCGCCCGCCGCCGCCAGAACCCCGATCGCCTCGGGAAAGCCTTCGAGCAAGGCCGCATCCAGCGCCGTCACGCCCTCGTCGTCCGCGGCATCCAGGTCGGAGGCCGCCGCCGCCAGCGCCCGCACCGCCTCGATGCGCCCGCCGCGCAGCGCCCAGCGCAGCGCGTCCAGGCCCTCGCGGCCGGCGGCGTCCGCATCGGCGCCCGCCGCCAGCAGCATCCGCAGCGCATCGGCGCTGCCGGCGAAGGCCGCCGCGGTCAGCGGGGTCCAGTCCCCGCCGGAAAGAAGCCGGCCGCCGCCCTTCGCGAAGCCCCACCGTCGCCGCGCGGCCGTCCTGCCGTTCACGTCCGCCCCGGCCTCGATGAGCGCCGCGAGGGCATCGAGGTCGTTCCGCGCTATCGCGTCGACGAGCGCCTGCGCGCTTTCCTCGGGCTCCATCGGATCGTCCTCGGGCGCGCTCGGGCCGGCGCCGCTCAGTGCATGTTCCGGCCGCCGCCCCGCGGCCCCGCCCCGGGGTCCGCCGGCGGGCGGGCCCCGGCCGCCAGCAGCGTCTTCGCCGTCCCGCCGTCCTTCGGGGCGTGCTCCGCGCCGTCCGCCAGATCCAGCGGCGTCCAGCCGTCGCCGTCCAGCACGTCCACGTCGGCGCCCGCCTCCAGCAGCGCCCGCAGCGCCTTCGCCTTCCCGAAGTGGGCCGCGTAATGCAACGGAACCCGGCCGCCGCCGTCGACCGCGTTCACGTCGGCGCCCGCCGCCAGCAACGCGTCCAGCGGCTCGCGCAGATCCTCCCCGGCGTAGGCCGCGTGATGCAGCGGGGTCGCGCCCTCGCCGTCGAGCGCGTCCGGGTCGGCGCCCGCCTCCAGCAGCGCCCGCAGCGCTTCGATCTTCCCGTGATAGGCCGCGTAATGCAGCGGAACCCGGACGCGGCCGTCGACGGCGTTCGCGTCCACGCCCGCATCCAGCAGCGCCCGCGCCGCATCGGCGCGGTCCTCCAGCACCGCCACGAGCAGCGGGCTCGCGCCGTCGCCCTTGTTGAAGACCGCCTCCGTGTCGGCGCCCGCATCCAGCAGCGCGCGCAACGCCTCGACCCGCCCCTGGCGGGCCGCGTAATGCAGCGGGGTCGCGCCGTCGACGTCGGGCGCGTTCACGTCGGCGCCCGCCTCCAGCAGCGCCCGTAGCGGCCCGCGCCGGCACTCCTCGGCGCCGGCCGCGTAATGCAGGGGGGTTCTTCCGTCGCCGTCGGCGGCGTCCGCGTCGGCGCCCGCCTCGGCCAGGATCCGCACCGCCTCGGCGCCGTCCTCGTACACGGCGGCGGTCAGCGGGCTCACGCCCTCGACGTCGGTCGCGTTCACGTCCGCCCCGCCCCGGACGAGCGCGGCGAGCGCACCCAGGTCGTTCGCCTCTATCGCCGCGAACAGCGCCGTCCCCGGGGCCTCCGGCGGGCGGGCCCCGGCCCGGATCAGCATCTTCGCCGCCCTGTCCTGCCCTTCGGCCCGCGCCCTGAGCAACGCGCTCACGCCGTCGCCGTCGACCGCGTTCACGTCGGCGCCCGCCTTGATCAGCGCCCGCATCGCCTTGGTCCTCCCCAGCGAGGCCGCGAACTGCAGCGGGGTCAGCACCTCGCCGCCGTCCACGTCGGCGCCCGCGTCCAGCAGCGCCCGCACCGCCTCGGCCCCTTTCCCGGTGACCGCCGCGCACAGCACGGTCATGCCCTCGCCGTCGGCCGCCTCCACGTCGGCGCCCGCATCGATCAGCGTCCGCAACACCGCGCTTTTCCCGAGCATGGCCGCGAGCCGCAGCGGCGTCCCGCTTTCGCCGCGGCCCGCCTCCAGGTCGGCGCCCCCCTCGATCAGCGCGCGCAACGGCCCGATTCTCCCGAGCGCGACCGCGGCGTGCAGCGGCGTCTCGCCGTCGCCGTCGACGACGTTCAGGTCGGCGCCCTCCTCGATCATCACGCGCAATGCCTTGGTTTTCCCGAGCATGAGCGCGAAGCGCAACGGCGTCCCGAAATCGCCGCCGGCGGCGGCGTTCGGGTCGGCGCCATCCTCCATCAACGCGCGCGCCGCATCGAGATGGCCCCCCTCGACCGCCGCGTGCAGCGGGGTCCAGCCGTCGCCGTCGGCCGCGTCCGGGTCGGCGCCCGCATCGATCAGCGCGCCCACCGCCACGCTCCTGCCCTCGCCAGCCGCGAGATGCAGCGGACTCGAGTCCGCTTCGCCGATGCCGGCGCCCGCATCCGCCAAGGCGCGCACCGACCCGGGCAGGTCGCCGTCGATCGCCCGGCACATCGGCGTCGCGCCCCCGCAGTCGACCGCGTCCACGTCCGCGCCCGCCGCCGCCAGGATCCCTATCGCCTCGGGCATGTCCTCGAAAACCGCCGCATTCAGCGCGGTCATGCCCTCGCCGTCGGGGGCATCCGCATCCGCGCCCGCCTCCGCCAGCAGCCGCAACGAGTCGACGTCGCCTTCGAGGGCGGCGGCGAGCAGCGGGGGCATGTCTCCGATGCAGGCCGCGTTCACGTCGGCGCCCGCATCGATCAGCGCGCCCACGGTTTCCGCGTCCGCCCTGTGGATCGCCCTTCCCAACGCCGTCATGCCTTCGCCGTCCGCCGCATCCAGATCGGCGCCCGCCGACGCCAGTTGCCGCAGCGCATCGATGTTCCCGCTGTGGGCCGCCACGCCCAACGGAAGCCAGGACTCCTCGACGATGGGCTTTCCGGCTTTCTTTCCCGTCGAAAACCGCAGAACCACCCCGGCGTTCACGTCCGCCCCGGCTTCGATGAGCATGGCGAGGGTTTCGGCATCCCCCTTCGCTATCGCATCGACGAGCGTCGTGTCCCCTTCCGCCGAACCCATCGGACCATTCCTCCGGCGAACCCGAATCGGCGGATTATCCCCCGGCGCGGCGCGGAATGACAGCCTGAGTCTGGAAAGTCAGTGGAGGGTGCGGCCGCCCGGCGTTCCCGCCCCGGGCGCCGCCGGGCGGGCGCCCGCCTCCGCGAGCAGCCGCCGCAGTTCCGGGGCGTTCCCGGCCGCGGCGAGGGGCGTCCGGCCCAAGTCGTCGGCGGCGTTGGGGTCGGCCCCCGCCGCGAGCAGCACCCGCGCCGCTTCGACGTTCCCCCCGCCGCTCGCGACCAGCAGCGGCGCCACGCCCCCGGCGTCGGCGGCGTTCGGATCGGCTCCCGCCTCCGTCAGCAGCCGCGCCGCCTCGGCGCCCCCCCTCGCCGCCGCCCAGTGCAGCGACACCTTGCCGTCGGGGTCGGCGGGACTCGCGTCCGCCCCGGCCGCGAGCAGCGCTCGCATCGCCTCCGGCAAGTCCAGGGATGCCGCCAGCGACAGCGGGGCGCAGTCTTCGCCGGGCAGGCCGCATCGGAGCTCCGGATCCGCCCCCGCCTCCGCCAGCGCCTTGATCGCCTCGGGCCGGTTCTTGCCGACCGCCATGCACAACGCGGTCATGCCGTTGCGGTCGACGGCGTTCGCGTCGGCGCCGGCGGCCGTCAGGATCCGCACCGCCTCGGCGCATCCCTCCACGGCCGCCGCGACCAGCGGGATCCGCCCGGGCTCGGCGGCGGGGTTCGCATCGGCCCCCGCCGCCGTCAGCAGGCGCATCGCCTCGGCATCCCGCTTGCGGACCGCGAGCAGCAGCGGCGTGATGCCCCTGTCGTCGGCGCCGTCCGCATCGGCGCCCGCATCGAGCAGCATCCGCGCCGCCTCGACGTTCCCTTTATGGACCGCGAGCAACAACGGCCTGTTGCCCCCGCGGTCGGCGCCGTCCACGGCGGCGCCCGCATCGAGCAGCAAGCGCGCCGCCTCGACGTTCCCCGCGTGCACCGCGTACAGCAACGGCGTCGGGCCGGCGGCGGAGAGCGCGTTCACGTCGGCGCCCGCATCGACCAGCGGCCGCGCCGCCTCGGCGTCCTTCCCGTCGACCGCATGCAGCAACGGCGTCATGCCGCGGTCGTCCGCGGCGTCCACGTCGGCCCCCGCCTCGAGCAACAGCCGCATCGCCTCGACGTTCTTCTCCCGGCTCGCCAGCAGCAGCGGCGCGCGGCCCGCCGCGCTGGCGATGTTCACGTCGGCGCCCGCCTCGATCAGCAGCCGCGCCGCCCCGGTCTTCCCCTCGCAGACCGCGGACAGCAACGGCGTCATGCTCCCCTTGATCTTGACGGGGGCGTCCAAGTCGGCCCCCGCCGCCACCAGCAGCTCCATCGACTCGGTGTCCCCGCAGGCCGCCGCCAGGCACAGCGGGGTCCAGCCGTCCTCATCGACGACGTTCACGTCCGCCCCGGCCCGGATGAACGCGTCGACCATGCGGGAGCCGCCCTCCGTCACCGCCTTGATGAGCGCCCGGTCCTCGTCCTTCATCGCCATCCGCCGTCCTCCCGGCATGCTGGTCGCGGCGATTATCCCCCGGCGCGGCGGGCAATGACAGCCGGGGCCGGACGGACGACGGGCCTCCCTCCGGCGGCGGTTCCGCGGCCGGCCGCGCCGCCCGCCGGGGGCCGGGACGACGCGACCGGGACGGCGGAACGGCGCGATTAGCAAAAGTTCGCTTTTATATGCTATGATGGAGATTATCCGCCGGGCCGGAGGACGGGGCCGTGATGGAAGTGCAGAAGATCCGGGTCGCGAACCTGAAGAGGCTGGTGGCCGAGCGGGGGCCCACCGCCGCCCGCTTCGCGCGGGAACACGGGCTGGATCCGAGCTACTTGAGCCAATTGTTCAACGGCCACCGCTCCTTCGGGGAGAAGACGGCGCGGCGGATCGAGGAGCACGCCGGAATCAAGGCGGGGGCGCTGGACGCCGCCGAAGGGGGCTTCGAGCCGGCGCCGGACAACTTCGTGGAGATCCCGTTCCGCACCGCGCGGCTGCGGAGCTCGGACGAGGCGGCGACCGGGTTCGTCGTCGACCACGAGGAGGACGAGGATGCCACGCCCCTGCTCTACCGCAAGGACTGGGTCCGCCGCAACGGCTACCGGGAGGACCGGCTGCTGGCCCGCCAGATCGCCGGCTCGAGCATGGAGCCGACCCTGTTCGACGGCGACCAGGTGCTGATCAACCTGGAGGCGCGCGCGCCGCGGCACGCCGCGGTCTACTCCCTGATCGTGGACGGGAGCCCGCTGATCAAACGTCTGCGCAAGCGCGGGGACGAGTGGTGGATCACCTCGGACAATCCGGTCTACGCCCGGTCCGACCTGCCGCTGGAGAATCTGGAGCAGATCGTGGGGCAGGTCATCGAGCGGACCAGCTCGGTCATCTGACGGGATTCGCTATGTTCGGCGGAAGCATGGCCTCCGTAGAAACAAGGATGCCGAATTCCCCAGCACGATAAAAAAACGGGACCCATGAAGCAATTAAACGGTTCAAGCAACAATACGATAATGGATCGACCATCGGATCAGCACTCATAAAGGATATCTCAATGGCGGTGAACAAGGACAAGGCGGGCAAGTGGAAGGCCGACACCGCCAGCTCAGTGGATTTGTATAATGACTGGTTCATGAAATTCGCTCCCAAAGTATTCAGGGACACCAGCATTAAAACCACTAAACAGGTCGAGCTGGCCATGCAGTGGACCAACAACCTGACCAATATCCGGCCCGAAGCGCTTCAAAACCATCCCTCTGTGCTGGCGATACTTCGAATGTCCACATGCCCGCCTATCGCGCGCGAGCGGCTTGCCGGCCTGGCCGGAGTGTCCCCCTACCTGATCAAAAGCATGGAAAAAGATCAACGCGTTCCGCCCAGACTGGAGCGGCGGGAACTGGCCAGACAACTGAGGATGATCGGCGCCGTCATCAAAAAGATGGCCGACCCCGATATTTTCGTCTGGAAAACGCGGCGTGACTCCGGCACGCAAGAAGAAGTCCGCCGCGCATCCTCCATCATCGCTGACAGACTCTGTGGTGTGACTGCCGACCCTGTGATTAGAAATGCTCAGGAACAGCGCCAGCTTGCGACAATCAGGGCTTGGCTTGAAGCCCGCGGCTACCGCGAACTTCGCTCCGGCGAAGCCAGCGACTGGCGATCCATGCCTGGCGGAACCTTTGCTTTTCGCTTCAATATTCCTGTCGCTCTTGCCGATGGAAGACGCATCAATATCGTCGCGGATGCGGCAATCATGCGGAAAAACGTCAAAAAAGGCGCCCTCCCCGTACTACTCGAAACCAAGTCATCGGGGGACTTCGCCAATACGAACAAGCGGCGCAAAGAAGAAGCGATCAAGGTTCAGCAACTTCGCAACACATACGGCAATAAGGCGGGCTTTTATCTATTTTTATGCGGCTATTTCGATTCCAGCTATCTTGGCTATGAAGCGGCTGAGGGCATTGACTGGATATGGGAACACCGTATCGACGATTTGAAACAGCTTGGTTTTTAAAAATGAACGTCACTCAACTCGAATCCCGGCGGCGGGAGCTGCAAACGGATCTAGACGGGCGGAAAACGCAAACAGAACGCAATGTTCTGGGACAGTTTCCAACGCCCGCCGCTCTCGCCGACGACATTCTGGCCCGCGCCAGAAGCATCCTGCCCGGCGGCGCCAAGGTCCGGTTTCTCGATCCGGCCTTCGGCACCGGCTCGTTCTACAGCGCGCTGAAAAGAAAATTTCCGGCGGCGCGGATAGAAGCCGCCGCAGGCTTCGAGATCGACAAACACTACGGCGGACCCGCCTTGAAGTTGTGGGCGGGGACCGGTCTCGACTGCCGGCTGGCAGACTTCACCGAGCAGAAGGCGCCGCCCGACGACCGGAAATACAACCTGATCATCTGCAATCCGCCGTATGTGCGCCACCACCACATAAACGGCTCCAAGCGGCGTCTGCAGGCCAAGGCCCTTGCATCCGCCGGCATGAGACTGTCCGGACTGGCCGGCCTGTACTGCTACTTCATGGCGCTGGCGCACCGGTGGATGAAGGACGGCGGCATCGCCGGCTGGCTGGTCCCCAGCGAGTTCATGGACGTGAACTACGGCGGGTCCGTCAGGAACTACCTGCTGAACGAAGTGACGTTGCTTGAAATCCACCGCTTCGACCCCCGTGACGTCCAGTTCGACGACGCGCTCGTCTCCTCCGCCGTGGTCTGGTTCAGAAACAGGAAACCGCCCCGACACCACAAGGCGAGGTTCAGCTACGGCGGGACCATCGACAGTCCGGCCCGTGAAAAAGCCGTTTCCCTCTCCACGCTGGCCGCGGAGGAAAAATGGTCGCGCTTCCCGCTCTCCGGCAGGCGCCGGCGAAGCGGCGCCCCCAGACTGGGCGACTTCTTCGCCGTGAAGCGGGGGATCGTGACGGGCGACAACGGGTTTTTCATTCTCGACCGCGAGCGGATCGAAGCGCGGGGCCTGACGCTTGATCAGTTCCGTCCGATCTTGCCCAGTCCGCGGCGCCTTAACGCAATGGAGGTGAAGGCGGACCGGAACGGTTATCCCGCCATGGAAAATCAGTTGTTCGTCCTGGATTGCAACCTCCCTCTTGAAAGAATCAGGCATGCCCACCCCAAGCTGCACGAATACCTTGAATACGGAATCCGGGCCGGCGTCTCCGAAAGATACGTCTGCAAACACCGAAAAATCTGGTATTCGCAGGAACAACGCCCGCACAGCCGTTTTTACTGCACGTACATCGGCAGGCCGGGCAGGGATGGGAAAAGCCCTTTCCGCTTCATACTGAATCGGTCGAAAGCGATCGTCGCCAACACCTACCTGATCCTTTATCCCATGCCGCGGCTGGAAAGGGCGCTCGGACGGTCCTCGGACCTAGACGGACGCCTTCATGAAGCATTGAACCGGATCACCGGACAGGCCATGCTCGACGAGAGCCGCGTGTATGGCGGCGGAATGCGCAAGATAGAACCCGGGGAACTCTCGAAAGTTCCGGCCGCTGAAATACAGGCGCTCCTTGACGGCCGCTCGGGCCACGCGCCCGAACAGGGTCCAGTCTGAGCGCCGCTCTTGTTTCCTCACTCCCTTTCGAAGCTGATCTTCAATTGCGGGAACTTGGAAGCGATCCGCTCCACCGCCTCCTCGGTCCTCACCCCCCACTGATTGGTCAGGGCGTAGGTTTTTCCGTTGACGAAAAACAGCTCGTCGCGCTTGCAAAAATACCGCTTGGACTTCGGCAATGATCCTTTCCTGCCGGATGCGTTCAGCTCCTTCGCCATCTGCCTGCCGTTCAAGTTCCCGTCGAAACCGGCGAACAGGGCGCGCCAATCCACGGCTTCCTCCAGATGTTCCGGAGCGATCCCCGAGCTTATCGCGCCGCTTATCACCTGATAAATCAGGTTGCGCTTGTTCAACCCGGCAAAATCCCCTCCCGCCACCGACAGGATGAATCTCGCGATCGGCGTCGCCGTCCTTCTCCCCGCCGCTTTCTTTTGCCAGACGCGGATCTGGTACTGCTCCGCCTCGGGGAGCGGGATCACCTGCTGTATGTCCAGCAGAGTCTTCTCCCCGTCATGATAAGGCTCCTTCTTGATGCAGCGGATATCGATGCCTTTGTCGTTCAGCCACAGTACCGACGTGGTGAGCTCCTTGGAGAATTCCGCCGACACGAGCACCACCCGCACATCCTGGGCGAAAAGATCCTCATCCGGCTCCTCCCATTCGAGAAACTCCAGAATGTTCCGCCGCGCATCGACCTTCGAGCCGAGCCGATCCAGGAATTCCCCGTGGATGTCCACCGCCTGGTCGAAAGTCATGGTGGAGACCATCGCGCCGTAGCGGATCGACTGAAGGTCCATGTGGCCGCCGTCTTCGGTGCGCTTGAGCTCCACCACCACCAGGTTGGCTTCCTTGTCCAGACAAAGCAGGTCGATGCGCCGGCGGCTCGCGTCCCACTCGCCGAACTCCTCCGCCAGAACCAGCGTTTCAGCTAGAATGATTTCTATCCGTTCCCTGAGCAGGCGCTGGATGTCCCGCCGTTCCCTGATCCCCCGCTCGACGAACGTGGTCCTCTCGATCTCCCTTATCCCGCTTTCGGAAAATTCGTAAATCGCCATCGTCGTCTCCCGACATCAAACGCAACGCATCCGCTACGGACGGCGCGGCGCACCGAGGCCGATGCTGAAAAGCGGCGGACAACGCCCAGAAGGCCGGCGGAGGTCGTCGCCGCGCCGTCAAACCCCATGAAGCGACGCCGTCCGCATCGTCCTCGCTGGAACTCTCCCGCGGGCCCCGTTCGCCGCCGTTTCAACAACCCGAACGACCTGCGTACGCTTCGGAAACCGCTCATTCGGGCCCGATCATCCGCGATACGCGCGACCAACTCCTGTTTCCTTCGCCGTTCGTCTTCGGGCGCGGTTGCGTCCGGGCGTCCATCGACACAAAAGCGTCCGTCCGGTCCGCAAGTCCGGCCGGCGGCGGGAGGCCGGCCGCTACCAGCCCACCGCCGCGCCGTCCCCCCGCCTGGAATCGGACGCGCCCAAGAACAGCCCCGACTCCCGGTCGTGGTAAACCCCCATGGCCGCGCCCTGGGAGCGGCGTTCGCGGACTTGGTGCCCCCGCTCCCGGTACAGCCTCAAGGTGTCCGGGGACAGGGCGTTCGACTCGACGCTGGTGAAGTCCGGCAGCCACTGGTGGTGGATGCGTCCGGCCTCCACCGACTCGGCGATGTTGAAGCCGTGATCGATGATGTTGAGGATCAGCTGCATGGTGGTGTTGATGATGGTCTTGCCGCCCGGGCTGCCCACGGCGAACAGCGGCGCGCCGTCCTTCGCCACGATGGTCGGGGTCATGCTCGACAGCGGGCGCTTTCCGGCGGCCACCAGGTTCGGCGCCGTGCCGATCTGGCCGCGGGCGTTGGTCACGCCCGGCACCGCGTTGAAGTCGCCCAGCTCGTTGTTCAGCAGGTAGCCGCCGCCCTCGACCACGATGGCGGAGCCGTAGCCGAACTCCAGAGTGTAGGTCAGGCTCACCATGTTGCCGTCCCGGTCCGCCACCGAGAAGTGCGTGGTCTCCTCCGACTCGTACGCCCCGGCGAACCGCCGCGGATCGCTTTCCGACTTGCTGTCCATGTCGATGGAGGCGCGCAGCGCCGCCGCGTACTCCTTGTCCGTGAGCCGCTCCAGCGGCATGCCCTCGTTGAAGTCCGGATCCCCCAAGTGCTCGGCCCGGTCGGCGTAGGCCCGGCGCATGGCCTCGGTCAGCACATGCAGGTAGTCGGCCGAGTTGTGCCCCATGGCGGCCAGGTCGTAGCCCTCCAGGATGTTCAGCATCTGCACCAACGCCACGCCGCCGGAGCTCGGCGGCGGCATGCTGACGATTTCATGCCCCCGGTAGGTTCCCCGCACGGGCTCGCGCTCCACCGCCTCGTAGCGGGCCAGATCCTCCTCGGTGATGAGGCCGCCGATGGATGCCATGAAGTCGGCGAGCCTTTTCGCGTTCTCGCCCCGGTAGAACCCGTCCGCGCCCCGGTCCCGGATCAGCGTCAGCGTATGGGCCAGGTCGGGCTGGAACCAGCGGTCGCCCATTTCGTAGAAGGAGCCGTCCTCGCGGAAGAACTTCGCGGCGGACGAGGGATACTCGCGGAAGCGGTTGGCGGTGAAGGACGACGAGAAGCCGGTCTGCAGGGAATAGGTGATGGGGATGCCCTCCCGGGCCAGCTCGATCGCCGGCTCCACCAGCTCCTCCCAAGGGAGCGATCCCAGCCGCTGGTGGGCCTGCCACAGCCCGGCGACGGTGCCGGGCACGCCGACCGCCAGCGGCCCGAAGTGGTTGGAGTTGTCGACCACGTTGCCGTCCAGGCCGAGGTACATGCGCTCGGTGGCGGCCAGCGGCGCCTTTTCGCGGAAGTCGAAGGCCGCGGCCTCGCCGTCGGCTCCGTGGTAGACCAGAAAGCCGCCGCCGCCGATGTTGCCGGCGGACGGCCAGGTGACCGCCAGCGCGAAGGCGGTGGCCACCGCCGCGTCCACGGCGTTGCCGCCCCGCTTCAGGGCCTCCACCCCCACCTCCGAGGCCAGGCGCGAGGCGCTGGAGACCATGCCGTTCTTCGCGTAGACCGGGGTGCGCCCGCCCTCGGCGACGGCGGACGACGCGAACGCCAGCGCCAGGCCGAGGACGGCCAGCGTACGCGGCCCGCGCAGTCTGTCAGTCAGTCTTTTCATGGCTAAGCCCTTGATGGATCGGCCGGCCGGGCCCCGAAGCGGGGACCGCCGGGCGGAAAGTGTATGGCGCGGGGCGCCCTGAATCAAACCGCCGGGCGGCGAGTCGCAGGACGGCGGCGGCGCAGATCCCGTGAAATGCGCGGATTCGGCGGGCGCGGCGGACCGCGACGATTTCCGGCCCTGCCCCCGAACGGTCCCGCGAATGGGGATCGTCCGAGTCCGTTCCAGGATCTGTGGTATCGTCGCGGCATCGCGGCGTCCCGCCGCAACATGGAGCCATGACAAAATGCCCTCTTGGGACGAAGTCACCTCTGACCTGGGCAAGATCCACTCCATCCGGCGCGAGCTCCTCGCCGAACTGAGCGCTCACACGGGCCGCAACACCATAATCTACCATTCGGCCTGGCTCGACCGTCCCGAGCTGGCCGATGATCCATCGGCGTCTCTCGAAATCCACGACGCCGACGTGCACGGCTTCATGACGGTCATCCACGGACTCGACAGAACGAAGGGACTGGACCTGATGCTGCATGTGCCCGGCGACGACATGGCCGCCGCCGGAAACCTGATCGACTACGTACGGCGGATGTTCGGCGACGATGTGCGGGCGATCATTCCCCAGCTGACCGTGTCCGGCAGCACGATCATCGCGCTTTCCTGCAGGGCGATCGTGATAGGCAGGCATTCGTGCATCCGGCCCATTGATCCGCATCTCGGCGAGGACTCCTACGCGAAACTGATCGGCATGTGCGAGGACGCCGATGCGGAAGGCGTCGCCGAAGCGGGCCTTTCGTCCCTGATCTCGCGCTTCCAGCAGGCCGACCCCAAGGCCGCCAGCAGGTACGCGAGAACCATCGGATGGGCCCGCAAGGCGGCGGCCCGCCGCCTCGAATCCAACATGTTCAAGGGTTCCGGCGACGGCGGCGCCGCCGTGAAGAAGATCCTCTCCCGGCTGAGCTGCAGGCCGAACGACTACAACGTCGGGATCGATCAGGCGAAAGAGCTGTTTGGAGACAGACTGGTCGAACTGGAGAGCGACGACAGACTGCAGGATCTGGTCCTGTCGGTCCACCACGCCGCGGTCGCCAGCTTTGACGGCGGCTACTCGGCCTGCTACAAGATCATCGAGAACCAAGAGGGCGCGGGACGCTACAGGAGTCATGCCGTTCCGCCCTCCCATGCGCGGCATGCCGGAGCGACCTGACCGCATCCATCCCCGCGCATCCGCGAAACCGGCCATGGGCCTTCCGATGCGGGATTCCGCCGGCGGCGCGACGAAACAGGAGCGACATCTATGAACCCGACGCGCATTCTCATCCCTTCCGCCATCGCCCTGCTGATCGCCGCCTGCGGCGACGAGGCGGGCGACCGGTCCGAGCGGGAACTCGTCCGGCGGGCCCAGGGCATCCACGAGCGGGTGATCGCGCTGGACACCCACGCCGACATCGACACCGCCGACTTCACCCTCGAGCGCAACTACACCCAGGATCTGGACACCCAGGTCACCCTGCCGAAGATGGAGGCCGGCGGGCTGGACGTGGTCTGGTTCATCGTCTACACCGCGCAAGGGCCGCTGAACGAGGAGGGCTACGCCGCCGCCTACGCCAACGCCGTCGACAAGTTCGACGCCATCCGCCGGCTGGCGGAGGAGATCGCGCCGGACCGCATCGAGCTGGCCTACACCTCCGAGGACGCGCGGCGCATCGTCGCATCCGGCAAGAAGGCGGCCATGATCGGCATCGAGAACGCCTACCCGGTCGGACTGACGCTGTCGCGGATCGAGGAGTTCCACGCCCGGGGCGGGCGCTACATGTCGCTGTCCCACAACGGGCACAGCCAGTTCTCCGACTCCCACACCGGCGAGGAGGGCGGCGAGTACCTGCACGGAGGCCTGAGCGAGGAGGGGCGGCTGGCCGTCGCGGAGATGAACCGCCTCGGCATCATGATCGACATCTCCCACCCCTCGAAGGAGTCGATCATGCAGACCCTGGAGCTGAGCCGGGCGCCGGTCATCGCCTCCCACTCGGCCGCCCGGGCGCTGACCGGGCACTCGCGCAATCTGGACGACCAGGCGTTGCTGGCCCTGAAGGAGAACGGCGGCGTGGTGCAGACCGTGGCGCTGGACACCTACATCAGCGAGGAGCGCCGCCGCTTCCTGGTCGAGGGCCGGGCGGACCTGACCCGCCGCGTGGCCGCCGAGCTGGGGCATGAGCTGCCGGAGCCGGAGCAGGCGGCGCGGATGGGCGCGGCCGAGCGGGCCGCCCACGAGGCCGTGATGGAGGAGATCGACGCCGTCGTGCGGGACCGGCTGGACGAGGAGGTGAACTCCCTGGCCCCGGCCGCGACCGTCTCGGACCTGGCGGACCACATCGACTACATGGTGGACCTGATCGGGATCGAGCACGTGGGCATCAGCTCCGATTTCGACGGCGGGGGCGGCATCGAAGGGTGGAGCGACGCCTCGGAGACCTTCAACGTGACCCTAGAGCTGGTCCGCCGCGGCTACACCGAGGATGAGATCGCCATGCTCTGGAGCGGCAACCTGCTGCGGGCGCTGAACGAGGTCCAGCGGACCGCCGCCGCCATCCAGTCGGAATACTGATCCGCCCGCGCCCCATGACGCGGCGGATCTCTCGCATCGTCCGCGCCGCCTGGCCGCTCCCGCTGTTGCTGGCCGCGGCGGCGGCGGGCGGCGCCGAGACCTTCCTGGGCCTTAAGGTGGATCCGGAGGCGGACGCGCCCTACGACCGCGAGGACATGTACGGCGGCTGGACCGTCCACGAGGACGGGCGCTCCACCCGCGAGCTGGTTCTCGCGGAGGAGGAGGTGTTGCCCGGCGTGTGGTGGGATCCCTACACCCGGCGGGGCTTCGCCGATCCCGGCCTGCTCGACATCGACCATCTGGTGCCGCTGCGGGAGGCGCACGAGTCCGGCGCGCACGCCTGGAGCGCGGAGAAAAGGCGGCGGTTCGCGAACTGGCTGGAGGATCCGCAGCACCTCATCGCCGTGCACCGCTCCGCCAACCGCAGCAAGGGCGCGGACGATCCGGCCGAGTGGATGCCGCCGAACCGGGACTACTGGTGCCAGTACCTGGTGGACTGGGTGCGGGTGAAGGTCCGCTGGGAGCTCAGCGTGGACCCGGCGGAGCGCGACGCGCTGGGCGCGATGCTGGCCGACTGCCACGATGGGGAGTAGGCGGGGCGCCCGTTCCCGGACGGGCCGCCGCCGCGCCTCCCGCCCGCCGCGGGCTCAGACGGTCTCCGTCCAATGGACGGATCCGCTCTCCAGGTATTCGCTGTGCCAGAGCCCGCCCAGCGGCAGCTCCTCGGCGACCAGATGCACGACCAGCGTGTTGTCGCTCGCCCTCCGCACGGTCGAAAAGCCGTCCTCCCCCTTCTCGAGGATCCACAACTCCTCGGGATCGAGGGCATCCACGAGATACGGCTGATGGGTGGTCAGGAACACCTGCGGCCCGCCCCGGCGGCCGGCGGCGCTCCGGCGGAACTCGCCGGCCAGAAACTCGAGCAACCTGTGGTACAGGCCGTCCTCCGGCTGTCTGAGGCACAGCAGCGAAGGCGGCGCCGGCCCCTCCAGCAGCAACAGGAGGGCGAGCATCTTCAGCGTTCCGCCGGACACCTCCCGCACGTAAAACGGATCCTGAAAGCCGCTGTCGTTGAATCCGAGCAACATCCGTCCGTCAGCGGTTTGTTCGGTCTCGATCCTGTCCACGCCGGGGATCCTTTCGGCCATCGCCTTCTCGATTTTCCGGAACCTTCCGGGATGCTCGCGCTCCATGAACCGGACGACGTTGGCGAGATTGTCCCCGCGGGGGTCGAGGCGCGCCCGCGGGCCGGCGAGGGGCATGCCCCGCGCCGCGTCCGGAGCGAAAGAACCGAGATGCCAACCCTTGATGAACCGCCGAAGTCCCGCGATCTCGGGGTGCCGCTTCAGCCCGCCCAGCGCGGCGATTCCCGGCCTGCGCCGGTCCGCCAGCGCGACGGGCTCCCCTTTCCCGGACCCTGCGGGCGCAGCCCCGCCCTCGTCCGTTCCCTGCGCAGCCCCGTCCCAGACGCGCCCCTCGCCGTCGTCCAAGACGAGAAGGGGAGACGGCCGCCCGCGGCCGCCGCCGCGCCGCAACCGCTCGCGGACGATGCGGGGCCTGCCCGAGCCGGCGGCGTCGATCTCGAGCTCGTAGTTCAGGGGCCGGGCGTTGCCGCGCTCCCTGTAGCGGAGCTGGAACCCGACCGGGCCCTCCGCCCCCTGCGAGCGCAGCCTTGAGAATCCGCCGCGTCCTCCCGCGTCGCAGGCATCCTCGACGCCGACCTTGATGCAGTCCGCCAGGAAGCCGAACGCATCGAGCAGCGCGCTCTTCCCGCTGCCGTTCCGGCCGATCACGGCGGTCAGCGGCGTCAGCGGCGCCGCGCCCCCGCGCCCGTCGTCCGGACGGCCGAGCGCGACATCCCTCAGCGGGCCGAAGTTCCTCGCCCGGAACCCTTCGAGCCGCGCCATGCCCGCCGCCGGCCTTCCCTACCGGACCGGCCGGGCGTGAGCGGAGCCCCGGAAGATCGCGTTCATCAGGATGGTGTTGAGCCCGTCCAGGTAGGCGCGCACCGTGGGATCCTGGGTGAAGGCGATGACCTCGCCCGCCCCGAGGGACTCCTGCACCACGAACGGCTTGTAGGCCAGCTGGCGGCGGTTCTCGTCCCACAGGTAGCCGCTGGCCAGCAACTCGTCCGGGCCCTGGAAGCGCGCCACGTTCACCCCTTCGTTCAGCCGCGCGGGGGTGTACACGTCGACGCCGCGCACCAGCACGTTCAGCACCGGCGCCACGCCGGCGCTCAGCCAGTGCTCGGGATGCACATCGGCGCGGACCAGCACGCCCGCCACCGAGTCCGGATCGTCCTCGAGGGGCTCGATCCGCCCCCGGTACTCGCCGGCGTCGGCCAGGTAGCTGCCCTCGACGGTCGTCGACTCCCCGTCCTCCTCTTCCGGCTCCTCCGCCTCCGACACCGCCCGCTCGCGGCGGATGGACAGGAGGTCCACGTCGGGGTCGGCCAAGAACCGGGTGGCGTTGCCCAGGGCGATCAGCACCCCGCCGCGCTCCACCCAGCCGCGGATGTTCTCGACGCCCCGCTCGCCCAGCGCGTCCTTGTAGCCCCGTCCGCCCGCCAGCGGCAGGATCAGCACCTGGTAGCGGCTCAGGTCGGCGCCGCGCAGGCGGTCCACGCGAATCGCCGTCACCGGATAGCCGAACTGCCGCTCGATCACGAAGCGGGTGTTGCCCGCGCTGTAGGAGGAGGTCGGCTCGTCCCAGGCCATGGCCACCCGCGGCGCGTTGTGGCGCACCACCTTGCGGCTGCCGAAGCTCGGCCCGTCGGTCACCCAGCTGTCGTTCACCGCCGTCACGTCCGTCCCGGTGGCGCGGGCCAGCTCGGCGACCGCGTCGTGGAGGGAGTCGGGGTTGTCGGCGACGTCGAGGATCAGGGTGCCCGCCGGCCAGCGCTCGCCCAGGTTGGTGAAGGCCTCGTCGCTGCTCTTCACCTTCAGTCCCGCGCGCAGGGCGCCGGACAGGAAGCGGATGGCCGAGGCGTCGCCCCAAGGCGCCAGGTAGCTGACGGCGGCCCGCCCGCCGCGCACCGCGCCGGGCAACACCAGTTCGACGCCGTGGCGCTCGAAGTCGCCCGAGGGAACCCGGCCGCAGGCGTCGGCCCGGATGTTGAACATCATCGGCAGGGACCAGGCGGTCACGTCGTAGATCTCGTCCGGCAGGCTCTCCGCCCGCCGCCGCTCCTGCTCGGCCAGGAAGTCCTCCTCCAGCGGCACCGAGGGGTCCAGCAGGTTGCGGATGTGGCGCTTGGCGGGCTGGGCCGTCGGGATCACGTAGCTGCCCGCGCCGTAGGACTCGCCGCAGGCGGTGAACTCCGCCAGCGCCCGGTCGACCTCCACCCGCTGGCGGCCCAGCAGGCCGGCCAGCTTGTCGGCGGCGGCCTGGTCGGCCTGGGCGGGGATGATGTAGGCGCGGACGTCCTCCCGCCCGCCCTCCTCGACCGCCGACGCCTGGTACTCGTAGAGATCCAGCAGCAGCCGCTCGCGGTTGGCCTGCACGGTCTCGGCCGTGCCCAGCGAGGCGACGAAGTGGTTGCGCACGGTGTGGCGGTACTCCAGGTCGTTGCCGTCGTACTGCCGGAACACCAGCCCGCGCGAGGAGGCCTGCTCGTAGGTCATGGCGACGCTGCCGTAGTAGGCGGGCCAGCTGGCGCCGTAGCCGGGGTAGAAGGCGTCGTAGACCTCCCGGGTGAAGTAGTCGATGCCGAACCGGTCGAACCAGCGGGCGTTGGTGCGACCGAACAGCTCGAGGCTGTCGCGCTGGGAGGCGGCCAGGTGGGGGTTGTAGGGGATCGCCTCCGGCGCGAAGAAGTAGGTGCTGTCCGAGCCCATCTCGTGGGCGTCCACGAAGGCCACCGGCAGGAACTCCAGGATGGCCGCCGCCCGGCCCCGGGTTTCGGGCTGGGTCTGGATGAACCAGTCGCGGTTCAGGTCGAACAGGTAGTGGTTGGTGCGCCCGCCGGGCCAAGGCTCGTCGTGCTCGGCCGCGATGCGGTCCGAGTCCGGGACCAGCCCCTCGGCGGTGTTGAACTGGTGGATGAAGCGGTCGCGGCCGTCCGGGTTCTGCATGGGGTCGATCACCACCACGGTGTCGTCCATGATCCCGGCCACCCGGCCGTCGCCCCGCGAGGCGAGCAGGTGGTAGGCCGTGAGCATGGCGGCGTCGGGCGAGGAGATCTCGTTGCCGTGCACCCCGTAGGACAGCCAGGTCACCGCCGGCTGGTCCGCGATGATCCGCTCCGCCTCGGCCCGGCTGGTCGTCCGGCTGTCCCCCAGGCGTTGCATGTCCCGCTTGACCTCGTCCAGACGGGCCATGTTCTCCGGCGAGGACAGCACGGCGTAGATCAGCTCGCGGCCCTGCCAGCTGCGGGCGTATTCGACGACGCTGATCCGGCCCGGGGCGGCCCGCTCGAGCGCCCGGAAGTAGCGGATCACGTCCCGGTGCCAGGTGATGCGCTCGCCCGGGGCGTGGCCCAGCGCCTCCTCGATGGAGGGGATGGCCGGATCGTAGTCGGGGTCGGGCCAGAACGCGAAGTCGTCCTGGGCGGAAAGGCCGGCGGCGGCGAGGCTCAGGGCCAGCAACAGCAACGCGGGTTTGCGCGGGGAGGGGCTTGCCATCATAATGCTCCCTGTCGTGTTTCGGGCTTCCGGCTCGCATGCGGCGCGGACGCCCGAATGCTATCGGTTTTCACGGCCGCTATCCATAACGAACGGCCGGCCATGTCGAACGGCCGGCCGGATCCGGAGGTTCCCGTGTCCGACCCGGCGGCGCCGACGACGGCGCTGGAATTCAACCGCCTCGACGAGGAGGAGATGGCCGACCGGGCCCGGTCGCTCCGGCGCCTGCTCCAGGCCCGGCGCACGGTGCGGGACTTCTCCGACGAGCCGGCGCCGCGGGAGGTGATCGCGCAGTGCCTGCTGACCGCCGGCAGCGCGCCGAGCGGCGCCAACCGCCAGCCCTGGCATTTCGCGGTGGTGAGCGACCCGGAGGTCAAGCGGCGCATCCGCGAGGGGGCGGAGGCGGAGGAGCGGGAATTCTACGCCGGGCGGGCGCCGAAGGACTGGCTGGACGCGCTGGCGCCCCTGGGCACCGACGCCGACAAGCCCTTTCTGGAGACCGCGCCGTACCTGATCGTGATCTTCGCCGAGAAGTACCTGGTGGACGGGGACGGCGCGAAGCGCAAGAACTACTACGTGACGGAGTCGACCGGCATCGCCGCCGGATTCCTGATCGCCGCCCTGCACAACGCGGGCCTGGCCACCCTCACCCACACGCCGGCGCCGATGCGGTTCCTCAACGAGATCCTGGGGCGGCCGGCGTCCGAGCGGCCGCTGATGATCCTGGTGACCGGCTACCCGAAGGACGGAGCCCGGGTGCCGGCCATCGCCCGCAAGGGGCTGGACGAGATCGCCAGCTTCCACGGCGGGCAGGCGGATCCCGAGCGAATGGAACGGGCATTGCCGCCGAAGCCGACGCCGAACGGACCGGCCTGCTGAAAGCCGAGGGGGCGCCACCGTGACGCTACGTGTCGACGTCAAGCCGGAGCTGCTGGCCTGGGCCATCGAGCGCTCCGGGCGGGAGCGGTCCGAGTTGGCGGAAAAGTTCCGGCATCTGGATCGGTGGTTGACGGGGACCGAACCCAAACCCACGTTCAAGCAGATCGAAGATTTCGCCAAGATCACCTACACCCCTTCCGGATACTTCTTCCTGGACGCGCCTCCGGATGAAAAACTGCCTATCCCAGACTATCGCACCATAGCGAACGTCCAACTCTCCCGCCCCAGCGCCAACCTGCTGGATACGATCTATGTCTGCCAGCGGCGTCAGGATTGGTACCGGGACCACGCCCGCGACGACGGCTTCGAGCCGCTGGATTTCGTAGGAAGCGCGACGACCGAAACGCCGATACGGGATGCCGCCCGGCTTATTCGCGGGCGCCCTACACCTTTTGGTGTGGAATCGTACGGGGGGCTGTGACCAGCGGCCAGGCGACCGAGCGTAGCGAGGCCGCTGGAGTCGGCTACTGGACCGAAGTTTGCTCACTTTCAGTCTTC
>CAYSVD010000204.1:0-1803 GCA_964434395.1 uncultured Pseudohongiella sp.
CGGCGCCGGCGCGGTTCGCACGCCTGATTGCGCGCACGAGACGCCGGGCGCACTTTTCCCGTCGGCTGAATCGGGGGTTTTCAGAAATGGCGCCGCTCGGCCGCGCGGCACCCGGGGAAGCGGCTCCGGAGTCCGTCTCCCACGGGACCATCATACCACAATCCGCCAGATGTCAAGCCCATACAGGGAACAAAATTCACAAATATCGGAAATTGTTCATGTTCGATGAATTGCGACACCCGGCAAATCCGCGTGTATAACGAAACCGATGGGCGCTGAGAGGGGACGCGGAATGCCGGTCAAGGTGGTGATGCAGAACGAGCTCACGATGGGGGCGGCGGACCGCATCCGGGAGATGGCCGAGGTGGTCGTCGATCCCGATCTGAAGCAGGTCTCCGGCGCGGACATCGTGGTCGTGGCCCGCGGACCGGCCGACGCGGCGTTCATGGCGCGCGCCGGCAACCGCCTGAAAATGCTCGCCACGCCCGGCATCGGCGTGGACAAGATCGACGTGGAAGCGGCGGGCGAGCGCGGCATCGTCGTCATCCACAATCCCGACGCGCCCAGCCAGTCCACGGCCGAGCATACGGTCGCGCTGCTGACGGCGCTCGCGGCCCGCGTCATGACCGGCGACCGCTTCCTCAGGGAAGGCCGGCCCCTGGACCGGGAGAAGATGCGGGGCACGGAGCTCAGGGGGCGCAATCTGGGCGTCGTCGGCTACGGGCGCATCGGGCGGCGCGTGGCCGCGGCCTGCGCGCTCGGCCTCGGCATGAATGTCCGCGTCTGCGACCCCCTTGTGGACCAGGGGCAGGAGACCCCGGAGGGCGTGACTCTGACCGGCGATTTCGACTCCGTGTTCGCGGATGCGAAGTTCGTCACCCTGCATGTGCCGCTGACGCCGGGCACCCGCCATCTGGTCGGTGAGCGGGAACTCCACCTCATTCCCGAAGGCGGCTATCTGGTGAACGCCTCGCGCGGGTCCGTGGTGGACGAGCAGGCGCTGATCCGGGCCTTGCAGGAGGGGCATCTGGCGGGCGCGGCGCTGGACGTGACCGACCCCGAACCGCCGCTCCAGGACAACCCGCTGCTGGCGATGGACAATGTGATCGTCACCCCGCATATCGCGTCCAATACCGACCTCGGCGTCCGCGCCATGATGCACGGGGTCGCCGACCAGATCGCCCAGGTGATCGCCGGGGAGCCGCCGCGCAGCATGGTCGATCCGAAGGTCTGGCCCGGCCGCTTCGCCGGCTGGTCGGCCGCGGATTGCTGACCTGCCGTCCAGACGATGAACGACAGACAGGCGACATACCGGCTGGGCTGCGATGTCGGCGGCACCTTCACGGATTTCGTGCTCTATGACGAGCGTTCGGGCGCCATCCATGCGGAGAAATGCCTGACGACCCCCGCCGATCCGTCGGTGGGCGTTCTGGAGGGCCTGCGGGCCTTCGGCCGCGTCGATGCCGGGCATGTCGCCCGCACCCGCCGCATCGCCCATGCCACGACCCTGGTCGCGAATGCGGTCATCGAGCGCAAGGGCGCGCTGACGGCGCTGCTCGCGACCCGGGGCTTCCGGGACGTGCTGGAGCTTCGCCGCCATGTCCGGGTGACGACCTACGAACTCTGGGCCGATCCGCCGGCGCCGCTGGTGCCCCGGCATCTGCGAATCCCCATCGGCGAGCGCACCTACAGCGACGGCACGGTCCTTCGCCCGGTCTCCCCGGAGGAGATCGAGGCGGCCGTGGCGCTGATGCGGGCGGAGGGCGTGGGCTCGGTCGCGGTCGCCTTCCTGCACTCCTATGT
>CAYSVD010000205.1:0-6036 GCA_964434395.1 uncultured Pseudohongiella sp.
GCCAGCGCCAGTTGGGAGCCGCCGTTGAAGCCGAACCAGCCCAGCCACAGGATGAACACGCCCAGGGTCACGGCCGGGATGTTCGAGGGCGGGGTGGCGCGGGTGCTGCCGTCGCGGCGGTACTTGCCCAGCCGCGGGCCCACCATCAGCACCCCCGCCAGCGCCGCCCAGCCGCCGGTGGAGTGCACGATGGTGGAGCCGGCGAAGTCCTGAAAGCCCATCCCGTCCAGCCAGCCGCCGCCCCAGGTCCAGGCGCCGACCACCGGGTAGATGACGGCGGTGAGCAGGGCCACGAAGCCGAAGAAGTGCCACAGCCGCACCCGCTCGGCGAGCGCGCCGGAGACGATGGAGGCGGTGGTGGCGACGAAGACCATCTGGAAGAACCAGTCCGAGGTGGCGGCGTGGCCGTTCTCCAGCGCGGCCGCCAGGGCGCCCTCCTCCCCGCGCAGCAGGGCGGCCTCCTCGGGGGAGACGGCGTACAGGAGGGAGAAGGAGCCGGCGAAGGAGCCTACGTCCACGTACATCAGGTTGTAGCCCAGCGCGTAGTAGCCGATGCCGGCGATGGCGTACAGCCCGATGTTCTTCAGGCAGATCATGGAGGCGTTCTTGGTGCGCACGGAGCCGGCCTCCAGCATGGTGAAGCCGGCGCACATCCACATCACCAGCGCGCCCCAGATCAGGAACGAGAAGGTGTTCAGGACGTACTGGGTCTCGCCGACGGCCTGGGCGAGGGCGGCGCCGGCCGGCAGGGCGGCCAGCGGCAGCGCGAGCGCGGCCTGCCAGCGTCGGGAAAGGCGGAACGAGGGGTCGGGCGGCGTCATGGCTTGCTCCTTGTTTCAGCGCCGGACGGGAGGAAGGGCGGCGGCGGGCCGGCGCGGCGGTCCCTTTGTCGGCCCCGGGCCGCCTATGGTCGGCCAGACGGCGGCGTTTCGCAAGCGGAATCCGCGACGGAATCCGCGACGGTGGAATCCGCCACAGCGGAATCCGCCGCAGCCCCAATCCGCATCGCGTCGCGCCGGCGAAGGCCGCGCCGCCTCATGGGCCGCCGCGCGGCGCGCGACATCGCCGCCAGGACCGCCCCCAGCAGCGTCCAGAACAGGATGATGGCCCACTCGTGCGGCCAGGCCAGGGCCGACGGGCTGCCCGGCAGGTACAGCAGGACCAGCCCGGCCGACAGCAGCAGCGCCGCCGCGCCGGCGGTGCGCCCGCCCGGGGCGGCGAAGGGCCGCGCCAGCTCCGGCTCCTTCCGGCGCAGGGCCAGGAAGGACAGGGCCACGAAGACGTAGGCGACGACGATGCCCAGCCCGCCGGCGTTGACCAGCCAGACCAGCGCCGGCCGCCCGAACAGCGGGCTGACGACGGACAGGGCGCCGATCAGCAAGACGGCTCCGGCGGGGGTGCGCCAGCGCGGGTGCAGCCGCCCCAGGAAGGCCGGCAGCATGCCGGCCCGGGCCATGGCGTACATGGCCCGGCTGGCGCCCACGATCAGCGCGTTCCAGCTGGTGAGGATGCCGGCCAGGCCCGCCAGCAGCAGGATCGTCCCGCCGGCGCGGCCGTAGACGGCGGCGCCGGCCTCGGCGGTGGCCAGGTCGGCGGCGGCCAGCTCCCCGGCGTCCAGGGTCAGCCCCACGCCGAGGATGATCAGGCAGTACCAGGCGACCGCCATGACCACCGACAGGAGCAGGGCGGCGCCGATGTCGCGGAACGGCAGGTCGATCTCCTCGGCGGCCTGGGGGATGATGTCGAAGCCGACGAACATGAACGGCACCATCACCAGCACCGCGGCGACGCCGCCGATGCCGTCCGCGAACAGCGGCGCCAGGTTGGCCGCGTCGCCCGCGACGAACGCTCCGCCGACGAAGGCGGCGCCCGCCGCCAGGATCAGGACCACCACCGCGGTCTGCGCCGCCGCCACCGCCTTCACTCCCAGCACGTTCAGGACGGTCATCGCCGCGGCCCCGCCGACGCCGACCAGCACCCAATCCAGGTGCACGTCCCAGCCGGCCACCGTCCACAGGCGGCCGCGGTCCAGCCCGCCGGGCAGCAGGGAGCCGAGCACGGTCGGCAACGCCACCGCCTCGAAGGCGATCACCGACATGTAGCCTAGGATGATGGCCCAGGTGCAGACGAAGGAGGCGGCCGCGCCCAGGGCCCGGTGGCTGTAGACATGCTCGCCGCCGGCGAAAGGCAGGGCCGAGGCCATCTCGGCGTAGGTCAGGCCGATGACGGCGATGGCCCCGCCGCCCGCCAGGAAGGCGGCGACGGCGCCGAGGGTTCCGGCGGAGGCGGTCCACACGCCGGTCAGGACCACCCAGCTCCAGCCGATCATGGCGCCGAAGGCCAGCGCGACGACGTCCGCCCGGCCCAGCACCCGCGCGAAGCCGGACGGGGCGCCGGCGGCGCTTGAGGGCGCCCCGCGCTTCATGTAGCCTCGCCCCCCGGGTTTCCGGCCGGAGGACGCGCCGTGGGAAGACCGTTGCCCGCCGTCCTGGCGGGGCTGGCGCTGGCCGCCTGCGGGGCGGACGCCGTGCCCCGCTTCGAGCGGATGAGCGACGAGGAGCTGGCGGAGTACAACCGCGGCCGCAACATCGGGCAGATGATCGTGTGCTCGGACGTCCAGCGCTCGCTGAGCCGGGTCCGGCGCCGCCGCTGCATGACGGTGGACGCCATGTACGGCTCCGAGGCCCAGGCCCGGCAGCTCGGGGTGCTCAACCAGGTGCGGGGCATCAGGGCGGGCCCCGGCGGCTGATCCGCCCGCCGCCTACCCGCCCCGCTCGTAGACCAGCTCGCCGGCCAGCCAGGTCTTCTCCACCCGCGCGTCCATGATCCGCTCGGGATCGATCGCCAGCAGGTCGTCCGACAGCAGCACCATGTCGGCGAACTTGCCCGGCTCCAGCGAGCCCTTCACGTCCTCCTCGAAACTCAGCCAGGCGCCCAGCAGGGTGTAGGCGCGGATCGCCTCCTCCATGGTGATGGCCTCGTCCGGGCCGTACACGCGCCCGCTCATGCCCTTGCGGGTCACGGCCGCGTACAGGCCGACCATGGGACCGATGGGCAGGATGTCGCTGGAGACGGCGACGACGACGCCGTGGTCCATCGGCGAGCGCAGCGGGTTGTTGCGCTCGAGGCGCCGGCCGTCCAGGTTGGCCGCGTAGCGTCCCTCCAGCGTGTAGGTGAAGTTCGGCTGCTGGGTGACGGCGATGCCGCGCTCGGCCATCAGCTCCATGGTCCGCGCGGGCGGGAGCATGGAGAAGTGGTTCAGGTAATGACGGTGGTCCGGCCGCGGATCGCGCTCCAGCGCCTCGGCCAGGATGTCGACCACCAGCGCGATGGCGGCGTCGCCGATGGCGTGGATGCCCATCTGCCAGCCGGCGCCGTGGATCTCGTGCAGCAGCGCCCTCAGCTCCTCCTCCGGCATGTCGAGGTGCCCCCGGTAGTCCCCCTGCCCCGCGTAGGGCTCGAGGGTGTAGGCGGCCGGGCCGGTGAAGCCGCCGTCGGCGAACACCTTGATGGGACCGATCTTGAGGAAGTCCGTCCCCTCGCCCACCCGCGCCTTCAGTTCGGCGATCGCCGCCGGGTCGCGCCACAGGAACTGCAGGGAGGCGCGCGGCAGCGGGACGCGCCCGGCGGCGCGTAGCTCCTCGAACATCCGGTAGTCGTCGACGCTCTTGGAGGCGTCGATGATGGAGGTGATGCCGTGGGCCAGCAACGCGTTCAGGTTGCGCTCCAGGCTCTCCATCAACTCCTCGCGGTCGGCCTCGGGCGCCAGCCGTCCGACGATCCCCTGCCGCTCGCGGATCACGCCGTTGAGCTCGCCGTCCGGCCCCCGCTCGATCACCCCGCCCTCCGGCTGCGGGGTGTCGACGGTGACCCCGGCCAGCTCCAGCGCCAGGGAGTTGGCCACCGCGCTGTGCCCGCCGGCGCGGGTCAGCAGCACCGGATTGTCCGGCGCCGCGAGATCCAGGTCCGCCCGCAGCGGGCGCCGGCCCTCGGCCAGCTCGTCCTCGGACCAGCCGTAGCCGGTGATCCACTCGCCCGCGCCGAGCTCCCCGGCCTTTTCGCGCACCAGCCGCCGGACCTCCGCGACGGAGCCCGTCCCGCCCAGCTCGATGTGGCGCCGGGGCCGCCCCCGGATGTGGATGTGGGAGTCGATGAAGCCGGGCATCAGCAGCCCGCCCTCCAGATCCACCAGCTCCTCGCCCCGGTAGCGCCGGAGCAGCTCGGGCCCGCCGACGGCCACGATGCGCCCGGCATCGACCGCCACGGTGTCGTGGATGGAGAAGTCCGCATCGACCGTCAGCACCTTGCCGTTGGTCAGCACCAGGTCCACCGCCGCGGCGGCCGCCGGCGCGTCCCGCCGCTCGCAGCCCGCCAGCGCGAGGGCGAGCGCCGCGGCGACGCCGGATCCCAGGGTCTTTCGTGAAAGCATGGCGCGCCTCGCGTGTCGGCCTAAGTGAGAAGGTTTTCCTTCCTGGCGAAATCCAGGGTCCGTCCGAGCGCCCGGCCGAACATGGCGGCCATCTCGTCGATCTGCTCGGCGGCGATGACGAGCGGAGGGCAGAAGGCGATGCTGTTGCCGGCGACGGCGCGGACCAGCAGCCCCTCGTCCTGGCAAAAGCGCTTGGCGGCGGCGCCGACGCGCCCGTCCGGGAACGCCTCGCGCCGCTCCCGGTTCGCCACCAGCTCCACCGCGGCGATCAGCCCCTTGCCGCGCACCTCGCCCACCAGCGGATGCTCCGCGAACTCCCGCAACCGGCGCTGCATGCGCCGGCCCGCGTCCGCCGCACGCTCGAACAGCCGTTCGCGGCGGTAGATCTCCAGCGCCTTCAGGGCCGCGGCCGCCGCCACCGGGTGGCCGCTGTAGGTGAAGCCGTGGCCGAACAGGCCGAGCCGCTCGCTGGCCTCGGCGATGGCCTCGTGCATGAAGCCCGGCACGACGGCCGCGCTGATGGGGATGTAGGCCGAGGACAACTGCTTGGCGAGCGACATCAGGCGGGGCCTTAGGCCCATGGCGTTCGAGCCGAAGTCCCGGCCGGTGCGGCCGAAGCCGCAGATCACCTCGTCCGCCCAGAGCAGGATGCCGTGGCGCTCCAGCAGGTCGGACAGCGCGGGGAAGTAGGCGTCCGGCGGCACCACCACTCCGGCGGCTCCGCCGACGGGCTCGGCCACGAAGGCGGCGATGGTCTCGGGCCCCTCGCGCAGGATCGTCTTCTCCAGCTCCGCCATCAGCCGCGCCGTGAACTCCTCCTCCGACTCGCCGTCCCGGGCGCCGCGGTAGTGGTGGGGCGATTCGGCGCGCAGCACGCCGAGGGCCTCGACCGGCACGTCGAAGTGGGTGTGCATGACCTCGAGCCCGGTCAGGGCCGCGGCCGCCAGGGTGACGCCGTGGTAGGAGCGGGTGAAGGCGATGATCTTCTTCTTCTCGGGCCGCCCCGCCACGTTGAAGTAGTAGCGCAGCATCTTGATCTGCGAGTCGTTGGCCTCGCTGCCGGAGTTGGCGAAGAAGATCCGGGCGTCGTCCACCGGGACCATCTCCGCCAGCCGCTCGGCCAGCTCGATGCCCGCCGGATGGGTGCGCCCGCCGAACATGTGGCTGTAGGACAGGGTCCGCAACTGGGCGGCGATGGCCTCGATCATCTCCTCGTTGCCGTAGCCCAGGGCGGAGCACCACAGCCCCGCCAGACCCTCGAGGTAGCGCCGGCCCCGCGTGTCGTACACGTACACGCCCTCGCCGCGCGCGATGCTGAGCTCCTCGGCGCGCTTTAGGTTGGTCACCGGATAGACGACGGCGGTCATGGACGGGAAGGGTAAGGGAACGGCGAGCGAAAGTCACAAGACGCGGGCCGGAACCCCCGAAGTCCCGCATGGGGCGGAGGGGCCGGTCCGCGCTTTCGCCGCGGACCGGCCGGACCGGGAAGCGGACGGCTCGGAGGAAGGAAAGGAGCCGGAGCTTCGGGCCTGGCGCGACCGCCCTTCCGCGTCGGAGAGACGCCGCCTCGGGTTCGCCAGGGCTCTTCGCCTGATCGGGTGGAGGGG
>CAYSVD010000206.1:0-3993 GCA_964434395.1 uncultured Pseudohongiella sp.
GGGACCTACAGATTTAACTCCACCACATCTGATAACCGCTTGATAGCATTGACTAATTCCGTCAGTCGCCATTTGGCTAGATCAGGCAAACTCTTGATGTTAAAGGGTCTTTAACGTTGGTGGAGATAAGTCTATAAGTCCCCTGAAGATCATGTCCGCCGTCCTCGTCGCCGCCGCTGGGAATTGTCCGCCCTGTTCGCCCCTCGCGCCCCTTGGGGGGACCGCTCGCGGACCCTCACCATCTTCTCAAGCCCCCCCTGCGCCCACAGCAACTTGAGATAGGATGTCAGGGAGATTGTCCCATCCCGCTCGAACTTGCGCAGGGTGGCGAGGTTGACCCCGGATCTCGCGGCCAGCCCCGCCTGGGTCAGTCCATCCCTGAGACGCCAGTAGCGGACTTGTCTCCGAATCCGATCCTGCGCCTGTCCGACGGTCATAAAGCTTATCATGGTGTTGACCACCTAATGTCAGCCAAGCCATAATCGGCTGAGAAGATACTATAATATGATTTATAGCGAGCGCAACACCCTTCCATCTCGCCACCGTTCCACCTCCCCCCTGTTCCGCTGCGCCTGCCGCTTGGGGGCCTGTATCGAACGCTTGGCGGCAGGCCCGCATGGCGGTGCCCGGAATCGACGCGATGCGGACCGCTGGCGCGTTTCCCGGCTCAGGCGGGGGCCCGGCTCTCGCCCTTGCGCGGCCCTGCCGTGCGGTATGGCCGCCATCGGGCGGCGGCGACACCAGCCGCCGCACGACACCAGCCGCCCCCCCGCCCCGCATGTGCTATAACGAATCGTCGGGCATGACCAGTCGTTGCGCTGCCGTCCGGAGACCGAAACGACGCCGGAGTGTGACCGTCCGCTCTTGAGAACGGCCCTGCGCTAGCCCGCCGTGCGGGCTTTCTAACGGCGACGGTCTCGGCGACGAAAACAATCCGGATGACGATGAGCAATTTCTGTAGCGAACATTCGAAGCGCGACGCCGATGACGGCATGGGACCTGCCCTTCGGTTCGCCGTCAAGACATGGTACGGAGAAAAATGAAAACCGTGGATCAGTACGAAGAAAAATGTTCATGTGGACTTGTCGTTCAAAGTCCGAGCGATTGCTAGCGGAGACGAAGGCGTGAGCGACGTCACGATGCAGGGCGGGAATAGCGTAACCATTCCCGATGCGAGCCTTGATCACGTCGACTGGGAGCAGGTTTATCTGGACTTGCTCGCCTACAAGGAGAGCAAGGGGTACGTCAACCTTGCCATCCTCCCGGTAGCGGCGAGGCGGATCATGGCGTTCCGCAAGCCTCGGCTGTACAGCCTGACCGCCAGCGAGTCCGTAATCAAGCCCAAATCCTTCGGCGACGCCATCCGGCTCCGGGGAACGGTCGTCTCAATACTGAGCAAGTACATGGACCGGTTCTACCGCGTCAAGCGGGAAGCATGGGACTCGGCGCACATGGTCTACAAGCCCCTCGACCAACATGACGCCAACTTCCATGACTACATGGTCAAGGTTCCTCGGAGCAAGACGGATTTGATCGAGGCGATCCGGAAACTCATTGAGCAGGCCGCCGCCGTCTACAAGCAGGACATGCAGGATCTGCCGAGCATTCATTTCGACCGCCATTTGTATCAGCCCTTGCTGATCGAGGGGCGGGACGGTGTGGTGAAGAGCGTTCCCCCCAATCTCACAAACAGCGAGAGTCGATTCGTAAAAGACCTGCGCGCCTGGTGCCGGAAGGAGAAGGACGAAGGACGGTTGCCTGGCAGGCAAGGATATCTACCTGTTGCGAAACCTCAGCCGGGGGAAAGGCGTCGGCATTTTCGAGATCCGCGGCTTCTATCCCGACTTCATCCTCTGGATCAAAAGCGGCGACGCCCAGCGCATTGTATTCGTCGAACCGCACGGCATGTTCCATGCCGTGCTGTACAAACAGGATGAGAAAGCGACATTGTACAAGAAGCTTCCGGAGATTTCCCGGGCGATAGAGGCGCGGACGGGAGTTTCCAACATCGCGCTGGACTCATACATCGTCTCGGCGACGCCCCACGAAGTCCTGGCCCCCCGCTATGACGACGGGTCGTGGGACATTGAGCGCTTCGCGGATGCCCACATCCTCTTCCCCGAGGACGACGGCTACATCGAAAAGATGATGGCGTGATTCTGGTCCGGCGGGCCGTCCGCCCCAAGCGGGAAAATCGCATACGCGAAGCCCGCGCGCGCCGATGGCACCCCCCGGCGCGCGCACGGCGCATCCCTCTGAAAACGAACACCCGCGCGCGAAGCTCGCCCGCGGACCGGCGGCGTCACCCGTCCCTGTCGTCGTCCGGAAGCGCTCCCCCCTCTCCGTCGCCGGGAGGCGGGGCGTCGCCCTTCTCCGCCTGGATGCGCTGGTAGATCTCCTCGCGGTGCACCGCCACCTCCTTCGGCGCGTTGACTCCGATGCGAACCTGGTTGCCCTTGACCCCCAGCACCGTAACGGTGACATCGTCCCCTATCATCAATGTTTCGCCGACCCGGCGCGTGAGTATCAACATGACGTCAGTCCATCAAGCGGTCCCTCGACGGTTGCTATCATCCGTTGCGGGCTTCCTGAAATCCATTCGTGGAACGACGGCGCAGGCGCGTCCCGCGGCGGGCCGACGGCCCGGAAGAGCGCCGCCGGCGACGGAAACCGTCGCGCATGATAGCAGATGGACGCCGCGGAACGGAAAAGGTTTCAGTCGTTTCGGCCGTCGCCGCCCGGTTCGCCGCCGCCATGTGTTTCTTTTTGACCCAGATCGAACGCGCCGTGCAGGGCCCGCACCGCCAGCTCCAGGTATTTCTCGTCGATCACCACGGAAATCTTGATCTCGGACGTCGTGATGAGCTGGATGTTGATGTTCTCGTCCGCCAGCGCCTTGAACATCCGGCTGGCGATGCCGGCGTGGGAGCGCATGCCCACCCCCACCAGCGACACCTTGCAGATCTTCCGGTCCAGGTCGACCCGCCGGGCCTTGATGGACCGCGCCGCCCCGTCGAGGATGGCGCGGGCGCGCTCCGCCTCCGCCCGCTTGACCGTGAAGGTGATGTCGTTGGACCCGTCGGCCGCCGCGTTCTGCACGATGACGTCCACCTCGATGCCCGCGTCGCTGACGGGGCCGATCACCCGCCAGGCGACGCCGGGCTGGTCCGGAACGCCGGCGACGGTCAGCTTGGCCTCGTCGCGCTCGAACGCGATCCCCGCGATCGACGGCTCCTCCACGGCCTCGTCCTCCTCCAGTCTGATCAGCGTGCCAGCCCCCTCCTCGAACGCGGACAGCACGCGCAACGGCACCCGGTACTTGCCGGCGAACTCCACGGCGCGGAGCTGCAACACCTTCGCGCCCAGGCTGGCCAGCTCCAGCATCTCCTCGAAGGTGACGCCGTCCAGCAGGCGGGCGTCGTCCACCACCTTCGGATCCGTAGTGTACACGCCCCGGACGTCGGTATAAATCTGGCACTCGTCGGCGGACAGGGCCGCCGCCAGCGCCACCGCCGTGGTGTCCGAGCCGCCGCGGCCCAGCGTGGTGATGTTGCCGTCGCCGTCGACGCCCTGGAACCCCGCGACCACCACCACGCCGCCCTCGTCCAGCCGGGCGCGGATCGGCGCGCAGTCGATCTCGCGGATGCGCGCCGCGGTGTGGGCGCTGTCGGTCAGCAGGCGGATCTGGCCGCCGGTGAAGGAGCGGGCGCTCACGCCGCGCTTCTCCAGCGCCATGCACAGCAGGGCGATCGCGACCTGCTCGCCGGTGGACAGCAGCACGTCCATTTCCCGCGGCGACGGAAAGTCCGCTATCTCCCGGGCCAGCGCGGCCAGCCGGTCGGTCTCGCCGCCCATCGCCGAGACCACCGCCACCACCCGGTCCCCCCCGTTGCGGAAGCCGGCGATCTTGTCGGCGACCGCCTCGATGCGCCCGACGCCGCCGACGGAGGTGCCGCCGTACTTCTGGACGATCAGCGCCACGGCGTCCTACAG
>CAYSVD010000207.1:0-2899 GCA_964434395.1 uncultured Pseudohongiella sp.
CGGGGCCATGATCCTGGACCCGCCCGGCGTGCTGCTGTCGGCGGCGCCCCCCGGCGAATCCCTGGACACCAGCGGTTTCGCCGTCGGGGACTGTCCGGCGGGATCGGACGATCCCGGATGCGTGATCAGGGGCCAGATGACCTTCGATCCGGATGCGGTCTTGGCCATGCGGGGGACCCTGAATCTGGATGGCGCCCCGGCTCCGGGCCGGCGGGCTCGGCTGAATGTGGGGGCGGACGCCGTCGTCGACTTCGATGCGGACTCGCGCGTGGAGGGGAGGATGACCTTCGATCCGGATGCGGTGTTGAGTTTCCGGCCGGCCACGCCCGGTACCGCCGCCCAGAGCATCGACTTCAGTGATCGGCACATCGATAGCATCGAAAACCTCGACGTCATTTCCATTGAGACTGATGATGCGCGCGTGGGTACGGCGGTGGCGGGGGAAGTGGATATCGACGTCCCGTGAGCGGCGGCGGAATGCGGTTTCATCGGAGGCGGCCATGAGGAAGGGAAAACACATTGCGGGGATAGCGGCCGGCGCGGCGGACGCGATCCATGGTCCCCATCGGGGCGTCGGCGACGTCTGCGTCCGCCCGGCGTCCGCCATCCCCCGCCATGATCGGGACGCGTCGGCGGCGGGCGGGGCGTCGTCGCGGCAGGCCGGATTCACCCTGATCGAAGCGGCTCTGGCTGCGGCCGTCGCCGCCGGCATCGCCATCGGCTTCATGATCATCCAGAACCAGAACGCCCGGCTGGAGCGGGACCGGGCCTCGGCGCGGACCTTCCAGCAGGCGGTGGACGCGGCCTACAGCTACTTCACCGAGCAGATCGTCAGGCCGGCCATAGATCCTATTACCGATCCCGCCGGGTTCCGAGCGGCGCTCCTCGCGGCGCCGCCGGCCCCGCGCGGCGCGGCCAACATCGTCACGCGGGGCGTGTGGCCGACCGAGGCCGAGACGAACCGCGCCCCCGATCCCAGGGCGGTCGGCCTCTTCGATACCTATCTGCCGAACCTGGAATGGGGCGACATGCTGATGGGGAACGGAAACCCTCTTTGGATCGCCACGGCCGCCGAAATGACCGCCGCCGCCGTCACAAGGGACGTGGACGGCGACGGCACCGACGAGACCGTGGCCGGACCCGGGCTGGATGCCGCGGAAGCCGGGCGTCGCGGGCGTTTTTTCAACGTCTGGGCGGAGATGGACGACATGGGCGAGGCCCAGCGCGTCCGCGCCCTGCTGGGCGGCGGCGCCCAGGTGCTGGACAACCCGCCCCGGGTGCTCCTTTCCGCCGCCGTCCCCGGCACCGCCGCCGCCGCCCAGCGGTTTCTGCGCCGGGACTGTCCGGCGGTCCCGGCCTTGGCCCCGGTCGATCCTGGGTGCCTGGTCACCGGTCAGATGACTTTCGACCCGGATGCGGTGTTGGCCATGCGCGGGGACCTGAACCTGGAAGGGGACCGGGCTCGGTTGAATGTGGGGGCGGACGCCGTCGTCGACTTCGATCCGGCCTCGCGCGTGGAGGGAACCATGACCTTCGAAAGCGATGCGACGCTGGCGTTCGATTCCCATCCGACGTTAGAGGCCATCGACTTCGGGGCGCGGAATTTGGACAACGCCGGCGTCATCACCGCCGATTTCGTCGATGTCCAAGGGGAGGTGGATGCGGAGGATGTGGAGACCGGGGTGCTGTTTCTCGACCCCCCCTGATCCCTCTCCGGCGTCGTCCTCGTCCCCCGGCGGTCGCCGAACCTCGTGGGACTCATCCGCCCTTTCGGCGGCCGGGCCGTCGTCGTCGCGTCTCCGGCATCGCCGATAGCCGTTTTCGTCCGTCCGCGTCCGGGGCGGCGACAGCCTCCCCTCCCCCCCGACATGCGCTGCCTTCCCGCGCCTAGGATGCGCCCGGAACGCCTCGCCGGCCGGCGTGTCGGCCATGGCCGATCTCTCCTGCGGCCCAAGTCCGGCGGCGCGGATCGTCCGGCGGCGGCCCCTTGGGCGGCCCAGCCCGCGGGCGATGCCTGGCGGAGCGCGCCCGAACCTCGCGCCCGGTCGGTCGGGCGGAGCAGGCGGCGACAGGACGCGGCCCAGGCCGCGACAGGGGGTAGCGGGCCGGGAACCGTCCGGTGTATCATCCCGGGCGCAGGCGCCGCGAAGGGGCGGAACGCCCGCCGGAAATCCCCGCCTTCGGCGCTGAACCGGGGCCGCCGGCGCGGCGAACCGGCGCGGGCGGCACGAAGACGGGTGGATAAAATGGGCGATGAAAAGTTGACGAACGCCGTCAACCCCATCTCAGTGGGCCGCAGGCTGGAGATGAAAACGGGTCCGGCGCCGATAAAGGCGCGTCGGGTCGGAGCGAAGCGGCGCAGGTTCTTGCATGCGCCGGCGGTCGTATGGAACACATGCGATCCCTTGAGCAGAGTGAGAGCGGAGGCCGGCCGATGTCCACCTCTTTTTCCTTTTTCTTCCCGGCGCGGGATGCGGCCGATTCCGGAGCGTCCGGTTTCCGCAGGGCGTTTCCGGCGCTGTCGGCGGCGGCGGCCATGACCCTGGCGGCGCTGGCGTCCGCCCCGGCGGCGGGGCAGTTCGTGCCGGACGGGGTCGAGCAGGCGAGCGACATCCGGGCGGCGGCCCCCGACTTCAACGCGAGCCGGCTGGCGCAATGGGGAATCGTGTGTCCGGACTCCGCCCCCCTGTGGGGGCCGCCGCCTCCGGACGGCCGGTCCGTGTACCCCGAGGGGGTCCTTGATCACCCGGGGCGGGCGAAGTGGACGCAGTACGCGCGCAAGGTGTGCGTGGAGCCGGGCGACGTCACCGAGGCCGAGTTCGCCGCCCAATGGCGGGCGGACTCCTACGCGATGGTGTCCCGCATCGTCGAGTACATCCCCGCCGCCCGCCGTCTGGAC
>CAYSVD010000208.1:0-4541 GCA_964434395.1 uncultured Pseudohongiella sp.
CCACTACCTCCCAACAGCCCACGCCGGCGGACCAGGCTCCGAAATCGGACCAGGACGCGGCTCCACATCATCACCCTTCACCCACTCCGCCTCAACCGGAACCGGGCTATACCAATACTCAACCGGATACGGAACCTGACCGGGACCCGGAGGCTTCGTCCAGCTCGGCCCCAATCCCGGGAATTCTCCGGGTCGGACGTCGCCTGGCTGGCCAGACTTCTTTTGACGGCGGTTCAGCGCCCTTCGCCGCCCCGCGGACGTTCGTTCTCCCTGATGCGATCCAGTAGTTGCGAATACCTCGCATCCATCGCCCGCTCCGGATGGAGGCGCATTCTCGCGGCCATTCTTTTCTTGAACCGTTGCATGATGTGGGGGTGGAAGCTTGGCATCGCGACTTCGGCGACGTCATCCGAAGGGCACCATAGCACATCATGCCCCATAAGATGCTCGTAAACCCTAGCGCTTTCCTTGTCCCCGTCCACGTCATTCAAATTTTGATCGATGTATCCGGATATGATCTCTTTGACTTCATCCTCATCTATCTCGGCGCGATCCTGAAACTCCAGCGCCAATGCTGTCGCGGGGGCGTGATATTCCAATAGATCTATGTCCTTGAAATAGAATTCATAGAGTGAGGCTTTATCTTTTACCGCCCCTTCTACAGCGTTTTGGTATTCCCTCTCCCCAATATGGTCCATGTTCGGCCGGGTACGTGCGCCCCAGAGATTCTCCCCCCATATCTGCAGAAAATGAGGAAATCCTTGGCAGTCCGCGACAACTCTTTCGAGTACGTCGTCATCGATGGATACGTTGTGTTCCCGGATTGGTATCTTGATCGCGGCCTTTGCGTCTTCGCAAAGTAGATTGCCTACGGTTTCCTTCTGTCCCCGTGTAATGTACGTCGCTCCCACGCGCCGAGCGATGCTGGCGGTGTCCGGCGTTCCGGACAGCACCAGCAGGAGATTGGAGTATTTGACTATGTCCTGGCAATAGTTCAGGAAGAAAGCCCCGGTCTCCGACGAGAGTTTGTGCGCCTCATCTACAATCAGCACCATGGGCTCCCTCTTGCACTTATCGATGATCCGGTGTTTCATGTACTCGGCGGTTTCGTGTCGATTCATATCCAATCCCAACCCGATAAGGGGGACATTAAGGTGAATGTTGGAGACTATGTTCTTCCATTCCCCCCTTCCGGACAGCATCAACGCGGGGATGTTGTTTATGTTCGCCAAGCCGACGGCAGGCGTGGTCTGCCTGATGTCGGCGCCGTAAGGGGGATCGCTCTCGATCTCTGATAAGAGCGCCGTCTTCCCCATCCCCCGCGGACCGTACATCAGTATCGGGCGGCCGCCGCTCGGCGTGGCGTGCATTTTGACAATGCCTTCGCTTATCTTTTCCAGCGTATCCGATCGCCCGGCCAGATGGGGCGGCGTAAGGGCTACGCCGGGCGTGAACAGGTATTTGGGCCTGCCGTCCGGCTCGATGGCCGCCTTGCCCAGATCACCTTTGTCCTGGCTCATGGTGTTCCCCCGATGGTTCTCTTGCGTCCGAGTCGACCGATTATACCGTAACCGAGGGCGAGTCGCGTACCGGGCTGCCCATCCGGGCTGCCCATCTATGATCGGTCGAGCGCGGTCGGGGCGCCGTCGCTCGCTATATCGCTGAACCGCCTGTCCGCCGCTGGCCTGGGGCTGGCGCTGGGATGATGACCGGGGGCATGCCGGCGGCGACTTCCCCGGCGACAGCGACCGGCGGTCCCGGCCGGGCCGGGCCAGGAACGCCGGCGGGCGCCCATGCTCCTGAGAAGCCCGCCGGGGGGGCCCCGTGCCGTCTCCTGCGCCGCCCAGCGAGCCGTACACGCCCGGAAAGGGACTGCCGGGACCGGGAGACGCCCGCCCCGCCCCGGCGAAGCGACACCAGCCCCGTCCGCCACGTGGGGCGCACATGGGCCGCCGCAGGCAGGCCCCTACCCCCTGAGAAGCCGGGAAGCCGGCCTGTCGGCGGCCCGGTTGCGGGACTGGCGTGGGCCTCCGGCACGGCGACACCGGGGCGGAGCCGGTGATGCCCGCCCGCCCGGCGAGGATGGAGACGCGACACCGGCGCAAAAAACGCCAGCCACGAGCCAGCGGCGAGGAGATCAGAGAAGCAACATCGACGAGACCGGCGACGCAACACCGCCAGCGGCACCACCACCCCAGCACCACTCCACACCAGCGGCGAAATAAAGATCAGCGAGAACAGCGATGGGACCAGCGGAGCATCACACCAGCGAAACAACCAGCGACGCCTACCAGCGGATCCTCACTCCAGCGACACACCCCCGCCAGCGACCGCCCCGCAAGAGAACCAGCGCCCTACCGCCCACGCTGGCGGACCAGGCTCCGAAATCGGACCCGGACGCGGCGGGATCACCCACCCTCCTACATGCCTTGGTCTTGATCCCTCCGCGCCCGCCGGCACACCCACTCAAGCTTCGGCCATGCGGCGATTCTGTCGCGCAGCCAGGGGCGTGAGGTCAGAAGACCGGCTTCGTTTTTGCCGCGCTTTATGACGCCGTCGACAAACCTTTGCTCCCCAGGAGCAAGCACCAGCAGATCACCGAATCGCTCCCGACACAGATCGATGCTATCGTTGAACCATGTCACGATCTCGTTTCCGCTACGGGAATAGATGCGCGGGATGCATCTCGCAAGCTTTTCATATTCCTTATAAGGGTCATCGCCCCGACTTTCGAGCCGACGCTTCTTCCAGCCTTCACGGGATGCAGTGACCGCAACGATGAAAGCTGGCCTCACGATTCCCATATCCATATTCATCTCATCCCATTTAGCCACGATGCTCTTTACATCATGAAGGTCGCGAGCCGCGACGCGCTGGGTGAGCGCCGTGAGCTTGCCTACAAACACATCCATTATGTCGAAAACCAACATGCCTGTCACACCCCGCCCGCCGATTTCCGCTGAGGGCATGCGGGAGACGCCAAGTAACGGCTGGCGGTAGACGTATCCGAGGTCGATACGCAGATTTGATGTCCCGCCGAGGGCCGAATCGAAGTCCGCGATCAAATTGCTCCCGCCCTGACCGCATCGGCTATTATCATTGAGACGATATCCTTGGTCGTCCAGTATCTGCAACAGCTTCCCCTCAATAACATCCCTATCGGCCTGCACATATTTATCCTCTACATGCCCGATGTACTCAAGGTCGATGTCCAAGGACAGCCGATTAAGATTGAGGTGGAAAACGTTGAGAGCTGTCCCTCCTTTGATGGCCAGCCGATCACGTAGGAACTTATCTTGCGTGATCGCCCGCAGAACACTGAAAAGCCGAAGCATTAGCTCAAGCGCATCCTCTCGGTACCCAGTCTCCTAGGCCAAATACCGTAATTCAGTGTATGTAGGATGCGCCATCTACAGATCAAGGTCGGACCAGCGGTCACCATTCATCTCGGGCTCCACGAACCTTTCTGGGAGGAAGACATTCCACCCCTCAACAAACAATATCCCGCCATAACCTTCATTGGCTCCCAAGGCGTACACCGGCTCCTGCGGGGCGAGAGCGCGCAATTCATCTAGATCGGCATCGCCCACGCGGTGCCGGTCCCGTCGACTCTCCAGCCAGAATCCCATGGCCGCCGCCGCCGCCGCATTCCCCAGTGCCCGCATGTGCCGAACCAATGCGGCGCCGTCAAGGTTTTTGGTGTAATCAATCGACTCCACCAAGGTGTCGCCCCCCCTTGATGGGCGGTCGAACAGGTCGGCCATCGTCCGCTCAGCCGTCGTTATACGAATGCCAACGCCCATGCATGTGACGATCTCGATGCCGTCCCCCGGCCGCTCTCCGCCCAGGACGATGCCCGGGCGACACTCCTGAAAATCGTAGAACACCCCATCGATAAAGAGCTTTTCGTTACCCGCGGGCGAAAACGCATCCACAACGCAATGCGTCGCGGAATAGGCCCAGCCATGGAGAACGAGGGCGGAGTGATAAGCGAGGACGGCCCCCGGCCGCAACCGGCCCGCCACCAGGTAAGGCGGCGCCGGATATCGATCGGGGCGCTGGCACCCCGGGAGAAGCGCACAGTAGACATCCTCGGCGACATGCTTGATCTCGCGGGCCCGGATGTGCCGATCGAGCATCGCCTCGACCTCGGAGTCTTCCTGCACCTTGCCGACGGCGACAGCGTACTCGCGCCGGTCGAAGACGTGGGCGTCGGCCAAGAAAGAGGCTGCGGCTGACTGCGACATGACAGTCCGGATCCTGAAGTCGGTGGAACCTGCGAAGTAGTATAACACATGCCGCTCCTTCGCAGGATCTGGCCGGGCCGCCCGGCGCCAGAGACACCCGGAACCGGCGGAAGGCGGTCCGCACAGCCCGTGCCGCCAGACCGTCCGCTGGATCGCCGATCTCCTCGTCTGCCGCCGGCTTGGGACCGGCCGCCCGCTGGCGACGAGATGGCCGGGGGCGGTCCGCAGGCGGCGCAAAGCCGGAGATGCGGAACCGACGAACGGCAACCCGGAGATGCCCGCCCCGCGCGAGCC
>CAYSVD010000209.1:0-5873 GCA_964434395.1 uncultured Pseudohongiella sp.
CGGGGGGGAATTCCCTTCTTTTCATGGTGCACCTCACAGGTGAAAATGACTGAGATGCATGGTTTTGCGGTAAGATTCTGAAAAACTTTAGCTTTTGATCGGTTTTTCCTCAAAAAACCGCCTCTTAACCGGGAGTCAGGGAATAATATCCCGGACGTGAAGATAAACCCCGTCATGATATACAGCAACAAGGGTCAGTGCCTGAAAACATTTGAAGTCCTGATGCAGAATGATGCCATAGCCGAACAAGATGGCCCGGTGCGAAGACTCCACCACCCCGAGATCAAGTCGGCTCTTGACCTGATGGGCGACCTTCCTAGATTGTTTGACTGGATCTACGAGCACTTCCCGGCCGCTTACAACAAAGCATCTCCGGGGTTCGGAAGGATCAATTCGGTTCGAACTCACATTTCCAACAAGAAATCTTTCGACAAGAAAAAGCACACTAGGACTCGGCCCAAAACCCGTTTTTATCAATTGCCAGTGGAGTTCGATTATCCGGACGGATTCATCATTCCTATTGTGTGGAGCTTGTCCGAGTTGATCGGTTCGGATGGAACGACAATGGACTGGAAAACCGATCCGAGGTCATTCCTTGAATCCGTGTTTCCCGAGCTGGTTTCGGACTATCACGGCTTAATCAAAGCGGTCAATTACGACCCGCAAAGAGTTGGAAAAAGCGCCGGTTATTATAAGCTGTTATCCAAGTTGGTCAGATCAAGTCTCTGATCAAGCCTGTTCAGCATCTCACGGGATGTCGTTTTCCTGAATCTTCCATCCGTCGCCGCTGGCGCATCGGCGCTTGCTCAAAGCCCGCATCCTGCGGACAAGTCAGGATGCCTACGCAAGCGCGATCACTCGAGAAACCCCCGGTACACCTCCCGGGCCCGCTCGAACTGCCCGAACACATGCTCGCGCTGGTCCGCCCCCCGCCAGCCGGGCCAGGCGTCCGCCAGCTCCTCCAGCCGGTCGATCCACTCCAGGGCGTATTCGGCCGAGGCCGCGTCGCGGACCGGCTCGCCCGCCACCTCGAACCAGACCGGGTTGGTGAAGGCCTGCGCGTAGCCCGCGTCCATCGGGAAGCGGTCCTCCGGCTCCCCCTCGGTCCGCAGATGGCACCAGCCGCTGCGGGCGATCTCGATCTCATGCGCGAAGTCCAGCCGGTTGTCCCGGCCGACGCGGAAGCGCTCGACGGTCTCGCCGTCGCAGACCAGCCGCACCTCGCCGACCGGCGCGATCGAGCGCAGCCGGCCCGACAAAACCACCGGGCCCGGCCGCTCCAGCCTGACGGTGTCGCCCGGCCAGGCCGCGCCGGCCCGCAGCTCCAAAAGCGGCCCGGAGCTGACGAAGGCGCGGCCCCTCTTCATGGCGTCGAGCCACGCATGCATGTCGGGGGCCGCCCCGCCCGTGTGGACGTAGGTGCGGAACGAGCCGATCAGCTTGCTGCGGTGCAGGGAGCTGATGGAGTCCTCGCCGCCGACGGCCGCCACCCTGATCCCGTTGCTCCACACCGCGTACAGCGGATAAAAGCCCGCGCGGTTCGCGTCCGACCACTCCAGCGCGTCCGCCGCGCCGAGCGCCGCGTCCACGATGAAGCCCTTGGCGCGGCCCAGGTCCTCGCGCAGCGGATCCCCGTCGCCGGCGAAGGGATGCACGTAGCCGGTCGCCGCGCCCTGGGCCTTGGCCTTGAGCAGCATGTCGGTGTTGGAGGGGTACAGGCTGTCGATGGCGGTGCCCTCGTAGCCGGTGACGTAGGGCGAGATCAGGTGGTCGCGCAGGCCGAACATGAACACGTGCCCGTAGAACGGCGGGCGGTACTCCTGGCCGACCACCACCACCTGATCCGGCTCCGAGACGGGATGGGGACCGCCGCCCGGCACGAAGAAGCGCCGGTCGAGGATGCGGTTGTCCTTGTTCGCCACCTGCTCCAGCACCAGGTCCTGGTCCTCCGCCCGCGACATCATCATCAGGTTCTCCAGCGTGTTGCGGAGGTTGCCGGCGTAGTTGGCGTGCACGTGGGTGGAGGCGCTGTGCCAGCCCCGGGCCGCCATGTCGGTCAGGCGCTCCAGCCGGACCTCCAGCTCGGCGACCTCGTCGGCGGCGACGTCCGCCGTCAGCGTTTGGGGGAAGTGCTCGAAGCCCCGGACCACGGTCAGGCGGGCCGGACCCGCCGGCAGGGTCACGACGAACTCGCCGTCGTTGTGGAAGACCGGATCGCCCCGGCCGGACACGCGCGCGTAGGCGTCGTCCGGCGCGTAGAAGCGCCCGTCGCCGGCGGTCAGGTGGACCCGGTTGTGTACCGGCCCGCCGCTCAAGGGATCGACGACCCTGACCTTCAGCGCCCCGGTCGGGCGCAGCCAGCGGCGTCCGGCGATGTCCACCGGCTCGAGCCGGCCGCCGTGGGTCTCCAGCAACATCAGCCGGGGCAGCCCCGACTCGTTGGACACGAACGCGATCCATTCGCCGTCCGGCGACCAGCGCGGGTGGAAGGCGTCGTGCTCGAAGAAGGTGAGTTTGTAGGGCGCGCCGCCTTCGGCGGGCAGGAGGTACAGGTTGTTGTACTCGTCCGCCGCGCCCCGGGTCGAGGAGTAGACCACCCGGCCCCGGAACGCGTCGGGCCGGGTCCGGTACAGGCTCTGCTCGCTCAGGACGGTCTCGGCGTGGACGATGCCCTGGGTGATGGCCGGAACCCGCAGCAGGTCGCCGGAGCCCAGCGGGACGTCCCGGTTGGACACCAGCAGCAGCTCGCGCCCGCCGGCCAGCCAGGCCGGGCTGATGTGCATGTCCATCGGCCCGAAGTACAGCCGGTCCCGCCCGAAGTCGTTGTCGGAGGTGACCGCGGTCGGCTCCCCCGCCCACCGCCCGTCCCGGACGGCGCGGACGAACACGTTGAAGTGGCCGTTGGGCCGGGTCGAGACGTACGCCAGGCGGCGGCCGTCCGGCGAGAAGGCCGGATCGGCGTACACCCCCTCGTCGTCGGTCAGCGCCCAGGTCTCGCCGGTCTCCAGATCCAGCATGCGCAGCTGGATGCGCCGATGCCCGTGGTCGGCCGTGTAGGCGATCCAGCGGCCGTCCGGCGACCAGTCCGGCGAGGAATGGTAGGCCGCGTCCGCGGTCAGCTCGCGGGCGATGCCGGTCGCGAGCTCCACCTTCCAGATCGAGCCGTGCATGGAAAAGGCGATCCATTCGCCGTCGGGGGACCAGGCCGGCGCCCACGGCGTGCTGGACGGGGCCGGCGGCAGGTAGTAGTTGTGCATGTAGTTGCCGCCGTGCCGGGCGTCGGGATAGGCGCCGTCCTGGGCCGGCGCGGCGGCGGCCGCGAGGAGCGCGAGGAGGACGGCCGGCCCCGCCGGCCGCCGCGCGCGCCTGAGCGTCGTGATCATGAGGGGATCCCCTGTCGTTCGGGCCGCCAAGCCTATCACACCGCCTGCGGCCGCCTGGTGTAAGATGGCCGTCCCTGTGGCCGTCCCGCGCCGCCGACGCCGCCCCATGTCCGAGCACATCCTCGCCATCGACCAGGGCACCACCAGCAGCCGGGCGCTGGTGTTCGACCGCTCGGGCGCCGTGGCGGGCGCCGGCCAGCAGGAGATCGCCCAGCACTACCCGCGCGACGGCTGGGTGGAGCACGACCCGGAGGAGATCTGGCGCACCACCCTGGACAGCTGCCGCGCCGCGCTGGAGCGGGCGGGCGTCGCGGCGGACGACCTGGCCTGCGTCGGCATCACCAACCAGCGGGAGACCACCGTGGTCTGGGACCGCGCCACCGGCGAGCCGGTGCACCGGGCCATCGTCTGGCAGGACCGGCGCACCGCCGATTTCTGCCGGGAGATGCGGGACCGGGGGCTGTCCGAAACCGTGCGCGAGAAGACCGGCCTGCTGCTGGACCCCTACTTCTCGGCCACCAAGTTGCGCTGGATCCTGGAGCGCGCGCCCGGGGCCCGGGCCCGGGCCGAGGCCGGGGAGCTGGCCTTCGGCACCATCGACAGCTTCCTGCTGTGGCGGCTCACCGGCGGCGCCGTCCATCTGACCGATGCCAGCAACGCCGCGCGCACCCTGCTGTTCAACATCCGCAGCCAGGAGTGGGACGAGGATCTGCTGGAGCTGTTCTCCATCCCCCGCGCCGTGCTGCCCAAGGTGATGGACAGCGCGGCGGACTTCGGGACGACGGACCCGGCCGTCCTGGGCGCGGCGGCGCCGGTCGCCGGCGTGATCGGCGACCAGCAGGCGGCGGCCTTCGGCCAGGGTTGCTTCGAGCGGGGCATGGCCAAATGCACCTACGGCACCGGCGCCTTCCTGCTGGTCAACACCGGCGCGGAGCCCGTCATGTCCCGCAACCGGCTGCTCGGCACCGTCGCCTGGCGGCTCGACGGAAGGCCCACCTACGCGCTGGAGGGCAGCATCTTCATGGCCGGGGCCACCGTGCAGTGGCTTCGGGACAAGCTGAAGCTGATCGGGAGCGCCGCCGACTCGGAGCGGCTGGCGCGGGAGGCCGCGGACGACCTGGGCGTCCATCTGGTGCCGGCCTTCACCGGGCTGGGCGCGCCCCACTGGGATCCCGGCGCCCGGGCCGCCATCCTCGGCATGACCCGGGACACCGGCGCCGGCGAGATCGCGGCGGCGGCGCTGATGTCCGCGTGCTGGCAGACCCGCGACCTGGTCGATGCCATGGCCGAGGACGGCGCCGAGGCGCGGACCCTGCGGATCGACGGCGGCATGGCCGGCAACGACTTCGTGGCGCAGCGGCTGGCGGACGCGCTCGGCCGCCGGGTGCTCCGCCCGGCCCTCACCGAGACCACGGCCCTCGGCGCCGCCTTCCTGGCCGGGCTGCGCGCGGGGCTGTTCGGCTCGCTCGAGGAGATCGCGGAGAAGTGGCGGCCGGAGCGGGAGTTCGCGCCCGAAAAGGACGAGGCCTGGCGGCGGCGGGCGCACGAGGGCTGGCTGGACGCGGTGCGGCGGGTCCGCGCGGAATAGCCGTGGAGCTGCACCTGATCCGCCACGGGGAGACCGACTGGAACCGGGAGCGGCGCGTCCAGGGGCAGAGCGACTCGCGCCTGACCGAGCGGGGCGCGCGCCAGGCGCGGGCGCTGGCGCCGCGCCTGCGCGCGCTGCGCCTCGACCGCATCTACTGCAGCACCAGCCTGCGCGCCCGGCAGACGGCCGGGCACCTGTTCGACGGCGCCGACATCGAGTACCTGGACTCCCTGCGGGAGATCCGCCTGGGGCCCTGGGAGGGCCGCCTGTACGACCAGGTCGAGGCGAGCGAGCCGGAGGCGTTCCGGCGCTTCTGGCGCGAGCCCCACCGCTTCGCGGCGGACGGCGCCGAGACCTTCTTCGAGCTGCAGCGCCGGGCGCTGGAGGCCGTCGAGGCGATGGCCGGACGGCATCCCGGCGGCGCCGTGGCGGTGGTCAGCCACGGCGCCCTGATCAAGTCGCTGCTGTGCCGCTTCGAGGGGCGGCCGATGGCGGAGCTGTGGGCCCCGCCGCGCCTGCACAACTGCGCCCACAGCATCGTGCGCTTCGGGCGGGACGGCGGGCGCCGCATCGTGCAGTACGCCGACCGGCCCGCCGAGTCCGCGCGGCCGGCGCCCTGACCTTCAGCCGCGGCGGCCGCGCATGCGGCGCAACCGCCGGCGCACCCAGCGGCCGAGGGGCGGGATGTCGGTGGCGAGCAACACCAGGCCCAGCGGGATCATCCAGAACCCCAGCACCGGCAGGAAGCCCAGCAGGCCGAGCCCCACCAGCGCCAGGCCGGCGAGCCCCCGCGCCACCGGCGGCAGGTGGCGCCGGGCCTTCGCCTGCAACAGCCAGGCGCGGGCGGGGAGGCGGAAGCCCCGCCGCCCGCCCGGCCCGTCCGTTTTTCCCATCGCGCGTCC
>CAYSVD010000210.1:0-9070 GCA_964434395.1 uncultured Pseudohongiella sp.
GCTTCTTGTCTGGCGCGTGGGCGCCGTCCGCGATCCTTTTCCGCGGCCCGCGCCCACGCGCCAGACAAGAAGCCGTCGACGAGGCCAGGGAACCCGGCCAGGGTCTGGAAGTCCGGATGCGATCCTCTCCGGCGCGGACCACGGCCAGGATCCCGACCACATCAAACGGGGCGCCGACCATCGACGGACGGACCCGTTCGGAATTTTCCTCTCCCCGGCGCTTCACGGTCGGACCGCCTGTCTCCTTCTTATGTTCCGACTGGCCCTCGACGAAACCGCGCCGATTGCCGTCCGTGTCTTGATTATAACTCCCCCGCCCGGCGTTCCATACCTGCCTGCACGGAGGAGTCCGGCCTGCCCGACAGGCGGCGGCCTTCCGGCCGCCGGGGCGCGGGGCGCCGACGGGACGATTGTAGACTACCCTTGGGATTCGACGCAACTCTCTCACAACTTCCTCTCACAACTTCCTGTCCCGCGCCGCCGGCGCCTGTGGCATTATGCCTTCCCCCCAAACCGGAGACGCGCATGATCAGGGACGCCGACACCCTCGGCCAGTTGGTGGACGCCATCGACCGCTTCGTGCGCGAGCGGCTGGAGCTGGCGGAGGAGCGGCTGGCGGCGGAGGGCCGGGTGCCCGACGACACCCTCGGGGAGATGAAGGCGCTGGGCCTTTTCGGGCTGACCATCCCGGAGCGGTACGGCGGGCTGGGCCTGACCATGGAGGAGGAGATGCTCGCGGCCATCTCCCTGGGGCGCACCTCGCCCGCGTTCCGCTCCATCCTGGGCACCAACAACGGCATCGGTTCGGCCGCCATCGTCATGGCCGGCACGGAGGAGCAGAAGCGGAAGTACCTGCCGCGCTACGCCGCCAGCGAGTGGATCAGTTGCTTCTGCCTGACCGAGCCGGACGCCGGCTCGGACGCGGCATCCCTGAAGACCGCCGCGGCGTGCGACGGCGTTGGTGTTGCATGGCGGCGGCGGGTTCATGCCGCAATGGAAGTTCCGGCGGCGGCATCAGCCGCGCCGTTGTCCGGCCCAACCGCTGGCGTTCAGCGATCCGGTCGCTGCCCACTTCTTGTGCCGAGGGGCGGTTCAATGTCGTGACCGGGCTGGGGCACGATGCCCGCCTTTTCCAATGATCGCAGTATTCGCGTGACCTCCGCATAACCAGCAAGCGCTTCCTCGCAGATCATCGGGTTTTTCTTGATGATTTCTTTCTCGTCCAATGGGGGGGTGTTTTTTTGTTTCATGGTGAATACTCCTTGGATTGAACAAAGAAGTGTAATTTATTTTTATTCATGTAACTGACGAGCAATTCAAAGTACTCCATGACGTATTTAAATAATTTATCCTCTGTTTCCAACTCGTCAATTTGTAAACCGACTTCGGTACGAAGAACTTCCCTGTTGATCGGCCTGGCATGAGAATGCCATCTCTCCGTATCGTTAAGCATTTTAGCTATTTCTCCTGCCCGTCTCTCTTTCTCAGGATTGCTCACGGGTTTTCCGTTTCGTTCCCACTTCTTGAATGGGTATTGTGTTGCCTTTTTGCTGAAATGTCCAGACTGGTGTTGGTGTGTGTGTTGGTGTGTTGGTGTGTTGGTGTGTGTTGGGTGTGTCCTGTCCTTCCTGTCCTGCGCCGCCGTGTCCTGCGCCGCCGTGTCCTGCGCCGCCGTGTCCTGCGCCGCCGTGTCCTGCGCCGCCGTCGCGCGCCAGCGGCGCCTGTGGCACTATGCCTTCCCCCCGGAACCGGAGACGCGCATGATCAGGGACGCCGACACCCTCGGCCAGTTGGTGGACGCCATCGACCGCTTCGTGCGCGAGCGGCTGGAGCCGGCGGAGGAGCGGCTGGCGGCGGAGGGCCGGGTGCCCGACGACATCCTCGAGGAGATGAAGGCGCTGGGCCTGTTCGGGCTGACCATCCCGGAGCGGTACGGCGGGCTGGGCCTGACCATGGAGGAGGAGATGCTCGCGGCCATCTCCCTGGGCCGCACCTCGCCCGCGTTCCGCTCCATCCTGGGCACCAACAACGGCATCGGCTCGGCCGCCATCGTCATGGCCGGCACGGAGGAGCAGAAGCGGAAGTACCTGCCGCGCTACGCCTCCGGCGAGTGGATCAGCTGCTTCTGCCTGACCGAGCCGGACGCCGGCTCGGACGCGGCCTCCCTGAAGACCGCCGCGGCGCGCGACGGCGACTGCTACGTGCTCAACGGCGTCAAGCGCTTCATCACCAACGCCAAGGTCGCCCGCACCTTCAACGTCATGGCCCGCACCGGCCCGGCCGGGAGCGGCGCCCGCGGCATCTCCTCCTTCGTGGTGGAGCGGGACGCGCCGGGGCTGGAGCTGGGGCCGGTGGACCGGAAGATGGGCCAGGCCGGCTCGACGACCTGCGACGTGGTCCTCCGGGACTGCCGGGTGCCGGCCGGGAACATGATCGGCGCGGAGGGCGAGGGCTTCGTCACCGCCATGAAGGTGCTGGACCGGGGACGCCTGCACATCGCCGGGGTGTGCGTCGGCGTCGCCGAGCGCCTGATCCGCGACGCCCTGGGCTACGCCATGGACCGAAAGCAGTTCGGCAAGCCGATCGCCGAGCAGCAGCTGATCCAAGCCATGCTGGCCGACTCGCGGACGGAATGCTACGCCGCCCGGTGCATGGCGCTGGAGACCGCCCGCCGGCGGGACCGGGGCGAGGCCGTCAGCGCCGAGTCCTCGGCCTGCAAGCTGTTCGCTTCGGAGATGGCGGGGCGCGTCGCGGACCGCGCCGTGCAGCTCCACGGCGGCGCCGGCTACATGGCCGAGTACGCGGTGGAGCGCTTCTACCGCGACGTGCGCGTGTTCCGGCTGTACGAGGGCACCAGCCAGATCCAGCAGCTCATCATCGCCCGCGACATGATCAAGAACGCCGGCTGAGCCGCCCGGGCGGGCGCATTTTCTTGACCTGGGTCAAAACGGGCCGCGGCGCCCGCCCGGGCGGCTTGAAAACCGGCCCGCCCGTCCCAAGGTTTCGATGCGGGCGGGCCGCTCCGCGGCCCTTGGCGAACGTATCGGACTTCACGAGGTGACCGACATGAACCTGATCCCCCGCAAGCGGGTCCTGGACTTCGACTCGCTGTTCAACGACTTCTTCCCCGCCGCCGGCGGGCTTTCCGCGCAGGGCGCCGGCGAGGGCTCGCTGGCCGGCATGCGCGTGGACGTGCACGAGACGGACGACACCTACGAGATCCACGCCGACCTGCCGGGCGTGCGCAGGGAGGACATCGAGGTGACGCTGCTCAACGACGTGCTGACCGTCTCGGCCAGCAAGCGCACCGAGGCGGAGGAGAGGAAGAAAGGCAAGGTGATCTGGCGGGAGCGCTCCCACGGCTCCATCTCCCGCAGCTTCAGCGTCAGCCCCGGCGTCGGCGAGAAGGACATCCGGGCCGGCTTCAAGGACGGAGTGCTGACCCTGAGCGTCCCGCGCCGGGCGGAGCCCGCCGCGCCGGAAAGCCGCCGCATCCCGATCGGCTAAGGCGGCGGACGCGGCGGCGGCGCCGGGCATCAGGCCCTGACCGCCGCCGCGCTCCCGGTTCCATGGCATCCACCGAAAGCGGCGGCGTCTCCCCGAGGGAGCGCCTGCGCGAGGTGATTTTCGGCTTCGAGTCGAGGGCCGGACGGGCTTTCGACGTCGTGCTGATCGGCATGATCGTCGTCTCGGTGGCGGCGGTCATGCTGGATTCGGTGCCCTCCTTCAACGCGCGTCACGGCGATGCCTTGCGCCGGCTCGAATGGTTCTTCACCATCGCCTTCACCATCGAGTACTGCCTGCGGCTGTACAGCGCGCGGAACCGGCGCGGGTACGCGCTCAGCTTTTACGGGCTGATCGACCTGGCATCGGTGCTGCCGACCTACATCGCCTTCGTGTATCCGTCGGCCCAGTACCTGATCGTGGTCCGCATCATGCGGATACTGCGGATCTTCCGCATCCTCAAGTTGTTGCGCTACGCGAAGGAGGCCGACCTGCTGTACCGGGCCCTCACGCACGCGCGGCGCAAGATCCTGGTGTTCCTGTTCTCGGTGCTGACCCTGATCGTGATCTTCGGCGCGCTGATGTTCCTGATCGAGGGGCCGCGCCACGGCTTCACCAGCATTCCCCGCTCCATCTACTGGGCGATCGTCACCATCACCACGGTGGGCTACGGCGACATCTCCCCGCAGACCCCGTTCGGGCAGTTCGTCGCCGGGCTGGCGATGATCTGCGGCTACGCCATCATCGCCGTGCCGACCGGCATCATCGGCGCGGAGCTCTTCGCCGAGGCGCAGGCCCGGCGCCGGGACGGGGGGCGGCGCTGCGGCGGCTGCGGAAGGGCCGGCCACGAGCCGGACGGAGCCTTCTGCCGGTTCTGCGGCGCCCGGCTCGGGACGGACGGGGGTTCCGGAGCGTGACGGCCGGCGCCTACCGCGGCGCCTCCGGCTTCACGATCAGCACGTCGGTCTTGACGTAGTCGAGCACCGTCTCCGCCGTGCTGCCCACCAGCGCCTCGGACAGCCGGGAGCGGGAGATGGCGCCCATGACGATGACGTCCGCGCCCAGCTCCTCGCTGTACTGCCCCAGGGCGTAGACGGGCGTCTCGTCGATCAGGTGCCGGCGGTCGTCGGGAAAGCCGTACGGCGCCATCAGCTCGTCGAAGGCGGCCTGGTGCTCCCGCTTGATCCGGCCGTGGGCGGCGAACGGGCGCGCCTTCTCGGCGAAGGCGTGGACGGCGTGCGCCGCGCCGCCCGCCTGGCCGGCCAGGGTCCGGGCGGCGTCGATGATGGTCTCGTCCAGCTTCAGCGTCTTGCTGTGCTGGTGCACCGGGTCCACCGCCGCGATCAGGGTGACCGGATCCCCCCACTCCCGGTCCTTGACCAGCAGCAACGGCAACGGGCAGTGCCGGACCAGCTCCCAGCTGTCGTGGGTCAGGTGGTGATGCTTGATTTCGGCGTGGGAGCGGCAGTGCTGGATCAGCAGGTCGGCCCCGAAGGCCTGCGCCATGCCCACGATCTGCTCGTAGCGGGGGTGGGCCCAGGCCACCTCGCAACTGACGTTGTCGAAGCCGTCCGCCTTCAGCTTCGCCGCCAGCGCGTCCATGGTCTCCGCCAGCCGTCCGCAGTACTCCTGCCGCAGCTTCATGTAGTCGTAGCCGATGCTTCGGAAACCGTAGGACAGGTAGCGCTCGTAGCCGACGCTGATCAGCTTCAGCTCCGCCGCGCCCTTGTCGGCGACCAGCCGCAGGGCCTTGCGCAACTCGATGGGCATCCCGTCCGGCGCGCCGGAGAGATCCTCGTTGGCGTCGATGACCACCACGATCTTCCGAATCGTCTTCATGTTTCGCTCCTCATTATTGACCGCTCCGCGCCTCCCGGCGCCGTCCCATTGTACACCGCCGGCCGGGGCCGGTCATTCGGCGCATCCGATGCAGCGGTCGGTGTAGGGCACCGCCTTCAGCCGGGCCTCGCCGATGTCCCCGCCGCAGCGGCCGCAGCGGGGGTAGGAGCCGTCGTCGACCCGCCCGAGCGCCCGGTCGATGTCGGCGAGCTCCTCGAGGGCCTCCGCGTTGAGCGCCCTGACCACCTCGTCGTTCTCCATCTCCTTGACCTGCTCGCTGAAGTTGGGGCTGACCGGCCGGTCCCGCCCGAAGATGTGCCGGTGGGTCTTCTCAAGGCGGGCCCGCAGCTGCGCCTTGCGCGCCTCCAGCGTTTTCCTGACCTGCTTCGTGTCCATCGCGACCCCTCCAGGGCCCTGCGGGACGCCCTATGGATAGCGGTACAGCGGACCGGCATAATGGGGCCCCGGCCGGACCCGCAAGCCCGCCCATGCGAACCATCAAGATCCTCACCCTCAATATACACAAAGGCTTCTCCATGGGAAACCGCCGCTTCACCCTGGACCGGATCCGCGACAGCCTGCGCGGGACCGGCAGCCACGTCGTGTTCCTGCAGGAAGTCGTCGGCGACGGGGGGCGCCCGGCCGGCGGCCGGGAGGGCAGCCAGTTCGAGTACCTGGCGGATGCGGTCTGGGACCATTACGCCTACGGCAGGAACGCCATCCACCAGCGGGGCCACCACGGCAACGCGATCCTGAGCGAGACGCCCTTCGCCAGCGCCCGCAACGTGGACGTCACCGCCATGGGCTTTTCCCGGCGCGGCGTCCTGCACGGCGTGCTGGAGAACGGCATCCACCTGCTGTGCGCCCACCTGGGCCTGTTCGAGCGGGAGCGCCGCCGCCAGGTGGCCCGGCTGGCGCGCCACATCGCCGAGAACGTCCCGCCGGACGCGCCGCTGATCCTGGCGGGCGACTTCAACGACTGGCGCCGCACGGCCCACCGCCTGCTCAAGGCGCGCCTCGGGCTGGTCGAGGCCTGCGAGCATGTGCGCCGCCGCGTGGCGCTGACCTATCCCGCCGCCGCACCGGTCCTGCCCATGGACCGCATCTACCTGCGCGGGCTGCGGCCCCGGGACATCCGCGTCATGTCCGGCGGCGAATGGCGCTGGCTGTCGGACCACCGCGCGCTCGCCGCGAGCGTCACGCCGGACGGGGCGGATTGAGGTGGAGCCCGGTCCGCTCCCCGGCCTGCTGCTGGGCCTCGCCGTCACCGCGATGGGCCTGACCGGGGCCCTGCACGCGCTGATGACCAAGGACGACTCGAAGTCGGCGCTGGCCTGGGTGGCGTTCTGCCTGGTCATCCCGGTCGCGGGCCCGCTGGTCTACCTGGTGTTCGGCATCAACCGGGTCGCCGGCGCCGCCCGGGGCAGCTACCAGCCCCGCTCGCCGGACGACAGCAGCGAGACCATCGCCGAACCCGCCGGCACCCGCCTGCGCCCCCTCTCCATGGTCGGCGAGTCGCTGACCGGCGAGGGCCTGCGCTCCTGCGACGAGATCAGGCTGCTGGAGAACGGCGAGAGCCTGTTCCCCATGATGCTGGAGGACATCGCCGGCGCCCGGGAGCGGATCCGCCTGTCGACCTACATCTTCCAGGACGACGGCACCGGCGAGCGGTTCCTTAGGGCCCTGACGGCGGCGCGGGACCGGGGGGTGGACGTCAGGGTGATCGTCGACGGGCTCGGCGGGACGGTCTACCGCCCCGCCATCACCCGCCGGCTGGAACGCAGCGGCCTGAATTTCCGGCGGTTCAACCCCCTCTCGCTGTTCCCGCCGTCGCTGCACGCGAACATGCGCAACCACCGCAAGATCATGGCCGTCGACGGCCGCTGCGCCTACTTCGGCGGCCAGAACATCGGCGACCGCCACCTGGTGCGCAAGCCCGACAACCCCAAGCGCGCGCGGGACCTGCACTTCCGCGCGACCGGCAAGATCGCCGACGACCTCGAGCGGGCCTTCCTGAGGGACTGGAGCCATTGCGCCGGCGAGACGGTCCCGTTCGCGCCCGCCAACCGGAACCGGCCGGACGCGGCCGTCTGGAGCCGCCTGATCCTGGACGGGCCGAACGAGAACCTGAACCGGCTGAACGACCTGCTGGCCGGAGTGTTCGCCGCCGCCCGCCGCCGCATCTGGATCATGACGCCCTACTTCCTGCCGAGCGCCGATCTGGCGGGGGCGCTGAACGCGGCCCGGCTGCGGGGGGTGGACGTGAAGATCATGCTGCCGGAGCGCGCCAACGTGCACCTGGCCCACTGGGCCGCCCAACACAACCTGCGCCACATCCTGGCCCGGCGCCTCGAGGTGCGCCTGCAGCCGCCGCCCTTCATCCACACCAAGGCCATCCTCATCGACGGGAACTACACCCTGACCGGCTCCTTCAACCTCGACCCGCGCAGCCTGCGCCTGAACTTCGAGCTGGGCGTGGAGGTGTTCAGCGCCGACTTCGCCGGGGAGCTCGAGGCCTACTTCCGCGCCGCCCTCGGGCAGGCCAGGCGGCTGGACGCCGCGCAATTGCGGGCGCGGCCGGGCTGGATGCGCGTGCGCGACGCCGTCGCCTGGCTGTTCTCGCCCTATCTTTAGGGGGTTGTGCAACAAAAGAAGCAAACCTTAAACATCAAACAAAACAACCGCTTACGTACTCAAGCATGCTCTACTCCTTCCTCTGCTCCTTCCGCGTGTTGCCAGGGCCTACTGTTGCCAGGGCCTACGGGCGCTCTCCGCGCCGCTGTGCTACCATACTGGTCGCCGCGGCCGCTGGCCGCAGACGGGCTTGCGGGAGAACCACATGGAGGCGACCGAAGTACTCGTCGGGGTTGTGGTCCTCATGTGGAGCACAGCCATCGGGCTCCACCTCCACGCGATGAGGCGGATGGACACCCGGCTCGACCGCCTCGAGGACAAGATGCTCGAGGAAATAAGGAATCTCGAGGAAAGGATGCTCGCGGTCTGGAAATTTGTGTGTAGAGGTTTCGTCACCACCCCCTCGGCGCCGCTGGCCATAGCAACGCCTCGATCCGGCCCTGCTCGCGCTCCAGCTCCCTAACCAGCGCCGCCGGGGCGGCATCGCATCAGGCCGGCAACCGCCCCCCAAAACGCCTTCACCTGCCGCCCCAGCTCGTCCTGACTCCGCGACGCGGAGCCGGTCCGCGGGCTTGGAACAGGCAGGTTGCCCCTCCTGGACGGCGGGGCGGAGGGAAAAGGCTCCCCTGCGCGGGAAGGCGGTTGCCGAAAGGCCAAATGAGCGGCCGCCGGGCGGACGGACGGCTGAACCAAGACGGCGCCGGTCCATGCCCCGCTCGCTCGGGGAATCGGCAGCCCGCCCGTGACCGGGTCGGAGCCGGGTCGGATCCCTGGGGTTCCCGAAGTGGAGAACTGGCCGGGAGACCGGTTTGGTGAACAGGGCTTGGAGACAGGACCGACAGACTTGGACAACCGACAGACTTGGGGTTGACATCTGAATTTCTTGCTTGATAATGGCCGGGTGGCACTGTTGCCGTCACTTGCGGGGCTGGCGAGTGCAACCGCGCTGGAGCGGGTGGCGGGGGCAGACGGTCGCGATGCTGGCCATGCGCCCCTCCTTCGCTCCCGGGCATGATGTTCGGTGTGCGGACCGACGGGGATGGGCATCGAGATGCGGCGCGCAACAGCGGGGATGTCGTGAAACGAGGACCGA
>CAYSVD010000211.1:0-9618 GCA_964434395.1 uncultured Pseudohongiella sp.
GCGAAGCCTGCGAAGGGTGAGGCGAAATCCGCGAAGGCCGAAGCGAAGCCGACGAAGGCCGAGGCGAAATCCGCGAAGGCCGAAGCGAAGCCGGCGAAGGGCGAGGCGAAGCCGGCGAAGGCCGAGACGAAGTCCGCGAAGGCCGAAGCGAAGCCGACGAAGGCCGAAGCGAAGCCGGCGAAGGGCGAGGCGAAGCCCGCGAAGGCCGAGGCGAAGCCCGCGAAGGGCGAGGCGAAGCCTGCGAAGGGTGAGGCGAAATCCGCGAAGGCCGAAGCGAAGCCGACGAAGGCCGAGGCGAAATCCGCGAAGGCCGAAGCGAAGCCTGCGAAGGCCGAGGCGAAGCTCGCGAAGGCCGAGGCGAAGCCCGCGAAGGACAAGACGGAACCCGAAGCGAAGGCGGAGCCGAAGTCCGAGCCGAAGGAAAAAACGAAGCCGAAGCCGAAGGCCGCGGCGGGGGACGGCCCGCCGGACGGCGGCGGGGCCCAATAGCGGAGAGTGTGCGATATGGCCAAGAAATCCACGATCGCCCGGGAGAAGAAGCGGGAGCTGACCGTGCGGAAGCATGCGGCGGCCCGGGCTCGGCTGAAGAAGATCCTGGCGGATCCCGGAGCCTCCGACGAGGAGAAGTGGGCCGCCCAAGAGGGGTTGCAGAAGCTGCCCCGCAACGCCAGTCCCGTGCGCCTGCAGCGGCGCTGCGGCGTCACCGGCCGCGCCCATGGCGTCTACCGCAAGTTCGGCCTCGGCCGCAACAAGTTGCGCGAGGCGGCGATGCGCGGCGACGTGCCGGGACTGGTCAAGGCGAGCTGGTAGGGGCCGGACGATGAGTATGTCGGATCCCATCGCGGACTTCCTGACCCGCATCCGCAACGCGCAGATGGCGCGGATGCCGAATGTGCGTTGCCCGTCGTCGAAGATCAAGGTGGCGATCAGTGAGGTGCTCGAGCGCGAGGGCTACATCAAGGGCTTCGCCGTCGGCGAGGAGGACGGCAAGCCGGTGATCGATGTCGAGCTGGGCTATTTCGAGGGCAAGCCGGTGATCGAGGAGATCACCCGGGTCAGTCGGCCGGGGTTGCGGGCCTACCGGGGCAAGGAGGATCTGCCGAGGAACCGGGCGGGTCTCGGCGTGGTGATCCTGTCCACCGACAAGGGACTGATGACCGACCGCGAGGCCGCCGCCGCCGGCGTGGGCGGCGAGGTGCTGTGCGCCGTCTTTTGACGGCGGACGCCGGGGGCCGACGATGTCCAGAATAGCCAGCGCGCCGGTGACGGTCCCGGACGGGGTGGAGGCCGTCCTGTCGGAGGGCGCGATCGCCGTGAAGGGCGCGAAAGGCAGCCTGAACCTGGCGCTGCACCGCCAGGTGGCGGTGTCCCGGGAGGACGGCGCCCTGAAGGTGTCGGCGCGGAACGGCTCCCGGCACGCCCGGGCGCTGGCGGGCACGTTCCGGGCGCTGATCAACAACATGGTGACGGGCGTCAGCAAGGGCTTCAGCAAGAAGCTGGAGCTGCAGGGGGTGGGGTACCGGGCGCGGCTGTCGGGGCGGACCATCAACCTGACCGTGGGCTATTCCCACCCCATCGACTATCCGTTGCCGGATGGCGTGAACGCCGAGATCCCGTCGCAGACGGAGATCGTGATCAGCGGCCCGGACCGGCAACAGGTGGGGCAGGTGGCGGCGGAGATCCGCAGGTTCCGTCCGCCGGAACCGTACAAGGGCAAGGGCATCCGCTACGCGGACGAGCGGGTGTACAGAAAAGAGGCGAAGAAGAAGTAGGCCATGAGCGTCAAGAAATCGGCCCGGTTGCGCAGGGCGCGGCGAACGAGGGCGAAGATCGGCGAGCTGGGCGAGAACCGCTTGTGCGTGTTCCGCTCGCCCCGGCACATGTACGCGCAGATCATCTCGCCGGACGGCGACCGGGTGCTGGCCTGCGCCTCGACGGTGGAGAAGGACATCCGCGGCTCGGCGACCGGCAACGTCGCCGCGGCCGCAGGCATCGGCAGGCTGATCGCCGAGCGCGCCAAGGCGGCCGGCATCGGCCGGGTGGCTTTCGACCGCTCCGGATACGCCTATCACGGGCGGGTCCGGGCGCTGGCCGAGGCGGCCCGCGAGGGCGGGCTGGAGTTTTGACGGCGCGGGCCCGAAGGCCCGCCCGCATCGACGGAAGAGACTGAAAAATGGCGTTCAAGAAGGAAGAGGACAAGAACGAGGAGGGCCTGCAGGAGAAGTTGATCCAGGTCAACCGCGTCGCCAAGGTGGTCAAGGGAGGCCGGATCTTCGGCTTCACGGCCCTGACCGCGGTCGGCGACGGCAACGGCCGGGTCGGGTTCGGCCGCGGCAAGGCCCGCGAGGTGCCGGTGGCCATCCAGAAGGCCATGGAGGCGGCGCGGCGCAACATGATCGCGGTCAACCTGGACGGGCGCACCCTGCAGTACCCGATCCGGGCCCGGCACGGCGCCTCGAAGGTGTACATGCAACCGGCCTCGGAAGGCACCGGCGTGATCGCCGGCGGCGCCATGCGCGCCGTGCTGGAACTGGCCGGCGTCCAGGACGTGCTGGCCAAGTGCTACGGCTCCACCAACCCCGTCAACGTGGTGCGGGCGACGTTCAAGGGCCTGCGCGACATGCGCTCGCCGGAGGAGGTCGCCGCCCGGCGGGGCAAGACGGTGGAGGAGATCGGCGGCGGCGGAGACGGGGCATGACCGGCGGGACCCTCAAGGTGACGCAGGTGAAAAGCGCGATCGGCAGCCGGCCCGGCCACCGGCGTTGCCTGTCCGGGCTGGGCCTGCGCCGCATCCGCCACACGGTGGAGCTCGAGGACACTCCGGCGGTGCGGGGCATGATCGACAAGATCCGCCACCTGGTGGCGGTGGATTCCGCTCCGGCGGCGGGCAAGGCGGGGGACGGCGGCGGTGCGGCTTAACGACATGGGCCCCGCCCGGGGCGCGAAGAAGGCGAAGCGGCGCGTGGGCCGCGGCATCGGCAGCGGCCGCGGCAAGACCTGCGGGGCGGGCCACAAGGGCCAGAAGTCCCGCAGCGGCGGCGGCGTGCGGCCGGGCTTCGAGGGCGGCCAGATGCCGTTGCAGATGCGCCTGCCGAAGTTCGGGTTCACCTCGAGGGTGGGCCGGACGACCGCCGAGGTGCGCACTTCGGCCCTGAACCGGCTGGAGGCGGAGGTGGTGAACATGGAGACCCTGCGCGAGGCCGGACTGATCGGCGCCGGCGTGCGGCGGGTCAAGGTGATGCTCTCCGGCGAGGTGACCCGGGCGCTGACCCTGGAGGGCATCCGGGCCACCCGGGGCGCCCGGGAGGCGATCGAGAAGGCGGGCGGCCGGGTGGTGGAGGCCCCCCCGCACGCGCCGAAGCCGAAGAAGAAGGAGAAGAAGAAAGCGGAGGAAAACCGGGACGCGCCCGCGCCGGAGTCGGAAGCGCCCGCGCCGGAGGCGCCGGAATCGGCAGCGCCCGCGCCGGAAGCGCCGGAGCAGGGCAAGGCACCGCGGGACGGCGGCGAAGACGGAGAACGGGACTAGACGGCCATGGCCAAACGACCCGCATTGAGTCCAGAGAACATCGGCGCCGGGCTTGGCGAGCTCAAGTCGCGCCTGCTGTTTCTGCTGTTCGCCCTGCTGGTGTACCGCATCGGCACCCACATTCCGGTGCCGGGCATCGACCCGCTGCAGCTGCGGGCCTTTTTCAACCAGAACGAGGGCACGTTCGTCGATCTGTTCAACATGTTCACCGGCGGGGCGCTGGAGCGCATGAGCATCGTCGCGCTCGGCATCATGCCCTACATCTCGGCCTCGATCATCATGCAGCTGCTGACCGCGGTCAGTCCGCATCTGGACCAGCTGAAGAAAGAGGGCGAGTCCGGACGCCGCAAGATCACCCAGTACACCCGCTACGGCGCGCTGGCGCTGGCGGCGGTGCAGGGGACCGGCATGACCGTGGGACTGCTCTCGCCCATGGCCTACGCGTCGGGGCTGGCCTTCAACCTGACCGCGATCATCACCCTGATTGGCGGCGCCATGTTCATGATGTGGCTGGGCGAGCAGATCACCGAGAAAGGCGTGGGCAACGGCATCTCCATGCTCATTTTCGCCAGCATCGTCGCCGGCTTTCCGGCGGCGGTCAGCACCTCCCTCACCCAGGCCTACGAGGGCCAGATCAGCGGCGTGCTGTTGCTGGTGGTGGCCCTGATCGCCGTCGGGGTGGTGGGCTGCATCGTCTACGTCGAGCGGGCCCAGCGCCGCATCACCGTCAACTACGCCAAGCGCCAGCAGGGGCGCAGGATGTACCAGGCCCAGTCCAGCCACCTGCCGCTGAAGATCAACATGGCCGGCGTCATCCCGGCGATTTTCGCCAGCAGCATCCTGCTGTTCCCCGCCTCGCTCGGGCAGTGGTTCGGCCAGGCCGACGGCGCGGAGTGGTTGCAGGACCTGGCGCTGCTGATCGGCCCCGGCCAGCCGCTGTACATCATCATCTTCAGCGCGATGATCATCTTCTTCTGTTTTTTCTACACGGCGCTGGTGTTCAACCCCCGGGACGTGGCGGAGAACCTCAAGCGCTCGGGCGCCTTCGTCCCCGGCATCCGTCCGGGCGAGCAGACCGCAGGCTACATCGACGGCGTGATCACCCGGCTGACCATGTTCGGCGCCATCTACATCACCTTGGTGTGCCTGTTGCCGAATTTCATGCAGATGCTGGCGAACGTGCCGTTCAACCTGGGCGGCACCGCCCTGCTGATTTCCGTGGTGGTGACCATGGATTTCTGGTCCCAGGTGCAGTCGCACCTGATGTCCCACCAGTACGATTCGCTGCTGAAGAAGTCGAAGTTGGGCAGCTACGGCCGCGGCGCTTAGGCGAGGAGGAGGAACGATGAAAGTCAGGGCATCCGTAAAGAAAATCTGCCGCCGCTGCAAGATCGTGCGGCGAGGCGGCGTGGTCAGGGTGATCTGCGACGCCGAGCCGCGGCACAAGCAGCGCCAGGGCTGAGAGGAGGAGCGAGACCGTCATGGCGCGAATAGCCGGAGTCAACATCCCCGACAACAAGCATATCGTCGTGTCGTTGCGGTATGTGTACGGGATCGGGGCCACCCGGGCCAAGGCCATCTGCTCCGCGGCCGGCGTGGAGCCGTCCACGCGGACCAGCGAGCTGGCCCCGGAGCAGCTCGACGCGTTGCGGGCCGAGGCGGCCAAGGCGCCCGTCGAGGGGGATCTGCGCCGGGAGGCGTCCATGAACATCAAGCGGCTGATGGACCTCGGCTGCAACCGCGGCATCCGGCACCGCCGTTCCTTGCCGGTCAGGGGCCAGCGGACCAAGACCAACGCGCGCACCCGCAAGGGCCCGCGCAAACCGATCCGCAAGTAACGGAAGGACCGAGATGGCGACACCCAAGACAGCCCGGAAGAAGACGCGCGGCGTCGTGCGGGACGGCGTGGCCTACGTCCACGCCTCGTTCAACAACACGATCATCACGATCACCGACCGTCAGGGCAACGCCCTGAACTGGGCGACGGCGGGCGGATCGGGATTCCGCGGCTCGAGGAAGTCCACCCCCTTCGCCGCGCAGGTGGCGGCGGAGAAGGCCGGCAGGCAGGCGATGGAGGCCTCCGGCATGGAGAACCTGGAGGTGAGGGTCAGCGGCCCGGGGCCGGGGCGGGAGTCCGCCGTGCGGGCGCTGAACAACTGCGGATTGAAGATCGTCAACATAACCGACATCACCCCCATCCCTCACAATGGCTGCCGGCCGCCGAAACGGCGGCGGGTGTAGACAGGGAGAAGACGAATGGCGCGCTATCTGGGCCCGAAATGCAAACTGTCCCGGCGGGAAGGCACCGACCTTTTCCTGAAGAGCGGCGTACGCCCGATCGACAGCAAGTGCAAGACCGAAGTCGTCCCCGGCCAGCAGGGGCAGCGCCGCGGCCGCCTGTCGGACTACGGCGTGCAGCTGCGCGAGAAGCAGAAGGTCAGGCGCTCCTACGGGGTGCTGGAGAAGCAGTTCCGCGGCTATTACAAGGAGGCGGCGCGGCGCAAGGGCGCGACCGGCGAGAACCTGCTGCGGTTGCTGGAGTGCCGGCTGGACAACGTGGTGTACCGCATGGGGTTCGGCTCGACCCGGGCCGAAGCGCGGCAGCTGGTGTCCCACCGGTCGATCACCGTCAACGGCGACGTGGTCAGCATACCGTCCTACCAGGTGGCGCAGGGCGACGTGGTCGCCGTGCGGCAGAAGGCGAAGGAGCAGCTGCGCATCAAGCAGGCGCTGGAGCTGGCGACGCACCGCGCCGCGGTCGACTGGGTGCTGGTCGACTCCGGGAGGATGGAGGGGCAGTTCACGCGGGCTCCGGACCGGGGCGAGCTGTCGCCGGAAATCAACGAAAACCTGATCGTCGAGTTGTATTCGAAATAGCGCGAGCGCGCAAAGAGGGTGGAATCCATGCAAATTTCCTTATCTGACTTCCTGACTCCGCAGGTCATCCGGGTGGATGAGACGGACAAGCGCCGCTTCAAGGTGGTGCTGGAGCCCTTGGAGCGCGGATTCGGCCACACCTTGGGGAACGCCCTGCGCCGCATCCTGCTCTCCTCCATGCCCGGCAGCGCGATCGAGGAGGTGGAGATCACCGGCGTGCTGCACGCGTTCAGCACCATCGAGGGCGTGCGCGAGGACGTCACGGAGATCCTGCTCAACCTGAAGGGGGTGGCCATCATCCTGAACGGCCGCGGCGAGACGGTGCTGACCCTGTCGAAGCGGGGCCCGGGCGCGGCGACCGCCGGCGACATCTCGGCGGACCAGGACGTCGAGATCGTCAACCCCGAGCACGTGATCGCCAACCTCAACGACAACGGCGAGCTGGACATGCGGCTCACGGTGCGCCGGGGCCGCGGCTACTCGCCCGCCGACAGCCGCGCCGACGCGGAGACGGAGGAGGAGAGCCGCCCGGTGGGCCGGCTGTTGCTGGACGCGTCCTACACCCCGGTGGTCAGGGTGGCCTACTCGGTGGAGAACGCGCGGGTGGAGCAGCGCACCGACCTCGACAAGCTGATCATCGAGCTGGAGACCAACGGCACCCTGGATCCGGAGGAGGCGATCCGCCGCGCCGCCACCATACTGCAGCACCAGCTGAGCGTGTTCGTCGACCTGTCCGGCGAGGCCGGCCTCGAGCCGTCGCGGCACGAGGACAAGATCGATCCCGTCCTGCTGCGGTCGGTCGACGAGCTGGAGCTGACGGTCCGCTCGGCGAACTGCCTGAAGGCGGAGGACATCAACTACATCGGCGACCTGATCCAGCGCACCGAGGTGGAGCTGCTCAAGACGCCGAACCTGGGCAAGAAGTCGCTGACCGAGATCAAGGACGTGCTGGCCTCGCGCGGACTGTCGCTGGGCCTGCGGCTGGAGAACTGGCCGCCGCCGAACCTTCGGCCCGCCGACGGCCGGGACGCGTAGGAAAAGGACCGCGGAGGACGCCGCCATGCGCCATCGACACAGCGGCCGCCGGCTCGGCCGGGACGGCGCCCACCGCGCCGCCATGTTCCGCAACATGGCGGCGTCCCTGTTCGAGCACGAGATCATCCGCACGACCCTGGCCAAGGCCAAGGAGCTGCGCTCGGTCGCCGAGCCGCTGATCACGCTGGCGCGCACCGACAGCGTGGCGAACCGCCGGCTGGCCTTCAGCCGCCTGCGCGACAAGGCGGCGGTGGGCAAGCTGTTCGGCGAGCTGGGCCCGCGCTACGCCGCCCGCCCGGGCGGCTACATCCGCATCCTCAAATGCGGCGAGCGGACCGGCGATCGGGCGCCCATGGCCTTCGTCGAGCTGGTCGACCGGCCGGACGGGGAAGCCGGCGGCTGAGCGCCCGCGCCCGCCGTTCGCGGGCGGGCCGTCGTCAACGGACCGCCGGCCCCGGAGCCGGCACCTTCGTGTTTGCATGATGAAAGACGGAACGGCTTGGGACTGGACCGGCCTGTTGTTGCTGTCGGCGCTCTGGGGGCTGTCCTTCCTGTTCCTGCGCATCGCCGCGCCGGTCATGGCGCCCGCCTTCCTGGTCGAGATGCGGGTGCTCAGCGCGCTGGCGGTCATGTTGCCCATGTGCCTGATCATGGGGCGGTACACGGAAATGCTGCGCCATTGGAAGATGATCCTGCTCGCCGGCCTCGCCAACATGGCCGTGCCGTTCTGCCTGTTCTCCTGGGCGGCGTTGCACGCCGGCGCCGGCGCGCTGTCGATCCTGAACGCCACGGTGCCGTTTTTCACCGCGCTGGTGGCCCTGGCGTGGTTCGGCCAGCGCCTGTCGCGGCCGGCGGCGGCCGGGCTGGCGACGGGCTTCGCCGGGGTGGCGCTGCTGGCCTTCGATCCTTCCTGGTCGGCGGCCGGCGGCGGGATGCTGTGGGCGGTGGGGGCCGCCCTGCTCGCCTGCGCGCTGTACGGGTTCGCCCTGAATCTGGTGGCGCGGCGGCTGTCGGGGGTATCGGGCCTGGCGATCACCACCGGCGGACTGATCTGCTCCACGCTGCTGTTGCTGCCGGCGGCGCTGTGGATGCGCCCGGAGGCGACGCCGCCCGCGCAGGCCTGGCTCAGCGTGACCGCCCTGGGCGTGCTGTGCACCGGGGGCGGCTTCCTGCTGTTCTACCGCCTGATCGCCCGGATCGGGCCGTCCAACGCCGTGATGACGACCTACCTGATCCCGGTGTTCAGCATCCTGTGGGGGAGCCTGTTCCTCGGGGAGGACGTCACCGCCTTCATGGCGGCCGGCTGCGCGCTGGTGCTGCTGGGGGTGGGCCTGACCACCGGCGGGATCCGGCTCGGCCCGCGGCGCCCCGAGCGGGCGGACGGGCGCGGCTAACTCCCGCCGTCCGCCTCGGGCAGGGCCATGGCGGTCAGCGTCGAGCCGGTCTGCAGCATGATGTACTGGCGGCCGTCGTGCATCCAGGAGCTCATGCCGTAGCGGCTGCGCGCCGGCGCCTCGATCGCCCCGCGGGTCTCGCCGGTGGCCTTGTCCACCGCGTACAGCATGGGCGTCCCGTCGCCCGCCGCGTCCGAGTACACCAGCATGTTCGCCGTGACCACCATCGGCGCCAGGGCGCCGGTGCCGGTGTTGGGCACGTCGAGCCCCAGCTCGTCGATCACCCCCCGCACCCGCTCCGGGGTCTCGCCGGAGGGGATCATCCAGATGTGCTCGCCGGCGTTCATGTCGATGGCGGTGATGCGGCTGTAGGGCGGCTTGAACAGCGGGATGCCGGCCGGGTGCCGCGGCGCGCCGGCGCCGGGCCCGTCCGCGTAGCGGGCGAGGGTGATGCCGGTGGGCTTCTCGTACTGCAGGTCCGCCTCCTCGCCCGGCGCCAGCCGCACCGGGGTGCAGGAGGTGCGCGAGGAGACGTACAGCACGCCGGATGCCGGGTCCGCCGCGGCCGGGGAGGTGATGTTGGCGCCGCCGCCGCCGCCGGGGCAGACCAGCGCGGCGCGCTTGCCGGACGGGTGCCCCGCGTGGATGGGCGGATTGAACAGCGGGCCCATCCGGTAGTCCGCCATGGCCTCGACGGCCTGCCGCCGCAGCTCGGGCGTCCAGTCCACCAGGTCGTCGACGCCGACCCCCTGCACGTCGAACGGGGCCGGCCGCGTCGGGAAGGGC
>CAYSVD010000212.1:0-1899 GCA_964434395.1 uncultured Pseudohongiella sp.
CCACTACCTCCCAACAGCCCACGCCGGCGGACCAGGCTCCGAAATCGGACCAGGACGCGGCTCCACATCATCACCCTTCACCCACTCCGCCTCAACCGGAACCGGGCTATACCAATACTCAACCGGATACGGAACCTGACCAGGACCCGGAGGAGCATCAATCGAATACGCCAACCAAAAACGGGCGACAACACGATCCGGCACACGATCCGGCCACGGATCATCCAGCGACTCCGGGCAATCATCCGGCCGGAGACCGTCCGGCGACTCCGGACAATAATGAACCTCGCGCATGTCGCCGACCCAGGAGACATCAAGGGCAGTGCGCGCAAGCCCGATCTCCGCCACCGGCAGCGGGTTGCCCGGATCCCACCGGACCATGCGCTTCGTTTCCGGCGGAGTCCGGCCCCAACGGGAGTAGTAGTAGGGACTCTCGAAGTCCTCCTCCAACGCATAGTACGCGCCATCGACCTCCGCGACCACATGCATGCGGACCAGGGGCTCGTGTACAAAATTGAGGAAGGATAGGCCGTTCCAACCCCAGCGGCCGCGCTCGCTGTCGAATACGCAATCGAGATCGGGATCTCGCTCCCATGGATCGCGCGCCCAGAGACCCATCCCCCCGCATTCGTTCGCGCCGAGGCTGAGATCGGGATAGACATGCCGGGTGTCGGGGACGAAGCTGGCGATGAGCGTGGTCTCGCCCGTGCCGCCGGGCCTGGATCCGCCGTCGCCAGGAACGGCGAAACCTCCTTCTAGTGATTCTCGTCCGGGCCACGCGCGAAGCCTTGAATACCGTATCGCTCGGCGGCCGTAAGTCACTCCTCCGTCGACGGTGACCCCGGCCGCGAATCGGGCATCGGTCGGCAATCCCGAAGTGCGGAGGCCCGGCCCGGGCAACAACAACGCGCACTCCTCATCCAGCGTACCTTGCCGCGCCGCCAGCCCGCAGACGTCGTCGATGCTCAAATCAGGTTTGCCGTCCGGTCCCACCACCCCATGCATCATAATGCCTTGGGCGGCGGAGTGCAAAAGGCCTAGGTTGTGACCGACCTCATGAGCCGCAACAAAATAAACCTGGACCGCATCTTTATCCCGCAATCTCTCGGAAAGGTGGACGCCGCCGTTGCTTGCGAGACCACTCACATTACTGCCTTCGTAATCCACCTCCCCACCGCACCGCATCATGCCGGTGCCGTCGGGACCGGTCGGAAACCAAGCGACGATGCCGCGGGCGGAATACGATCCTTCGGTCCCGATGGGGACGGGTACGTACTGGGGTTCGGGTTTGGAGCCCCGCCACGCACTCGGCGTAGTATTAAGGCGGCACGGCTCCCGCTCCTCAATGACGATCTGGTCGTCGGAAAGCGGCGGGATGAGCCACTGCCCCCACGTCTCCTCGACCGCCAGCCTGAAGATGTCGTTGTACAACTCGCCGTCGAGAATTCCGCCATCGGCGCTGCGTCCCGGCAACCACACGTACCAAAGGGGGGGCTGCGGAGGCTCATCTCGAGACCTCCAAGCACCGACCTCGAAGCCGCCTGCGGTCCCGGGCGGGACCGCCAGCAACGCGATGAGCATGGCGCGGAAGAAAGTCATCGGCTTACTGCCACGCGCACACCACGGGCTTCGGATCGGCATTGCTGTTCAGATCCGTTGTGCACTGGTACGATTTGTGAAATTCCCAATTGCAGATCCGGTTGCGCTTGAACCATTCACTCTCGCCCCTGACCTCGCTGGCGCTGATTTCGGCGCCCTCATGCACGTACCTATCCGCCGGCGCGCAGGTTTTTTTGACCGTCAGCGTCGCGGAGTCGGTGGCGGTTCCGCCCGGGCCGGTGCAGGTCACGCTCGCGGTGTAGGTTCCCGCGGCGAACGGCCCATGAGTCCCCGCCGAGC
>CAYSVD010000213.1:0-1892 GCA_964434395.1 uncultured Pseudohongiella sp.
CTGGACGATCCGCGGTGGAAGCAGCCGGCCATCTACGCGCTCGAATGCGCCCTGTCGGCCCTGTGGGCGAGCATCGGCATCAAGCCCGACGTGGTTTTCGGGCACAGCCTTGGAGAGATCGCGGCGGCCCATGTGGCCGGCGTATTCAGCCTGGAGGACGGCCTGCGGTTCGCGGCGGCGCGCGGCGCGCTGATCGGCGCGTTGCCGGGCGAAGGCGCGATGGCGGCCGTGTTTGCGCCGGCCCCGCAGGTGGCGGCCGCGCTCGACGAACACAATGCGGCGTCCGCCGGGGTCGGCCTGTGCATCGCCGCCGACAACGGGGCGCAGCAGGTCATCAGCGGTCCCGCCGCAGAGGTCGCAGCGATCCTGGAACGCCTCGAAGCGCAGGATATCCGCGTCGCGCGGCTCAGGCGGAGCCCCGCGTACCACAGCGCCATGGTCGAACCTGCGCTCGACGACCTCGGGGCGGTTCTGTCCACGATTTCGTTCTCTCCGCCGGCGATCACCTTTGTGAGCAACCTGACCGGGCATGCAATCGGGCCGGACCAGGCGCTCGACGCCGCATACTGGCTGCGCCAGGCCCGCGAACCGGTGGCATTTCGCGCCTGCGTGGAAACGCTTGCTGAAATCGGCGTCGATGCCCTCGTCGAAATCGGCCCGCATGGCGTGCTCGGTCCGATGGCCGCCCTTTGCTGGCCGGCAGCGGCGCCGGCCAGTTTCGCCAGCCTTCGCCGCCCCAGGAAGGACGAGCCGGAAACGGTCGCCCGGGACGCATTCCCGGAAGCGGTCGCCGGCGCTTACAAGGCAGGGCTTCCGGTCGCTTTCGAAGGCCTGTTCGCTGGCGAGGAACGCTGCCGGATTCCGCTGCCGAGCTATCCGTTCCAGCGCGAACGCCACTGGATCGAGCCGTCCAGGCGGCAGCGCCGGGAGGGCGGGCACCCGCTATTGGGCGTGCGGCGCGAATCGCCCCGCGGCGAGGTGACGTTCGAAACGGAGATTTTCGCCGCGGACCCGGATTGGGTGAAGGATCACCTGGTATTCGGCCAGGTCGTCGTGCCGGGTGCGATGTTCGCCACGATGGCGGCCACGGTGCTGTGGGGCGAGCGCGCCGGTCCGGTGGTCCTGGACGAATGCCAGTTGCACAGCCCGATGATCGTTCCGCGGGATGACGCGCGGGAAGAGGCGGGAGAAGGCGGCCGGAAGCTCCAGATTGTGTTCGACGGCTCCGATGGCAATTCGCCGCGTCGTTTCGAGGTTTTCAGCCGGGGCGGCGAAGACGGTTGGACCCTGCATCTCGACGGCCGGATGTCGCGGGGCGGGCGCCGTCCGGAGGCTGTTCAACCGGTAGATATCGAACGCCTGACGATGGACCTGGAGCCCGGAGACGTCGCGTCGCTCTACCGCAACAAGGTAAGCACGAGGGTCGTGCTCGGCCCTGCTTTTCGTCCTCTTCAGGCCGTGTGGTCCGGCGAGGGGGAAGCGGTCGGCGAAGTGATGCTGCCCGACGTTCTCGACGGGGGCGGGCTCGACCTGCATCCGATTCTTCTCGACGGGTGCTTCCAGACCGTGCTTGCGGCGCGCGACCAGGCCCGCGTGGCGGGAACGTCCACCTACATGCCCTTCGGCTGGGACCGGCTCTGGCTGGCGGGGCCGCCGCCCGAAAAGATCTTCTGCCATGTCCGCATGCGGGAGACCGTCCGCCGGGGCGGGTCCGAGCGCGATGCGGACGACTCCCCGGAAGTCGTGAAGGCCGATCTCAAGATCTATGCGCCGACAGGGGAGCCGGTCGGCGGTGTGGACGGCTTCACGATGAAGCGGGCGACCCGGTCCGCCATGCTGTCGGCATCGACCGCGGTCAAGGACCTCCTCTACGAGATCGTCTGGCGGCAGCG
>CAYSVD010000214.1:0-5287 GCA_964434395.1 uncultured Pseudohongiella sp.
GGGCTGGGCCGCGCGCCGGGCGGCTACGCCGGCGACTGGCGCAATCGCCTCCGTGAAATACGAATAGGCCGAATCCACCGCCTGCTGGAACGCCCGGGCGCTGGCCCGGTCCCGCTCGATGCCGGCCTGTTGATTGAGCATGATCATGAAGCCGATGAAGATGCCGGCGGCGAGGAATGAGGCCAGGGTGACCTCGAACAGGGTGAAACCGGCCTGGCGGGATGCCGGGCCGGACGGACGGCATCCCGCCGCCGGGGGTGTTTGAACGGACGCCGCCGCGGCGTTGCCGGGGGCCGCCCGTCGCCGGACGGAAAGCCCGCCGGCGTCCTCCCCCACGTCCGGAGCGCCCCCCACGCGGAAGGCGCCGGCGGACGCCGGTCCGCCAGCCCGGGAACGCCCCGGGCGGGAGCCGAACAACCAGACCGGCGGCGCCATCAGCAGAGCACCCCCCGGTCCAGCACCGCATCCGGCAACATCCAGGCGCGGGTCTGCTGGTCGCGGACCACGGGAAGCGCAAGGGTCAACTCGAATTCCGCTCCCCTGACGACCGCGCCTCGGGCCGCCAGCGCCGCGACATCCGCCTGCGGGGTGTGATCGCTGTAATCGCGGATGCGGATTATGGGATTTCCCGCCGCGTCGCGTCCAAGAAACCAGCCGCGATAACGGGCGTCGCCATCTGTAAGAAGGCAATCATCATCCCACCGGTCACCCATGTGGATGAAATGATTGGGGCGGCGACAACTCCTCGTGATCCGGGGACTATCCGCACAGAACACTCCCCACTCCAGCGCCGCGCGCACAGCGAGATCCGCCTTCCTCCCCGCCTCCAGCCGGGCGCTCTGGGCGTTCCAGAACGCGACGCCGGCGGCGGTCGAGGCCGCGACCAGGGCGGCGGCAAGGGACATTTCGGTGATGGTCATGGCCTAGCCCTCGGCGCCGGTCCGACGGCGCTCATGGCCGCGATCCGGCGAGGCCCCGCCTTCCGGGGCGGCGGCTTCCCGCCCGGCGGCGGCATCCCGTGGGCGACGACAGCCCGGCGACGGTCCCCGTCCGGCGATGCCCCGCTCCCGATCCTGCTCCTGTTCCCGCGCCACCGGCGTCTCCCGTTCCCGTTCCCGCAATGGACGCCCGACGCTAGCGCCGGACGCGGCCGCAGGGCAAATCGGCGCTGGTGGCTCCTCCGGAGGGGGAGCGGCGACCGGTGGAGCCGGGTGAAAGGCGAAAATTCCCGGACCGGCTATAGCCGGACGCGCGGGCATGTCGGCGGCCCGGAGAAACCAGGAACCGGACGCGCCCCGACACTGCTTGGCCAGCGGCAGCAGTGCGCCATGCATAGGGAAGCCGCTCTCAAGAGAAGCCTTCGCTAGCGAGACGTCGCCTGCAGGGGCGAGAACGCCGTCAACCGGAGACAGGAAACCCATCCCGGAGATGCGGGACCGACTCAAACCGAGGGCGAATAACACATTGACTAATCGCCCGCCGCCCAGTCCGGCCCCATTCCCTCCATTCCAGCGGCCAGCAAGACGCGAACGAATGCTATTGGCGATATCGCGGATGCCGAATGGATTAACAATCAGCACTTTTTCACCGATTCAGCATGCCGAAATTTCAGCCCGACTGGCGAAAATCGACCTGTGATTCCTCCGGCAACACCGATTTCTCCACTAAGTGCGACGGTCTGTTATGGAGCAACACAGCGAACTCCTTTTGCTACACAAGCTTCCTTTCTTTCGGCACGACTGCGGATTGGATGAAATTCGGCAGGCACGACCACCTCTGCAGGCACGACCACCTCTGCAAAGACTATTCCTGTCGAGTCGAGGGCATCCCCCAAACACGCCGCACCCGTCCTGCGGTACCGCAGGGCGCGCCCCCCGCGCGGCGCTCAGTGCCGGAAGTGCCGGGCGCCGGTGAACACCATGGCCATTCCGGCCTCGTCGGCGGCGGCGATCGCCTCCGGATCCCGCTTCGAGCCGCCGGGCTGGATCACGGCCGCGACGCCGGCGGCGGCCGCCGCGTCGATACCGTCGCGGAACGGAAAGAAGGCGTCCGACGCCATCGCCGCGCCCTTCACCTCGAGCTTCCCCTCCGCCGCCTTGCGGGCGGCGATGCGGGCGCTGTCCACCCGGCTCATCTGCCCCGCGCCGATGCCGACGGTGCGGCCGTCCCGGCAGTAGACGATGGCGTTGGACTTCACGTGCCGGACCACCCGCCAGGCGAACAGCAGGTCCCGCAGCTCGGCCTCGTCCGGGGCGCGCCGGGTGACGGTCCTAAGGCCCTCCCCGGACAGCCGGAGGATGTCCCGGTCCTGCACCAGCAGGCCGCCGCCAACCCGCTTGAAGTCCAGGGACGGCGCCGGCTCCGGCGGCCACTCGCCGCAGGCCAGCACCCGCAGGCCGCTTTTCGCCGCGGCCGCCGCCAGCGCCCCGTCGGAGACGGCGGGCGCGACGATCAGCTCGGCGAACTGCCGCTCCACGACCGCCCGGACCGTCCGCTCGTCCAGTTCGCGGTTGAAGGCGATGACGCCGCCGAAGGCGGAGGTCGGGTCGGCGGCGTGGGCCCGCTCGTAGGCCTCGAGCGGGGCGCCGGCGATGGCCGCCCCGCAGGGGTTGGCGTGCTTGACGATGACGCAGGCCGGCTCGTCGAAGCTCTTGACGCACTCCAGCGCGGCGTCGGCGTCGGCGATGTTGTTGTAGGACAGCTCCTTGCCCTGCAGCTGCCGGGCGGCGGCGATCCCGCCGACGGCCGGCGCCGGCTCGACGTAGAGGGCGGCGCGCTGGTGGGGGTTTTCGCCGTAGCGCAGGAGCCGGCGGCGCTCGAAGCGGGGCGCGAAGCGGCGCGGGAAGTCCGCCGCCGCCCCGGCGCGGGCGGCGAGCCAGCCGGCGACGGCCGCGTCGTAGGCGGCGGTGTGCTCGAAGGCCCGCGCCGCCAGCTCGCGGCGCGCGGCCCCGTCCAGCCGCCCGCCGCCCGCCTCGAGCGCCGCGGCGATGCGCCCGTAGTCGGCCGGATCGGCCACCGCCGCGACGAAGCGGTGGTTCTTGGCGGCCGCACGTAGCATGGCCGGGCCGCCGACGTCGATCCGCTCGACGGCGTCGTCGGGGTCGCAGTCCGGGTCGGCGACGGTCTCCTCGAACGGGTACAGGTTGACGGCCACCAGGTCGATCGGCGCGACGCCGCGGGCCCGCATCTCCGCGGCGTCCCGGTCGCGCCGGCCCAGAATGCCGCCGTGGATCTTCGGGTGCAGCGTCTTGACGCGCCCGCCCAGCATCTCGGGGAAGCCGGTGTGCTCGGAGACCTCCGTCGCCGGAATCCCCGCCCCGGCCAGCAGGCGGGCGGTGCCGCCGGTCGAGAGGATCTCGACGTCCAGCCCGCGCAGGGCCGCGGCGAAGTCGACGATCCCGGTCTTGTCGCTCACGCTGAGCAGGGCCCGGCGCACGGGAACGGCGCCGTCCGCCGCGGGGGCGCCGGAGGGCGCGGCGGCCTGCTTCGATCCCCCCACGGGCCTGGACTCCCTGTTGCCGCCGCCGCGGCGCGCGGCCGGGGCGGGGATGATAGCCGGAGCGCGGCCGCGGGGCAAAGGCGCGCCCGCCGCGCGGCCCTCAGCGGCCGCCGAGCTTGCGCTCCAGGTAGTGGATGTTGACTCCGCCCCGCTGGAAGCCGGCGTCGCGCGTCAGCTCCCGGTGCAGGGGGATGTTGGTGCTGATGCCGTCGACCAGCAGCTCCTCCAGGGCGATCCGCATCCGGGTCAGCGCCTGCTCGCGGTCGGCACCGTGGGTGATCAGCTTGGCGATGAGGGAGTCGTAGTAGGGCGGCACCGAATAGCCGCTGTACAGGTGCGAGTCCACCCGCACGCCCGGCCCGCCGGGCGCGTGGAACAGCTTCACCCGGCCCGGGCTCGGCAGGAAGGTGGCGGGATCCTCGGCGTTGATCCGGCACTCGAAGGCGTGGCCGTGGAAGCCGATGTCCTCCTGCGCGAGCGACAGCGGCTCGCCGGCGGCGATCTTGAGTTGCTCCCTGACGACGTCCACGCCGGTGACCATCTCGGTGACCGGATGCTCCACCTGCACCCGGGTGTTCATCTCGATGAAGTGGAAGCGCCCGTCCTCGTACAGGAACTCCAGCGTGCCCGCGCCGCGGTACTTCATTTCCCGGCAGGCGCGCACGCAGGTGGCCGCGACCTCGCGGCGCGCCGCGTCCGGAACGCCCGGCGCCGGCGCCTCCTCGATCACCTTCTGGTGGCGCCGCTGCAGCGAGCAGTCGCGGTCGCCCAGGTGGACGGCGCCGCCGCGCCCGTCCCCGAGCACCTGGATCTCCACGTGGCGCGGGTTCTCGAGGAACTTCTCGAGGTACACCGCGCCGTCGCCGAAGAAGGTCTTCGCCTCGGCACCGGTCACCCGGACCGCCTTGAGCAGCTCGGCCTCGTCGCGCGCCACGCGCATGCCGCGCCCGCCGCCTCCGGCGGCGGCCTTGACGATCACCGGATAGCCGATCCGCGCGGCCAGCGACAGGCTGCGCCGGCTGTCGCCGTCGAGGGGGCCGTCGGAGCCCGGCACGGTCGGCACGCCGGCCCGGCGCATGGCGTCGATGGCGCTGACCTTGTCCCCCATCAGGCGGATGGTCTCGGCGGTCGGGCCGATGAAGACGAAGCCGCTGTTCTCGACCTGCTCGGCGAAATCGGCGTTCTCCGAGAGGAAGCCGTAGCCCGGATGCACGGCGTCCGCGCCGGTCAGCGCCATGGCGCTGATGACGGCCGGGATGTCCAGGTAGCTTTCGCTCGGGCTGGGCGGGCCGATGCAGACCGACTCGTCGGACAGCCGCACATGCATCAGCTCCCGGTCGGCCACCGAATGCACCGCCACCGTGCGCACCCCCAGCTCCTTGCAGGCGCGCATCACCCGCAGCGCGATCTCGCCGCGGTTGGCCACCAGCACCTTGTCGAACATCGAGCGCGTCCGCGCCGGAGCGGCGCTCAGACCACCCTGACCAGGGGCTGGTCGAACTCCACCGGGTCTCCGTCCGCGACCAGGATCTCCGCGACGGTTCCCGTGTGCTCCGACTCGATCTGGTTCATCATCTTCATCGCCTCCACGATGCACACCACGTCGCCCGCCTTGACCTGGCTGCCGACCTCCACGAAAGGCGGCGAGGACGGGGACGGGGCCCGGTAGAAGGTCCCCACCATCGGCGAGCTGACCACCTTGCCGCCCGGGGCCGCCGGCGGCCCCGGGCGGCAAGGTGGTCAGCTCGCCGATGGTGGGGACCTTCTACCGGGCCCCGTCCCCGTCCT
>CAYSVD010000215.1:0-42963 GCA_964434395.1 uncultured Pseudohongiella sp.
ACATACTCCTGAATCGACTGCCCCTCCAGAGCCGCGCTCGTCTCCAGTTCCTCGTACTGCTCCTCGGTGATTTCAATGGAAAGGCGCATGGTCCGCCCCCTTGGCGAGTCCGCATTCCCGACGGAGCGTAGCCCAATGCCGTCGGTTTTGCAATGCCCGGCAACCTGCTTGCCCGGCAACCTGCTTTGCCCGGCAACCTGCTTCCGGCGCGGGTCTGTCGCGGGGTGCGCCCGGGCGGATCCGTCAGGCCGCCCGACGCGCGAGGGCGACCAGTTTCGCACGCAGCTGCCGCATGTCGGAGACATCCTCATCGAACGGGAACCGATGAAGACGTCCGCCGACGCGCAGATGAAACCCCTCTCCGTCGATGCCGGTCATGAGCGGCCGTTCGTCCTCCGGAAGCGGTATCCCGGCGAGGGCGCAGTAGCGCGCGACCGCATCGACGTGGTCCGCGTTCATGTGCTCCACCGCCGAGCGCTCCTGCTCCGCGGAGAACGGGTTCGCCTTGACGAAGCGCTCCGCGCTGACCCAGTGGATCTTGCCGAAGCCGCCGATGAAGCGCGCCCTCACGGGCCTGACGGCATACAGGTCGAAATCATGCGTCTTTCGATAATATTCGGCCTCCGGGAAATGCCGCCAGTACCGCCGGACGGCATCCCCGCCGTCATCGGAGACCCGCTCGGCGCGGCCGAGGAAGGTGACCCGTCCGCCGGCCTGCGAGTTCTCGGCCCCGCTCTCGGCGACGGTGAGGGACACCCTCGGATCCCGTCCGATGTTCTTCGTGTGCTGGGCGATGCCGCTTATGAAGATGGCGGGATGGCCGCGGCGGTCGAAGCAGTAGGGCGTTATCGAGCCGAAGGGGAACCCCTCGACGTCCACCGACAGCGTGGACAGGACCGCGTCGCTCTCCCTCAGCATCAGGCCGCGCGCCTCCCTGGCGATCCGCTCATCCTCGGACATGCGACGATCCTGACGGGTCAGCGCCGAGGCGCCGACGGCTCCCGCCCTCCCGCGGACGGCGGCGCGATGGACGGGATGCTTAGGGGATTCATCGTGCGGGCCATCAAAACACCACCCGCAGGGACACCGACCCGTTGATGCCGGGACGGCTGAACCGGTCCAGCGCCGGGTCGTCCGCCTCGCGGCCGGTGACGTCCCGCCAGGACCAGTATTTCCGGTCGGTCAGGTTGAACAGTCCGGCGTTGAGGGTCGCACGTTCTCCGAGCCGGTATTCCCCCAGCAGGTCCAGCGTGGCGTAGCCGGGCGTCGCGAAGTACGTCACGTCCCGAGGACCGCCCCGCAATATCTCGGAAGGGTCCGGCGTGGCGTAGCTGGGCGTCGCGGAGTAGGCCCCGACCGCCGCGCTGTGGTCGATCCGTTTCTTGCCCCGCGCGGCGGTCAGGACCAGCTGCGCATGCCAGTCCGCGCCGGGGCGGTACGCCAACCCGATCACAGCCTTCAGCGGGTCGATCGAGTTGAGCGGCCGGCCCGTCTCCTCGTTTTCGCCCCGGGCGTACGCGAGGCTCATCTGCGCGGTCAGGCCGGACAGGCTCCCGATGTCCCAGTCGCCCTTGAATTCAACGCCGCGGATGCTCGCCTTGCCTCGGTTGACCGACTGCAGCTCGATAAGGCCCGTCATCCGGTTGAAGCCCCGCGGGGCCAAGCTTTCGATGAAGTTCTCGTAGTCGTTGTGGAAGACGGCCAGGCTGACGCTGCTCCGCGCCCTCCGGCTGCGCAACCCCACCTCGTAGCTGTCGCTGGTCTCGGACACCAGATCCGGGTTGGGCACGGCGGCGTAGCCGCCGATCAAGCTGGCGAAGCCCACGTTCACGTCGTCGAAGGACGGCGCCCGAAAGCCCTGCGAGAACTGGGCGAACAGCGAATAGCCGTTGTCCAGACGATAAACCGCGCCGAGCCTGAACGTGACCTCGTCATCCTCGAAGTCCTCGGGGGGCGGCGCGCCGGGGTTGCCGCTCCGGTAAACGTCGTCCCCGGCCGGGCTGAGCGCGAACCGGTCGTAGCGTACGCCGGGGGTGAGCAGCAAGGCGCCGTCGAGGAAGGCCATTTCGTCCTGCAGGTAGACGGCGCTTTCCGTGGTTTCCGAAAGCGGGAAGTCCCGGGTGGGCAACGGGGCGAATTCGGGTATCTCCGCGCCGGTCCGCGGGTCGAAGGTTCCGCCGTCCCGGATGCTGACGCTGTCCGTCTTCTCGTGCTCGAGCCCGTAGACGATGGCGTGTCCGATACCCCTCGCGGCGAACGAGCGGTCGAGTTGAAGGCCGATGCCGGCGGTTTCCTGGCTGAACAGCGATTCGCGGAGCCTGGACTGCGGCGCACCCCTCGAGATGCGCCGCTGCCGGGTGACCTGCGTGGTTTCGGAATCCTGCCGGTGAAGCTGCCAGCGGACCCGGTCGAGCAGCAGGTGGTCGCCCCGGTATTCGTGGGCCAGGCTGAAGCGGGAACGGCTCCGCGCGTCGTCGGAGAGGCTGCCGGTGGTCACCACGCCCCTGACGACGTCGCCCGCGCTCGACAGGATGTCCGCGCTGGAGTCGTTTTCGAAACGCTCGGCGGTCAGCGCGATGCGATGCGGCCCGTCCGGGGAGAAGGTCAGCCTCGCGAGGACGTTCCGGGCGGCGAATTCCAGCGGGTCCGGCTCGCCTCTGGCGGCCCCGGCGATGTCGCCGCCGCCCTTCGTGTCCGTCTGCTCCCCTTCGCGCCGGGTGTACAGCAGCATGCCCTGCACCGCTTCGTTTCCGGCGGCGACGGTGGCCGACGCCATCGCGCTGTCGTCCTGCGAGGCGTAGCCGCCCTTGGTGGAGAAGTACACGGGGCGGTCCGTGGCGGCGAGGTAGTCGGCCGGATCCTTGGTGAGGAAGGAAACCACGCCGCCCAGCGCCTTGCTTCCGTAGAGCGAGGAGGCCGGGCCGCGGATGATCTCCACCGCCTTGAGCGCGTCCACGTCGACGAAGTCCCGGCGGGCGGAGAGAAACGGCCCGAAACTGAACTCCTCGGACGTCGGCGAACCGTCGATCTCGGTCAGCACCCGGTCCCCGCCGATGCCGCGGATGGAAAACCCGTCGAGGCCGTAGCGGCCGCCGCCGGCCACGGATATGCCCGGCTCGTAGCGGACCAGGTCGCGGATGTCGCGGACAAGGTGCTCCTCGATGGTGTCGGACCCGATGACCGAGACCGTGCCCGCCACGTCCGTGATCGAGCGTTCGACCCGGACGGCGGTGACGGTGATGGTTTCGAGATCGCTCTCGGCGCCGGCCGCCGGGACGGCGACGCCGGCCGACAGGCAGGCCATGGCGAGGGTTTTCGCGGCGGCGGGTTTCATTGCGAATCAAACTCCTGGCCGGGCCCGCGGCCCGCCGTTGCACGGGACCGGGGCGCCCCGGCGGCCGGCGCCTTCCCGATCGAAACATGGTCGACAGCCGTCCGGCCGGGGCTGTTCGCCGTCGGCGGGTGTCCCGCCCGGGGCTTCGCCGCCCCGGGCGACGGCTCGGTCCATCGCGGATTCCGGCCTCATCCGAGGCCCGGCAAGCGAGGTTGCGGCAACCTTAACAAGAATCATTCTCATTTTCAACAACCCGACTGACTACCCGACTGACTGACCCGACTGACTGACTGACTCGGCGGCTTTGAGCGGTCTGGGGGACGTGGGACTTAGGGAGTCTCTGATCAAGTCCCTTTGGCGTCTCTTGGACTGCCGTTGCACAGCGGTTTCCAGCCCTCACCGTCAGCGTATTGGCACTTAATCAGAGGTTCCTTAGGGACGCTGAGGCGTTTCAGGCGTTGCGCGCCTCGCGACCCGTCGGGATTTCCACCGGGATTCAGCGCGGCTTGCAATCGCCGAGGCGGACCGCCGTCATGGAGCGGGACGGGCGAGGCGACGGACGGGGCGAGAAGATTGACGCCGGTTCGTCCCCCGGCTAGATTGGCCCGGCATCCGCCGTGCGACCTCCGATGGACGACCTGAGCGAACCGATCTTTCTAGAGCGCATCCGCGCCGCCGCCTGGCGACTGTGGCGGGAGAACCGCCGGTTCCTGCTGCTGTTGCTGTGCATCCTGTTCTTCAAAAGCGCCGTCGCCGACCTGAGCTCGGTGTCCGGCGCGTCCATGCGCCCGACCCTGCTGGACGGCGACAAGGTCTGGGTCAACAAGCTCGCCTACGACGTGAAGATCCCCTTCACCGAGATCTCCCTGGCCGAGGTGTCTCCCCCGCGCCGCGGCGACGTCGTCATCATCGACTCCAACCGGGCCGGCAAGCGGCTGGTCAAGCGCATCGTCGGGGTGCCGGGCGACGCCCTTCACATCCAGAACGGCGCGCTGGTGCTCAACGGCCGGCCGGCCGACTACCAGGTGCTGTCGCGCGACGACGAGGAAGTCGTCATCCTGGAGCGGCTGCCGGAAAGAACCCACCGAGCGCGGCTGGACAACCGCTACGTGAGCATCTCCAGCCGCAACTTCGGCCCCGTCGCGGTGCCGGCCGGCCAGTACTTCGTGCTGGGAGACAACCGGGACAACAGCGCCGACAGCCGCGTGTACAGCTTCGTGCCGAGGGGGGAGATCATCGGACGCTCGCGCGCGGTGGTGTTCTCGCTGGACCGCCGCAACTGGTTCCTGCCCCGGGGCGAGCGCTTCCTGGCGGGCATTGATTGACCGCCCCGTTCGTGCCATTCTCGCGGCATCGGAACCCGAGGAGAGCGCGTCATGCGGCACTTCAGCAAAACCCTTTCGGCGGCCCCGCTCCTGCTGGCCCTTTCACTGGCCGGAACGTCCGGGGGCGCGGCGGCCCAGGATCGGGACTTCGCGTGGGCCCCGTCGCTGCCGGTGGGCGCCGCGATCCCGCGGATCGAGGCGCCGGACCAGAACGGAGCGGTGCGCCGCTTCGACGACCTGAAGGGCGCCGGCGGCATGCTGTTCATGCTGAGCCGCTCCTTCGACTGGTGACCCTACTGCCGAGCCCAGCTCGTGCAGCTGGCGGACATCAGCGACCGGTTCGAGGCCTTGGGCCTCTCCGTGGTCGCCATGACCTACGATTCCGTGGACACCTTGAAGGAGGTGGAGGAGGACAACGGCATCCCCTTCGCCCTGCTCCATGACGCGGACCGGACGCACGTCACCGCGTTCGGCGTACTCAACGACGTCGACTACCGGCCCGGACAGCGGACTTGGGGAGTGCCCTATCCCGGCATCTTCCTGATCGACTCGGACGGCATCGTCCGGGCCAAGTTCGCCGAGGAACGCTACCAGGACCGGCCGGACTTCGACAACGTGCTGGCGGCCGCGGCGGACATGGCGAATTAGGCGCCCTCCGGCGGGAAAGACAGGAAGCGGCGACGCTTCCTGTTTCTTTTGTCCGGCAGCGGTGGAACCGATCATGGGCAAGCGAACCGCGCTGCATCAGAAACACTTGGATGCGGAGGCGAAGATGGTGGACTTCGCCGGCTGGGACATGCCGCTCCACTACGGCTCCCAGATCGAGGAGCACCGCCGGGTCCGCGCCGGGGCGGGCATGTTCGACGTCTCCCACATGACCATCGTCGACGCGGCCGGCGCCGGCGCGAAGGACTGGCTGCGCCGGTTGCTGGCCAACGACGTGGCCCGGCTGGACAACATCGGGGACGCGCTGTACAGCGCCATGCTCAACGAGGACGGCGGCGTCGTCGACGACCTGATCGTCTACCGCATGGACTCCGGCTACCGGCTGGTGCTCAACTGCGCCACCCGCGAGAAGGATCTCGAGTGGATGGCCGCCCGCTCCGACGGCTTCAGCGTCTCCCTCGAGGAGCGCCCGGACCTGGCGATGCTGGCGGTCCACGGGCCGCAAGCCATCGACCGCTTCGTCCGGACCCTGCCGCCGGAACATGCGGCCGCCGTCGGCGCGCTGAGGAATTTCCAAGGGACCGCGCTGGACGGGGACCGCTTCGTCGCGCGCACCGGCTACACCGGCGAGCGGGGCCTGGAGATGATGCTGCCGGAGGGCGACGCGGGCGGGTGCTGGGGCCGGCTGCTGGCGGAGGACGTGGAGCCGATCGGGCTGGGCGCCCGGGACACCCTGCGCCTGGAGGCCGGCATGAACCTCTACGGCAGCGAGATGGACGAGACCGTCTCGCCGCTGGCGGCCAACATGGGACGCACCATCGCCTGGGATCCGCCCGGCCGCGACTTCATCGGCCGGGCGGCGGCCGCCGCCCACCTGGAGGAGCAGGCCGCGGGCCGCCTGCCCCGGCTGGCCGGCCTGGCGCTGGAGGGCCGCGGCGTGCTGCGGGCCGGGCAGCGGGCGGCGACGGATGCCGGCGACGGCATCGTCACCAGCGGCGGCTTCTCCCCCACGTTGAAGCATTCCATCGCATTGGCTAGAATCCCCGCCCGCGCCCGGTCCTGCCGGGTCGACATCCGCGGCGACCCGGCCTCGGTCAGGATCGTCGAACCGAACTTCGTGCGCTTCGGCAGGAAGGTCTTCGAGTAGCGGGCGGCACCCGCCCGCGGCGGACGGAGGTGTCCCGGTGAGCCAATTCCCGGACGATGTGAAATACACCGCCACCCACGAGTGGATCCGGGTCGACGGGAACGGCGTCGCCACGGTCGGCATCAGCCACCACGCGCAGAAGGAGCTCGGCGACATCGTGTTCGTCGAACTGCCGGAGCCCGGCGCGACGGTGCGCGGCGGGGGCGAGGCGGCCGTGATCGAGTCGGTCAAGGCGGCCTCCGACATCTACAGCCCCGTCTCGGGCGAGATCGTCGAAGTCAACAAGGCGCTGGCCGACTCGCCGGAGACGGTGAACGGCGCGCCGTACGAGGGCGGCTGGCTGTTCAAGATCGCCGTCAGCGACCCCGCCGAGCTCGCCGCGCTGATGGACGCCGAGGCCTACTCGAAGCACTGCGGCTCCGGCTGACCCGATGCGGCGCCCGGAAACCTCGGCATCCGACGCCTTGTCCTCTCCCGCGCCAGACGAAGATCCGGCAGGGCCCGGACCGTCGCTCGAGGCGCTGAGCGGCCAGGACGATTTCATCCGCCGCCACATCGGGCCCGACGACGGACAGATCGCCCGCATGCTGGACGCGCTCGGCCTCGCCTCGCTCGAGGAGTTGGTCGACAAGGCGGTGCCGGACGCCATCCGGCAGACAACGCCGCTCGCGCTCGGCGAGCCGATGAGCGAGGACCGGGCGCTGGAGCGGTTGCGGTCCATCGCCGATCTGAACCTTCCCGCCCGCTCGTTCATCGGCCTAGGCTACTACGACACCCGCACCCCTGCCGTCATCCAGCGGAACGTGCTGGAGAACCCGGGCTGGTACACCGCCTACACCCCCTACCAGCCGGAGATATCCCAGGGCCGGATGGAGTGCCTTTTGAACTTCCAGCAAATGGTGATGGACCTCACCGCCATGGAGCTGGCCAACGCCTCGCTGCTGGACGAGGCCACCGCAGCGGCCGAGGCCATGGCGCTGGCCCGGCGCGTGTGCAAGAACGGCGAGGCCGACGTCTTCTACGTCGACCCGGAGTGCTTTCCGCAGACGATCGACGTCATCAAGACCCGCGCCGAGCGCTTCGGCTTCGAACTGGCGACCGGCGCGCTCGACGAGGCGCCGGCCGACAGGCTGTTCGGCGGGATCTTCCAGTACCCGGCGGCGTCCGGCGAGGTCCGGGATCTGAGCGGCGACATCGCCCGGCTGCATGCCCGCAGCGCCGTCGCCGTCGTCGCCGCCGACTTGATGAGCCTCGCCGTGCTCAAGCCTCCGGGCGAGATGGACGCGGACGTGGTGGTGGGCAGCTCCCAGCGCTTCGGCGTGCCCATGGGCTACGGCGGCCCCCACGCCGCCTTCTTCGCGACCCGCGACCGGTTCCGGCGGGCCGTGCCCGGCCGCATCATCGGCGTGTCGGTGGACTCGCGCGGCCGCCCGGCCCTGCGCATGGCGCTGCAGACCCGCGAGCAGCACATCCGGCGGGAGAAGGCGAACAGCAACATCTGCACGGCCCAGGTGCTGCTGGCCAACATGGCCGCGCTGTACGCGATGTACCACGGCCCGAAGGGCCTGGAGCGCATCGCGCGGCGGATCCACCGGCTCACCGCCGTCCTGGCGGCGGGCCTCGAGCGGGGCGGCCTGCGCCGGACCAACAGCGCTTTTTTCGACACGCTCACCCTAGCGCTGGACGGGGACCGGGCGGGACAGGTCGTCGAGCGCGCCGAGGCGGAGGGCGTCAACCTGCGCCTCGACCGCCTGGCGGACCGCGGCACGGTCGGCGTCAGCCTGGACGAATGCGCGGACGAGCGGGACGTCGAGCGGCTGTGGCGGGCGCTACTGGGACCGGACGGCGAAAGGCCGTCGGCGGCCGCGCTGGACGCCGGCGGCGCGCCGACGGGCGTTCCGGACGCGCTGGCGCGCCGCTCCGGCTATCTCGCGCATCCGGCGTTCAGCCGCTATCACAGCGAAACCGAGATGACGCGCTACCTGAAGCGGCTCGAGAACCGGGACATCTCCCTGACCCACTCCATGATCCCGCTGGGCTCGTGCACCATGAAGCTCAACGCCGCCGCCGAGATGGCGCCGGTCAGCTGGCCGGCTTTCGCCCGGCCCCACCCCTTCGCCCCGGCCGGGCAGGTGGAGGGCTGCCGGCGGCTGATCCGCGAACTGGAGGACATGCTGGTCGACATCCTGGGATTCGACGCCGTCTCCATGCAGCCGAACTCCGGCGCCCAGGGCGAGTACGCGGGGTTGCTCGCCATCCGCCGGTACCTGGACAGCCAAGGCGGCGGCGGGCGGGACGTGTGCCTGATCCCCGCTTCCGCCCACGGCACCAACCCGGCCACCGCCCGCATGATCGGCATGCGCGTGGCGCTGGTGGACTGCGACCGGGACGGCAACATCGACGCGGACGACCTCAAGGCCAAGGCCGAGGCCCACCGCGACGCGCTGGCCGCCCTGATGATCACCTACCCGTCGACCCACGGGGTGTACGAGAGCGCGGTGAAGGAGATCTGCCGGACGGTGCACGAGCGCGGCGGCCAGGTGTACATGGACGGCGCCAACCTCAACGCGCTGGTGGGCATCGCGCGCCCGGCCGACATCGGCGCCGACGTGGCCCACGTCAACCTGCACAAGACCTTCTGCATTCCGCACGGCGGCGGCGGCCCCGGCATGGGCCCGATCGGGGTCAAGGCGCATCTGGCGCCCTTCCTCGCCGGCCATCCGCTGGCGGAGCCCCGCGGCGCGCTGCCGGACGGCGGCGCGGTGTCCGCCGCCCCCTGGGGCAGCTGCGGCATCCTGCCGATCTCCTGGATGTACATCGCCATGATGGGCGGGCGCGGCCTGCGCCGGGCCACCGAGGTGGCGATACTCAGCGCCAACTACGTCGCGGCCCGGCTGGCGGAGCATTACCCGGTCCTTTACACCGGGAAAGGCGGCATGGTCGCCCACGAGTGCATCATCGACCTGCGGCCGCTGAAGCAGGCGACGGGGGTGAGCGACGAGGACGTGGCCAAACGGCTGATGGACTTCGGCTTCCACGCGCCCACCATGTCGTTTCCGGTGGCGGGCACCCTGATGATCGAGCCCACCGAAAGCGAGTCCCTGGCCGAGATCGACCGCTTCGTCGAGGCCATGATCCGCATCCGCGGGGAGATCGCGCGGATCGAGTCCGGCGAGATGGACGTCGCCGACAGCCCCCTGCGGCATGCGCCCCACACCATCGACGACATGCTGGATGCGGACTGGGACCGGGCCTACAGCCGGGCCCAAGGGGCGCATCCGGCCGGCGGCACCGTCCGGGACAAGTACTGGCCCGCCGTGAACCGGGTGGACAACGTCTACGGGGACCGCAACCTGTTCTGCGGCTGCCCGCCGGCCGCGGACGACGAGGCGCCCTGAGGCCGGCTCAGGCGCCGGACGCCTCCTTCGCGGCTACGGACGCGCCGGCGGCCGCCTTCACCGCCGTGCCGGTGACGACCGTCGCGCCGTTGTCCCGGTAGCCGCCGACGCCGATGAGGGCGTTGGCGCCCCACTGCGAGGCTTGGTCGACGGCGCTCTCCAGCGCCCCTTCCCACTGGCTCCGGGCTCCTCTCATCCCCGACACCACGCCCGCCGCGACGCCCAGATACTCCTTGATCTCCCAGCCCTGGAGCGTGGAGGTCGTGGAGATGATGAACCCGGAAACTCCCGTCCTTCCCGCGGCGTCGTCGCGCTTCATCGCCTTTTCCAGCTCCGGGCGGAAACGCCCGCCCACTTCCCGCCTTCATCCTCCATGGCGGTCCCGTCTCCGGCGCCTCCGGGGCCGGCGCCGAGACTACGACGCATCGCCGGCCACCTTCACCGCCGTGCCGGTGACGCTGACCATCATCATGGTGCCCTTGACCATCTCGTAGTCCAGATCGATCCCGATGATGGCGTTGGCGCCCATCTCCCGCGCCGCCGCCTCCGCATCCGAGAACGCGATGTCCCGCGCCTTGGCCAGCTCGTCCTCGTAGGCGCCGGCGCGCCCGCCCACCACGTCGCGCACCGCGCCGAACAGATCCTTGAATATGTTGGCGCCCAAAATGGCCTCGCCGACCACGACGCCGAGGTACTCCTCGATCTCGCGGTCCTGCAGTATGCTGGTTGTGCTTCGGATCATGTCTCGACTCCTCGATGGATGCGGGCGGTCACCGTCTGGGCGGCAGGCCGTGGACCAGCGTCAGCGACCGCAACGGAGCGCCGGCCCGGCGATGCCGGGAAAGCGCCTGGTATTCCTCGTCGTCGTACCAGTCCCTGGCCGCCCGGGCCGACGGGAACCGGAAGATCACCACCCGCCCCTCGAGCGGCGCGTCGCCCTCCAGGCACTCGTGGCGGTCGTCGAAGGTGATGAACTCGCCGCCGTGGCGCTTCAGGATCGGGAAGAACCCCTGCTCGTACTTGCGGTACTCCCCGGCGTCCTCGACCGCGAGGTTGGCGATCATGTAGACCGCGACCTCGGCTTCCGTTTCCGCCACGGCGAAGGCCTCCCGTCCGGCGGCGCCTACGCGGCCCGCGCCTCGGCGATGATGGCCAGCCACATGGCCAGCACGCACAGGTTGGCGACGCCGAACACGACCAGCCGGTGCTGCACGTTGTTGTATCCCAGGTGGATGCAGGAATGGACGACCCGGGACACGACGAAGGCCCAAGCGAGGTAGACCGTCAGCGCATACTCCATGCCCATGGCGAGGTAGACCAACCCGGCCGCATAGAACAGCACCGGCACCTCGAACAGGTTGCTGAAATGGCGGCTGGTCTTGGCCACCATCTCCGGCACCTCCTGGCCGCGGAACAGCGAGTAGTAGCTGATCGGCACCTCGCCCTTCCTGACCGAGGCGGACCGCGTCCGCAGGGTGAGCAGCAGGATGGCGTAGGTGAGGATCACCAGCATGAACATGGGGTAGAGCACGGCGTCCTCCCGGCCGGCCTTCCGCGGCGGCCGCGCCCGAGTATAATGCCGCCGGCCCGAATAAGCCATGTTCCCGCCCCGCCAGGGGCCGTCCGCCGGAAGGAGCCGCCCGCATGGACATCGCCGCCGCCTTCTCCGCCCATCTGGACGGCCTCGCGGAGCGCTACGCCCGGAGCCTCGCCGACGCCGGCGCCGACGCCGCGCTGCTTTTCAGCGGCCGCGAGCGGTTCCACTACGCCGACGACCGCGGCATGCCGTTCCAGGCCTTCGGCCACTTCCTGCACTGGCTGCCGGTCAACCGTCCGGACCAGTGCGTGCTGGTCCGCCCCGGGAGCAGGCCCGTCTACTACCGCGTCGTGCCGGACGACTACTGGTACGACCAGACCATCGACATCGAACCGTGGTGGGCCGAGCGCTTCGAGGTCGTGACCCTGGGCTCGACGGCCGACATCGCCCGGCATCCGCCGCCGGGCGACGTCGTCTGGCTGGGCGAGCCGGCGGATTGCGCCGGGGCGCTGGGCATCGACGGCGAACGGATCAACCCGCCGGGCCTGTTGCGCTTTTTGGACTTCCACCGCGCGGTGAAAAGCGGCTACGAGCTCGAGCAGCTGCGTGCGGCCAGCGAGGGGGCCATGGCCGGCCACCGCGCCGCCCGCCGGCGCTTTCTCGAAGGCGGCGGCGAGTACGACATCCACATGGCCTTCCTGGCCGCCTGCGGGAGCCTGGAGGACGAGGCCCCCTACACCGGCATCGTGGCGCTGGACGAGAAGGCGGCGATCCTCCACTACCAGCACAAGCGCCGGGGGCCGGCGGGAGACGCCCGCACACTGCTGATCGACGCCGGCTGCCGGGTGCGGGGCTACGGCGCGGACGTGACCCGGACCACGGTCAAGGATTCGGCGCCCGGGGCCTTCAAAGACCTGCTGGCCGGCATGGACGCGTTGCAGCGGGAACTGGCCGCCATGTGCGCGCCCGGCAAGACCGGCACGGAACTGCACATGGCGGCCCTCGAGGGTCTCGCCCGGCTGCTGCTGGAGCTGGAGCTCTGCTCCGGGGACGCCGGGCGGCTGCTGGAGGACGCCGTGCCGCAGCTGTTCATGCCTCACGGCATCGGCCACCTGCTCGGCATCCAGGTGCACGACGTGGGAGGGCGGCAGCGGGACGCGACGGGCGGGGAGGTGGAGCCGCCGGCCCACTCGCCCATGCTGCGCAACACCCGCCGGATGGAGCCGGACATGGTGCTCACCGTCGAGCCGGGCTGCTACTTCATCCCCCTGTTGCTGGAGCCGGAACGCGGCTCGGAGCGGGGGAAACTGATCAACTGGCCGCTGGTGGACGAGCTGTACCCCTGCGGCGGCGTGCGCATCGAGGACAACGTGCGGGTCGCCGCCGACGGGGCGCCGGAGAACCTGACCCGGCGGCATGAGTGATTCGGGGCTTGTGCACCAAAATACGCAAGGCGGGTTTATGCTACAATGCGGACTGCGCGGCGTTGAAGCCACGCGGGCCCCCGGGTTTGGGGCGACGCGGCGAGACTCAGGGCGGCTCGGGCCTCCCGTCGATGACCCGCAGAGAGATGTAGAGAGGCGCGCGGCGGCTCCATGCCGTTGCGTATTTTGATACATGAAACCCAGTGATTCTCAGGCGAGCAACTCCCTCGCCAGCGCCAGCGTCTCCCCCAGCGCGCGCTGGTTCTCCGCGACGACCGCGCGCCCCGCCGCGCCCATCCGTGCGCGCCGCGCGGGATCCGCCAGCAACGCGGCCAGCAACGCGGCCAGCCCGTCGGCGTCCGCGACGCCGGCCAGCGCGCCCGCCGCCTCCAGCAGGTCGCAGGCCGCCGCGAAGTTGTAGCGGGACGGGCCGACGACCACCGGCAGGCCGAAGGCCGCCGGCTCCAGCACGTTCTGGCAGCCCGTGTCCACCAAACTCCCGCCGACGAAGGCGACGTCGGCGACCGCGCACCAGTCCGCCATCTCCCCCATGCTGTCGCCGAGCAGCACCTCGGCGGCGGGGTCCAGCGCGTCGGCGGCGCTGCGCCGAGCGGTCTCGAAGCCCCGGGCGCGGCAGAGGGCGGCCACCTTGTCGAAGCGCTCCGGATGGCGCGGCACCAGCAGCAACAGGGCGTCGGAGCCGCCCGCCCGCAGCCCGGCGAACGCGTCGAGCACCGCCGGCTCCTCGCCCTCGCGGGTGCTGGCCGCCAGCACGACCGGCCGGCCCGCGGCCTTGACCGAGTCGAACAGCGGCCCGCCCTTCGCCGCGCCGGTGTCCACATGGAACTTCAGGCTGCCGGTCACCGTCAGGCGCTCCGGCGCGGCGCCGAGGTCCGCCAGCCGCTCGGCATCGGCGGCGGACTGGGCCCCGACGGCGTCGAGCCCCGCCAGCATGCCGCGCGCCAGCGCGCCGAGCCGCCGGTAGCCCCTGGCGGACTTTTCGGAAAGCCTGGCGTTGGCCAGCAGCACCTTCACCCCCCGGCGCCGGCAGACGTGGAGCATGTTCGGCCACAGTTCCGTCTCCATGACGATCAGGAGCCGCGGACGCACCCGGTCGACGAAGCGCGCCACCGTCCCCGGCAGGTCGTAAGGCGCGTACAGATGCGCGACGGCGTCGCCGAACAGCGCCGCCGCCCGCTCGGCGCCGGCGGGAGTGGCGCCGGTCATCACCACCTTCGCGCCGGGGAGGACGGCGGGAAGCGCCCGCGCCAGCGGCGCGGCGGCCGCGGTCTCGCCCACGGAAACCGCGTGGATCCAGACCACCGGCGCCGGCGGGCCGAAGCCCTCCGGCAGGCGGAAGCGCGCGAAGCGCTCGCCGAGGCGCGCGCGGCGCGCGGGCCGCGACAGGGACCGCGCCAGCAGCCTCGACACGACGACCGGCATCGCCAGCGTCAGCAGCAGACTGTAGAGCGCTCTGGGCATGGTCGGCGGACGGGGCGGCGCGGCCGGACGGGGATGGGGAAAGCGAAGACGCCCGCCCCCTGCGATACAATGCTAGCACTTCGCCCCGCTCCGGTCCGGCGCCGTTCGACCGCCCCGCCGCCGTTCGCGACCCCGCCATGAGCCTCGACTGTTCCACCGACATCGTGATCTTCGGCGGCGGCGCAACCGGGCTGTGGCTGCTGAACCGGTTGCGCCGGGAAGGGTACCAGGCGGTGCTGATCGAATCCGATGCCGTCGGCGGCGAGCAGACCCTGGCTTCCCAGGGCATCATCCACGGCGGGCTGAAATACGCACTGGGCGGCAGGATGACCGATGCCGCCCGCGCCGTCGCGGGCATGCCGGCGCGGTGGCGGCGCTGCCTCGCCGGCGACGACCCGGTGGACCTTTCCGGCGTGACCGTGCTCAGCGAGCGCTTCCACATGTGGGCCGCCGCCGGACTGCGCGCCCGGCTCAAGGCCCGCCTGGCGGCCCGCGCCGTCGGCGGCCGCGCGAGGGCCGTCCCCCGGGACGGGCGGCCGGCGTGTTTCGCCAGCGCCGGAAACCGGGGGATCCTGTTCGAACTGCCGGACTTCGTCATCGACGCCGCCAGCCTGGCCGGGCGGCTGGCCGGCGCCTGCGCCGACCATCTCTTCCTGGCGGCGGCGGATGCGGTGAGCTTTCAGCGGGAGCGCGGCGGCGCGGTCCGCGCCGCCGTCATCGAAGGGCCGCGCGGAACGGTGAGGATCCGGGCCGAGCGCATGCTGTTCTGCGCCGGCGGCGGCAACGTCCGCCTCGCCGAACAGGCGGGCCTCGTCCGCGCCGCCACCCAGCTGCGGCCGCTGCGGATGGTGGCGGTCGGGAAGGAGTCGCTGCCCGCCATGTACGTCCACTGCATCGGCAACGACCTCCGTGCGGCGCCGGCGCTGACGGTCACCACCCACGCCGGTCCGGGCGGCGCGCCGGTGTGGTACCTCGGCGGAGCGCTGGCGGAGCTCGACCGGGACGACGAGCGGCAGCTCGCCGCGGCGCGGCGGACGCTGGCGGAGCACTTCCCTTGGATCGACCTCGACGGCGCCGAATGGCGGTGCGCGGACGTCCCGCGGGCCGAGTTCGACACGGGCGGCGGGCGGCGGCCGGACGGCGCCTCCATCCTGGAGGAGGCCGGCGTGTACGTGCTCTGGCCGACCAAGCTCACCCTGGTGCCCGACCTGGCCGACCGGATGGTCCGGGAGCTGGCGGACATCCCCCTGCGGCCCGCCGGGACGTCCGTCAGCGCGGCGCTGCGCCAACGCCTGCCCGCGCCGCCGATGGCGGCGCCCCCCTGGCGCGCGGACGGAGCGGACGGACATGGCGCTTGAAAGGCGTCCGCTGGGCGCCGCCGGCATCGAGGTGTCCTGCCTGGGGCTGGGCACGGTCAAGTTCGGCCGCAACGAGCAGGTCAAGTACCCGCGTCCCTTCGACCTGCCCACGGACCGCGAGTTGGACATGCTGCTGCGGCAGGCGCGGGAGCTCGGCGTCAACCTGCTCGACACCGCGCCGGCCTACGGCAGCAGCGAGGAGCGCATCGGGCGCCTGCTGACCGACCGGGACCGGTGGGTGCTGTGCACCAAGGCGGGCGAGACCTTCGCCGGCGGGCGCTCGGATTTCCGCTTCACCCGCAAGGCCGTCACCTTGAGCGTCGAGCGCAGCCTGCGCGCCCTCAAGACCGACTGGCTGGACGTGGCGCTGATCCACTCCGACGGCGACGACGCCGGGATTCTAGCGAACGGCGAAAGCGTCGAGGCCCTGCGCGCCCTGCAGGAGAAGGGTCTGGCGCGGGCGATCGGCATGTCCGTCAAGACCCCCGAGGGCGCCATGCGCGCGGCGGAACTGATGGACGTGGTGATGCTGGAGTACGGGCCCGGAGCCCCGGCGGCGATGGAAAAGGCCCTCGACCACGCGGCGCGGCGCGGCTGCGGCGTGCTGGTCAAGAAAGCCCTGGGCAGCGGGCGCAGGGCCGGCACGGCCGGGGACGCGCGGGCGGCGCTCAGGTTCAGCCTGGACCGGCCCGGGGTCGGCAGCGTGGTGGTCGGCACCATCGACGTCGGCCACCTGCGCGACAACGCGGCGACCGCGGGGCTCAGCGGCCGCCGGCCTTCCCGTCCGCCTCCCTGACTTTCCTCACGATCCCCGAGGTCGAGCAGTTGTCCAGCAACTCCAGCGCGTACACCTCGCCGCCGTACGACTGCACGAAGTCGCCGCCCACCACCTGCCCGACGGTGTAGTCCCCGCCCTTGGCCAGCACCTCGGGCCGCAGGGCCCTTAGCAGCTCCTCGGGCGTGTCCTGGGAAAAGCTGACCACCCAGTCGGTCGCCTCAAGGCCCGCCAGCACGGCCATCCGGCGCTCGACCGGATTGATCGGGCGGCCCGGCCCCTTGACCCGGCGCGCGGAGCCGTCGTCGTTGACCGCGACGACCAGCCGGTCGCCGAGCTTTTTCGCCTGCGCCAAATACCCCACGTGGCCCGCGTGGATGATGTCGAAGCAGCCGTTGGTGAACACGATCCGCTCGCCGTGGGCCCGGGCGTCGTGCACGGCGATCAGCAACTGCTCGGCGCTCATCACGCCGCCCCCCGACTCCTGCTGCTCCATCGCCGCCCGCCGCAGCTCCGGACCGCTCACGGCCGCGGTGCCGAGCTTGGCGACCGCCAGGCCCGCGCCGAGGTTGGCCAGCGCCGTGGCGTCCGCCAAGCCCTCGCCCGCCGCCAGCGCCGCCGCCAAGATGGCGACCACCGTGTCCCCGGCGCCGGTGACGTCGAACACCTCTTGGGCCTGGGCCGGCAGATGCAGCTCCGGCGAGCCGGGCCGGATCAAGGTCATCCCGCGCTCGCCGCGGGTGACCAGCATCGCCTCGAGGCCCATCTCGCCGACCAGCGCCTGGCTCCGGGCGACCAGTTCCTCCTCGCTGGCGCAGCGGCCCGCCACCGCCTCGAACTCGCTCAAGTTGGGGGTGACCACCGTGGCGCCCGCGTAGCGCCTGAAGTCCGTGCCTTTGGGGTCCACGACCACGGGCGCGCCGCGCGCGCGGCCCAGCTCGATCAGCGCCTCCACCTCGCCCAAGGTGCCCTTGCCGTAGTCCGACAGCACCAGCGCGCCGGCGTCGGCGAGCAACGCCTCCGCCCGCCCGGCCAGGCCGGCGATGTCCCGCCGGTCGAAGGACTGCTCGAAGTCCAGCCGGATCAGTTGCTGGTGGCGGCTGATGACGCGCAGCTTGGCGATGGTCGGCTTGTCCTCCGAGCGCAGGAATTCGCAGTGGACGCCGGCGGCGTTGAGCCGCAGGCGCAACTCGTCGGCGGACTCGTCACGTCCCACCACGCCGAGCAACCAAGCGGCGCTGCCCAGCGCGGCGGCGTTCAGCGCCACGTTGCCGGCCCCGCCGGGACGATCCTCCCGGTTGCCCACCTGCACCACCGGCACCGGCGCCTCCGGCGAGACCCGGCTGGCGCTGCCGTGCCAGTAGCGGTCCAGCATGACGTCGCCGACCACCAGCAGCCGGGCGTCCTGGAACGGCGGCATCTCCAGCTTCATCGGTTCTTCCGCGGGCCGAGTCGAGGGGGGAGCGGGCCGCAGAATAGCACAGCCGCCCCATCCCCGCGCCGCGGTCGGGGCGCGGCGAAAGCGGCGGCAAGGTCCGACGACCGCCGCAGGCGGTTTGCTACAATGGCCGGCGGGCGGGGCGATGCGCCGCCCGCGCCCTTCGCCGTCAGGACGCTTCGTGGCCGCCGCCTCCCCGCAGCGCATTCCGCTCGGCCGGTTCCGCTCCCCGCGCCACTGGCCGACCTGGGCCGGCATCGGGTTCCTGTGGCTCGCCGCGCAGTTGCCCTTTCCGGCGCAGCTCCGGCTCGGCCGCATCATCGGCTGGCTGGCCCTCCACCTCGCCGCGGGCAGGCGCCGCGTCTGCGAGGAGAACCTGAGGCGCTGCTTTCCGGAGCTCGGCGAGAGGGAGCTGAAGCGGCTGGTCCGGCGCGCCTTCGCCGCCAACGGCATCGGGCTCATCGAGATCGCCATCGCCTGGTGCGCGGACCGGGAGCGGTACCGCCGCCTCGTCACCCTGTCCGGCCGGGAGCACCTCGAGCGGGCGCTGGCCTCCGGCCGCGGCGTGTTGCTGATGGCGTGCCACCTGACGACCTTCGAGATCGCCGCCTTCCTGCTCGGCGCGTTCTTCGACCTCGGCGCCACCTACCGCGCCAACGACCGGAACCCCCTGTTCAACGCCTTCATGTACAACCGCCGGCGGCGGACGCACGAGGGCTTGTTCGAGCGCCGGGACGTCCGCGGCGCCGCGCGCTGGCTGAAGTCCGGCGGGGTGCTGTGGTACGCCCCGGACCAGGACTACGGCGCGCGGCATTCGGTCTTCGTCCCCTTCTTCGGCAACCCGGCCGCCACCATCACCGCCGGCGGCCGGATCGCCCGGTTCAACGGTTCGCCCGTGGTGTTTTTCAGCCACTACCGGCTCGAGGACGACTCGGGCTACCGGCTCCGCCTCAGCCCGATGCCGGACGGCTATCCCAGCGGGGACGACATGAAGGACGCCGCCGCCGTCAACCGGATGATCGAGGACGCGATCCGCCGGCAACCGGACCAGTACCTGTGGCTGCACCGGCGCTTCAAGACGCCGGCGCCGGACGACGGGAGCGGGCGCCGTGGACCTTGATGGCGGCGGCGCCGCGCGGCGCGTCGACTTCGGCCTCGCCGCCGCCGGCGCCAGCCTGCTGCTGTCGGCGTGGGCCTTTCTCTTCCCGCAGCCGCTCAACGACGACGCCTTCGCCTACGCGCGCACGGCGCAGATCTTCCTGGACGAGGGCCTGGCGGCCGCGTTCGCCCACCAGCCCTGGGCCGGCTTCGGTGTGCTGGCCGGCCTCGCCGGTCTGACCGGCGTCCCGCCCATCCAGGCGGCGCTGGCCGTCAACGCCCTGTTCTTCGCGCTGCTGGCCTACGCCTTCGTCGGCGTCGCGCGGCAGCTCGACCCCGCACCGGGCGCGGCGGCGCTGGCGGCGCTGACGGTGCTGGTCTATCCCGAGCTGAACGAGTTCCGCCACATGGTGATCCGGGACACGGGCTTCTGGGCCCTGTCCCTGCTCGGCCTATGGCAGTTCATGCTGTTCCGCCGGAGCCGCTCGGCCGGCCGCGCGCTGGCCTTCTGCGCCTGCCTGGGACTGGCCGCGCTGTTCCGGCCGGAGGCGTTGCTCTACCTGGCCGCCGTCCCGCCGGCGTTGCTGTTCGACCGCGGCCGGCCCGCCGCGGACAACCGCCGCGCCATGCTGCGGCTGTACGGCCTCATGGGCGGCTCCGGCCTCGCCGTCCTGCTGGCGCTTCGGCTGGCCGGCGCCGACCCCTTCGCGCCGGCGGCGGAGTTCCTCGCCGTCTACCGCCCCTTCCTCGCCGACCTCCTCGTCCCGGACGAGGCCGCGGCCGCGGCGGCGGCGGACGCCATCTTCGGCAGCGACCACGCCTCCGACGTCTCGCGGCCTTACGTGACGGCCGCGGTGCTGACCGGGTTGCTGGCGGTGCTGTTCGTCACGGTGTTCCACGCCGTCGGCGGCCCGTACTTCTGGCTGCTGCTCTACGGCGCCCGGCGCGGGTTCGTCCGCCTGCCGCCCGCCGCCGCGCCGCTGGCGGCCTGCGCGCTGGCCAACCTGCTGCTGCTCGTCGCCTTCCTGTACCTCACCCGCTTCCTGTCCAGCCGCTACGCCATCATGCTGGGCCTGATGCTGGCCCTGCAGGTGCCGTTCGTGGCGCGGGGGATCCTCGATGCGGTCCGCGGCTCCCCCCTGCGCGATTTCGCCGTCAGGATGCTGGTGCTGTTTTTCTTCTATTGCGCGCTGGACGCCCACGTCACCTTCGGCCCGCGCAACGCCTGGCTGGCCGAGGCGGCGGCGTTCGCGGCCGCCGACCCCGCCCCCGGCCTGGTCACCAACAGCCGCTTCATCGCCTACCATTCGGGGAAGGTCGAGGAGTACGACCGGGTGCCGCGGCGCCTGAGCGAGGCGGACATCCTCGCCGCCCGGCCCGGGGATCTGGTCGCCGTGGAGCTGTTCCACGAAACCGAGGTCGCGCTCGCCGCCGCATCCGTCCGGGCGGGTCTCGCGCTGGAGGCGGTGTTCCACGACCGCGACGGGCCCCGCGTCGCCGTCTACCGGCGCGCGGGCCCGCCGCCCTGACGGGCGCCGGGATCACCACTCGCCGCCGGCCTCCCGCTTGGTGACCAGCAGATCCTCCAAAATCATGTAGTCCAGGTCGGTGCCCATGAACACCTCGAGCGCGTCCTCGGGCGAGCAGGCCATCGGCTCGCCGGGACGGCTGAGCGCCGTGTTGATCAGCACCCCGTGGCCGGTTTCCCGCTGGAAGCCGGCGAGCAACCGGTGGAAGTCCGGGCTGCGCTCCCGGCGCACGACCTGTAGCCGAACGGCGCCGTCCCGGTGCACCAGCGCCGGATAGCGCTCCCTCCAGGCGCCGCCAGCCGGCGCGCTGACGCACATGAACTCGTCCCGGCAGGAGGACGGCAGCAGCTCGGCCGCCGCCGCGTCGAGCACGCTGGCGGAATAGGGGCGCCAGCGCTCCCTGAATTTCACCTTCCGGTTGATGACGTCGATGACGCCGGGCTGGACCGGACTGGCCAGTATGCTGCGGTGCCCGAGGGCCCGCGGCCCGAACTCCATGGCGCCCCGGAACCAGGCCACCGGCTGGCCGGCGGCGAGCAGCGCCGCGGCGCGCCCGTGGGGATCGTCGAGCCGCTCCCACGACGGGCGGTCCGGATGCCGAGCGCAGGCGTCCGCGCAGTCCCCGCCGCGGTAGCGGGGGCCGAAGTACATGTGGCGCAGCGGCTCGAGCGGGGCGCCGTCCGCCCGCGCCGCCCAAGCGGCCGCGCCGACGGCGGCGCCCGGATCCCCGCAGGCCGGATGCGCCACCAGCTCCCGCACGCCCGGCACGGCCGCGAGGCGGGTGTTCAGACGGATGTTCATGGCGCCGGTCCCGGCCACCACCAGGCGGCCGGTCTCGGCCAGCGTTCCGCCCAGCCAGCGCTCCACCAGCCCCGCGGCGATGTCCTCATACAGTTTCTGGATGGCGGCCGCGTAGTGCACGTAGGGATCCTCCAGCAGGTCGCCGGCGCGCCGGGGACCCAGCCAGTCCACCAGCCGGCGGCTGAAGTAATGGCCGCGCGAGCGGGCCTTGTAGCGGCGCAGGCCCACCGTGGCGACCAGCCGGTTGTCGACCGAAAAGCGCCGCCCGTCGAAGCGCGCCAGCGGCGACAGGTCGTACCGGTCCGGATCGCCGAAGGGCGCGATGCCCATGGCCTTGAATTCCCCGTCGATCTTCTCGAAGCCCAGGTAGTCGGTCAGCGCCGCGTACATGCCGCACAAGGAGTCGGGGTTGTGGAACTCCTTGACGCGCCGGATCTCCCCCGCCTCGCCCACGCCGAGGAAGACGGCGACGTATTCGCTCCAGGCGTCCGCGCAGAAGATCGCGGCCTTGCCCCGGTCCTCCGACAGCAGGTAGCCGCTGGCGGCGTGGGCCAACTGGTGCGGGACGGGGACCAGCTCGACGCCGTCGAAGGGGATGTGCAGCCGCTCCAGCAGTCCCTCGATCCGCCGCGCGTGGCGGCGGTAGCGGCGGTTGCCGTTGAACAGGACGTCGAGGCTCCGGTCCGGGGCGTACCAGTGGCGCCGGGCGCAGTGCCACCGGGCCCGGCTGAACAGGGGCGTCGGTGCGCAGGAGATGGCGACGCGGGTCACCGCCGACGGACGCAGCCCGGCGATCTCGAGGCAGGCCCGGGCGGCGCGGTACGGCAGCTCGCCCCGCGCGTGGCGCCGGCGCAACAGCCGCTCCTCCTCCACCGCCGCCGCCAGGCGGCCGTCCACGAACAGGGCCGCCGCCGGATCGTGGCCGACCTCCCCCGTCAGCCCCAGGGTCACCGCGGCCACCTCAGCGCGCCTCCCCGGCGAAGCGCTCCAGCAGGTCGACGGCCGCGCGCGGCATGGCGTGCAGATCGACCCGCCGGCCGTAGGCCAGGCCGTTGGCGGACCAAGGCGCCGAGGGCAGCGCCTCCAGCATGGACCGCAACCGGCCGTCCAGCTCCCGCTGCGAAAAGGGCTCGCCGCACACCCGGCCGGAGCGGGCCCGCTCGATGTGGAAGGCGTAGCCGCAGGCGGCGGTGGTCAGCACCGGCAGGCCGGCCGCCGTCGCCTCCAGCAGCACGTGGCCCGCGCTTTCCGCGTAGGCCGGATGCAGCAGCAGGTCCGCCGCCGCCAGGAGCCGCGGGACGTCGCTCCGGCCCGGCGACGCCGACGCCCGCGCGCCGATGCCGAGCCGCCGCGCCAGGCGCAGGAAGGGGCCGGGGCGCCCCCGCCCGACCAGCAGGTAGCGGGTCCGCTCCCGCAGCGCCGGCGGCAGGGCCGCCACGGCGCGCAGCGCGCGGTCCACCCCCTTGACGCGGAAGCCGGAGCCCACCTGCAGCAGCAGCAGCTCGCCGTCCCGGAGGCCGAGCTCCGCCCGCATCGCCGCCCGCGCGGCCGGGTCGCGCCCCCCGGCGCGGCGGTCCTCGCCCAGCCCGGGCGGCAGGTCGTGCAGCCGGGGGGCGCAGCCGGGATAGTGCCGGAGATAGTCCCGCCGCTGCCGCGGCGACAGCATCAGCGCCCGGGTGGCGCTGCCGTCGCCGAACACCGCCGCCTCGCAGCGCATGAGATGCCGGCTGCGGGGCGTGAGGCGGTGGCACGGGCCGCGCCGCGCCGCCCGCGCCGCGAAGCAGACGTCCGCCGCGAAGTAGACGTCCAGCAGGGGCATCTTGCCGAAGCCCACCACCAGCGACGGCCGGGCGGCGGCCAGCTCCCGGCGCATCCAGCCGGTGTAGCGGCGGCGGCGGCCGAGCCGGCCCGGCCCCCGGACCGGCACCCGTACGCGCCGCAGCCCCTCCGGCGCGTCCCCCTGCCAGCTGAGGACGTAGGCGCTGACCGCGTGGCCGCGGGACAGGCACTCCCGGGCGATGTTCAAAAAGTCCCGCTGCTGTCCGCCGTGGGGGAAGTAGTCGTGGATCAGGAAGGCCAGCTTCATGTCCCGCCGCCCGCCAGCGCCTCGAAGCGCCTCCAGACGACCTCCGGGCGATGCGAGGAGAAGCAGGGCGGCGTCACTTCGAAGGACCGGCCCTGGAGGCTGTCGCGCACCGGCGGGCCGGCGTAGCGGCAGCGCTTGCTGGCGCAGGGCGCGCAGTCGAGGGCGGAACTCAGGCGCAGCTGCCGCGGCCCGCGCGCGCCCGAGAGCTCCGGGTCGGTGGGGCCGTACAGCGACACGGAAGGGCGGGCCAGCGCCGCCGCCAGATGCGCGAGCCCGGTGTCCACGGCGATGACCCCGGCGGAGCGGCGGATCGCCTGGGCCAGCCCGGTCAGCGACTGCCGGTCCATGACCGTCGCCCGGCCGTTGTCCCGGGCGATGTACTCGGCGCGCTCGCGCTCCCGAGCGCTGCCCCACGGCAGCAGCACGCGGTAGCCGGCCTCGGCGGCGATCCGCGCCAGGCGCCGCCAGTAGCGCTCCGGCCAGTGCTTGGTGGCCCAGGTGGTGCCGTGCAGGAACACCAGCTGCTTTTCCGCGCCGGGCTCCCCGCCGATGCGCGCCGGATCGATGCCGTAGTCGACGTGGTCCCGGTCGTAGTGGTAGCGCAGGGCGCGCGCGAACAGCTGGCGGATCCGGTCCACCGCATGCTCCGTCCACGGCACCGAAAACACCTTGTTGTAGAACAGGGTGGCCAGCGGCTCCCGGATGGTCCGGTTGCTGAGGCCGATGGTCAGGCCCCGCGACAGCCGGCTGACGACGCCGCTCTTGATCAGCCCCTGGGCGTCGATGACGAGGTCGTAGCGCGTCTCCCGCAGCGCCCGGCTGAAGGCGCGGAACTCGCGGCGCACCCGGGCGCGCAGGGGGTTGCGGCGCCAGCGCCGGATGGCCACCGGAATGACCCGGTCGATGGCGGGATGCCAAGCGGGAGCCTCGGCGAAGCTCTCCTCCACCACCCAGTCGAAGCGGACCTCCCCACGCTGGCGGCGGGCGTCGGTCACGGCCGGCAGGGTGTGGATGATGTCGCCGAGCGACGACATCTTGACGATCAGCACACGCAACGACGGTCCTTCATGAAAGATCGGCGGCGAGCTCGCGCGCGGCCGCCAGGACGAGGCCGGGGTCGAGCCCGTTCAGGCAGCGCCGGTGGCCGTAGGGGCAGCGGCGCTGGAAACAGGGACGGCACTCGATGTCGGTCGCCAGCGATTTTACCTTTTCGCCCAGGGGCGGCGTAAAGTCGGGGGAGGTGGAGCCGTACAGCGCCACCACCGGCCGGCCCGCCGCCGCGGCCACGTGCATCAGTCCCGAGTCGTTGGACACGACCAGCGCGCTCAGGGAAAGCAGGTCGATGGCCTGGGACAGGGTGGTGCGCCCGGCCAGGTTGCGGCAGCGGGCCAGCTCGTCCGGCTCGAGATCGGCCAGCACGGACTCGGCGGCGGTCCGGTCGCCGGCGGAGCCGAAGAGCCGGACCTCCCAGCCCCGCGCGATCATGCCGCCGGCCAGCGCGGCGAAGTGCCGCGCCGGCCACCGTTTCGCCTCGCCGAACTCGGCTCCCGGACACAGCGCCAGCGCGCGCGCGGCCGGATCCAGCCCGAAGGCCTCGCCGGTCACCGCCGCCCGCTCCGGGTCCACCCGCAGGACGGGGCGGGGCGCCGGCGCCGGCGGCGCGCCGGCGGGCCCGGCCAGCGCCGCGAAGCGGTCGACCATGCGCGGCAGCGCCGCGGCGGGCAGGCGGCGGCAGTCGTTGAGCAGCGGCCGGCGCCATTCGCCGCGCCAGCCGGTGCGCACCGGAATGCGGGCGTGGAAGGGGACCAGCGCCGACTTGAACGAGTTGGGCAGCACGATGGCCCGGGCGAAGCCCCGTCCGCGCAGAGCGCGCCCGACGCGCCGGCGCTCCCGCCAGCGCAGTTCGCCGTGGCCGAAGGGCGAGGGGATGCCGGCGTCCACCTGCGGCATGCGCTCCAGCAGCGGGAAGGTCCACGGCGGCGCCATGACCTCGAGCCGGCGGCCGGGCGCGCGCGCCTTGAGGGCGATGAACAGCGATTGGGCCATCACCATGTCGCCGACCCAGGACGGGCCGATCACGAGGGTCCCGCCGTCCGGCGCGGCGGGGCTTCCCGCCGCCGCGGGCGGGCCGCCTACTCGATCAGCTTGACCCATTCGCCGGCCTTCGGGCCGCCGGTGGGATAGTGGCCGTTGATCAGCCTGAGCGTCTCCTCGGCGTGCTCGGCGACCCGGCTGGACCGGGCGACCGTCGCGTAGTCGAAATTCCCGCTGGCCCGCTCCCAGCGGATCTTCGGCTCGTCGCCCGTCGCCACCTCTCCGCGCTGGATGGCCCGGAAGCTGGCGATCGCCTCCCGCAGCTGCCGGTCGACCGCGTCCGCCTCGTCCGGGCCGTGGATCTCGCCGCGGAAGAGGAAGGCCCGCGGGCCGAAGTAGACGACGGCCACCCGCTCCGGGGCGCCGGTCCGCGCGGAGTCGATCACGGCCGTGTGGCCGCGCAGGCGGTACTGGGAGAGCGGCTCCGACCTGCGCAGGTCCGCCCCGCCCGCCGCCTCCTGGAGGTACTCGCGCGGCGAGAGGTTCTTCGTGATGCGGCGCGCCTCGATGCGCAGCGAGCCGGCCCCGGGCGCGGAGGCGGTCGCCGTGGTCGGGGTCTCGGCGATCTCCCAGCCGTCCGGGAACACCACCGTGTAGCCCAGCGCCGTCTGATAGTAGCGGTTGCGCTCGTCGGCGTTGCGGACGTGCGCCGGGCCGAAGGGGAGCCCCTCCGTGTACAGGCGGAAGGCCGTGTCGTCCGTCCGGGCGGCGGCCCCCTCGTCGACCTCTCCGACGGCGGCGATCGCCCGCTGCAGCCTGAAGTCGTCGCGGGGGTGGGAGGCGAACAGGCCGTGGTAGCCGCCGCCCTGGCCGGTGACCTTGCGGCGGAAGTCGGCCTCGTTCTTGAGCGCGGTGAGGGAGGCGAGGATGGCCGAGGGGTCGTAGCCCGCCGCCAGCATGTACTCCGCCCCCAGGCTGTCCGCCTCCAGCTCCCTTTCGCGGCCGAAGCCGCTGATGCCCACCTGGGCCCAGAGCCGCGTGACGTCCCTGATCTCGGCGCCGGCCCGGTTGCTGCGGGTGGCGACGGCGGCGAGGACGCCGGTCACCTGCCCGGCCGCGTTGGCCAGATCCCGCCGCGCCTCGCGCCGGGCGAAGTGCCGGGCGGTCACGTGCGCCACCTCGTGGGCGATCACGCCGGCCAGCTCGGCCTCGGACCCGAGGTGGGCCAGCAGGCCGCGGTGGACGTAGACGAACCCCCCCGGCAGGGCGAAGGCGTTGATGACGTGGCTGTCGACGATGTGGAAGCGGAAGTCCAGCTCGGGCATGTGGCTGACCCGCGCGATCCGCATGCCCACCTCGGTGACGTAGGCCAGCAGCTGCTCGTCCTGATGGTACAGGGCGAGGCCCGAGGCCAGCAGCTTGTCGTGCTCCTCCTGCCCGGCCTCCCGCTCCCGCTCCAGGGACATCAGCATCAGGTCGGACTCGCCCGTCGCCGGGTTGACGGCGCAGGAGCCGAGCGCCGCGGCGGCGGCCAGCGCCAGCAGGGCCGGCGCTCCCCGCGCCGGACCGCGCGGTTCAGCCGCCATTGACGAACACCTTGAGCTGCTCCGCGAGCCGGTTGCAGGCGTTGGCCTCGACCCGCGCGATCAGCGGAATCGGCACGACCAGGGCCGGCAGGAAGGACTGGCCCGTCGCGTCGGTGTTGATGGTGCCCACGTTGGTGAGCGTGTCGATGTCCCAGACCCTGGCGTCGAAGTTGGCGTCGTCCTCCCAGGTGCCGAAGCCGAAGCAGCCGCCGCCGGCCGGCCCGATGGTGCAGGATATGGAGCCGGAGCGGTCGGTGGTCTCGGTGTGGCCGTCCACCCAGACGATGTAGCGGACGCCGAACTCGTTCATCTTCCGCGCCACCACGTCCTCCGCCATCAGCCGCTCGAGGTCGCGGGTGCGCAACGGTGCCGTGCGCGGCTCGAACCACGGGAACATGGCGTCGATGAACTCCCGCTCCGGGACCACGTTGATGCCGTCGGCGCCCCGGGCCACCCCCTCGCCGACGCACTCGACGAAGCGCGAGCTGGTCTCGTAGTCGCTGGCCTGGCGCCTGCCGAGAATCACGATGGACTCGTCGCCCTCGATGCCGGTCTCCCCCTGCCGGAACTCGTCCACCGTCGTGCTGGTGCAGGCGGCCAGCAGGCCCCCCAGCAACAGCGGCGCGAGGGCGCCGGGCGGCCTGCCGTTGCGCGCGCTCATGGCGGATCCCGTCCCGCGCTCAGCGGCCCGCCAGCCAGTCGCGCACTTCCGGCCGCCGGGTGAAACTCAGGGAGAAGCTCGACGCCAGGTCCCGCAGCGCGCCCACGGCGGCCGTGTTGATGGACGCCTCGTCGGAGCGGAAGGTCTCCTGCGGGGTCTTGCCGTAGGAGGTCACCACCCAGTCGGCGATGTAGTCCCCCTCGGCGGTCAGCAGGCGCATGTTGTACTTGATCCACACCTCGTAGACGTCCAGCCGAGTCTTGGCCGGCAGCGCCAGCTGGAACTCCTCGATCATCGGGGCGAACACCGCGTCCACCGGGAGCCGGCGCGCGTCCTCCAGCGCGTCCACCTCGACCACCTCCTCGAACATGGCCGGCAGCAGGGTGTCGAACAGCTCCACGTGGGACCGGCCGCTGGCCACGGTGAACTCCTCCCGGCCCGTCTCGGAGTACTCCACGTAGGAGAAATCCCGCAACGCGTCGTCGTAGTGCACGGCGACCGACACCGGCAGCTTGCCGATGTTCGGCGTGGGGAAGCTGCCCTCGACGACCACGTCGCTGGTGCCGCAACCGGCCAGGACCAGCAACAGGGCCGCGCCCGGCCCGCGCCGGCGGGCCTCGTTCGTGTGTTCCCGCGCCATCTCCGCCTCCCGGACCCGTCGGCCCGCCGTCGGGGCCATTCTAAGGGAAATCAGCCCGAAAGTCGTCCAGTTGCAACGGCCTTCAACGGCCTGTTCTTCATGGCCGCCGGGCGCCGGCGCCGGTCAGGTCGCTGACGGGGATGTTCGAATCCACGGGCGACCTGCTGTCGCAGACCGATCGGGCGCCGGCGGCCGGGCGGGCACATCGGCCCTACCCCCCAAGACGCCTTCGCCGGCGAGCCCCGACCGGCCGCGGGCCGGCGGACGAAATGCCGAATTCCCCTTGCCCCATGAGATTAGTATGGCTACACTTAAATTTCCTTCAGCGGATTTTGTCAGCAAAGAGGTTAACAATGAGCCTTCTAAAGAAAGCGATCGTCGGCAATTGCAGGGAGCGGGTAAACCAAGCGGTCGGCAGATTCGAAGACTTTGATATGCCTGTGCGATGGGGCTGGCTGAAAACGGTCAGGACCGCGCTGGGCATGTCCGGGGTTCAGCTTGCCGGAAGGCTCGGCGTGTCCAGAGCGAGCGTGTCCAGAGCGGAGCGGGCCGAGCCTTCCGGCAGGGTGACGCTGAAGACGATGCGGGGCATGGCTGAGGCCATGGATTGCCGGTTCGTTTATGCGGTGGTGCCCAGACGGTACGTTGAGGACATCATCCGGCGGCGCGCCTCGGAAAAGGCGCGCGCCATGGCCAAAGCCGCCGAAATACACATGGCGCTTGAGGGCCAGGGTTTAAGCAAAGAGCAGACCAATATGGAAATCGATCGCATCGCGAAGGATATCGTGGAGAGGATGCCGTCTGATTTATGGGACGAGGAGTGATCGTTGCGGTGAGCGGTTTGGACGAAGCAACCCCTCTTGATCCAGATGAGCAGGAGGGGTTGAAGGCCGATGCATCCACGAGGGAAGAGCTCGACCAGCTGGAACAAATCGCCGTCACTGAAGGCATGATATGGCTCGACCGGCAAGAGCGCCCGGATGTTCTCTCCGAAGCTTTTGTTCGCCGGCTGCACAAGCAACTGTTCGGCGGTGTTTGGGAATGGGCCGGGACGTTTCGAAGTACGGAAAAGAACATTGGGGTGGCTCCGTACCAAATAGCATCTCAACTCAAAAACCTTCTGGACAACGCGAGGTACTGGGTTGATCATGCCGTCCACCCGCCCAAAGAGCTCGCTGCCCGATTCCATTACGAGCTGGTTCGCATTCACCCGTTTCCAAATGGGAACGGGCGGCATGCCCGCATCTTGACCGATGCGTTGTTGACAAGATGCTTGGATGAGCCGGCGATCCGTTGGGAGGGGGAGGGCGGTTCGCCAGACGGAGACTCTCGCCGAAATGAGTATATCGCCGCGCTAAGGGCCGCCGACGAAGGCGAGTTCGAGTCGTTGCTGAGTTTTTTCGATGGCGACAAGAAAAGAGGCGAGCTGGAGCGGCAAGGCGCGGACCCTGGGCCGGGAGGCGGTCGATAGAATTGCGTCGGCATGGCGCCGTCGACGCAACCTGTCCCCGAGCAACGATTCCGCCTCATCCGAACCAATGCGACAGCCGTGATTCATGGTTGTTTTCTTCTCGCGGAGGTGGGCGATGGTTTTGCTTGCAAGTCGGTTTCAGTTTCTGTGACTGGACGAAATCCGGCGAGACGGCGACGCCCAGGCTCCCAGGCCATCGTCATGCCGTACGGAAAGCGCGGCCCGCGAGCGAACGCGGCGGCGCCGGCCCGGAACCTAGGGTTCGGCGTTCAACCCCACGAAGGTGCCGCCGTTGCGCTGCGTCATCTCCCGCATCAGGTTGCTGAAGCGGTACACGCTCTGGTGGAAGCGGCGCGGGGCCTGGAAGATCGTGGGGAAGCCGATGCCGTGGATCCTCACCAGCCGGTTCCCGTCCGCGTCCTCCACGTTGATCCGGTCGATGGCGTCCAGCACGTTGCGGATGGACCCGCCGGGCTGGAAGTCGTCGCCCAGCACGTAGATGCTGATCTTCCGGTCCGGGGAGTAGAACGCGTTGATGGCGGCGGCCACGCCCTCCACCGGGCTCGAGTTGCTGTAGGGCGTCCAGCCGCGCAGGGTGGCGATGATCTGGGCGCGCCGGCCGGGCGTGTCCGGAATCCACTCGCCGCGGTACGAGCCGAACATGTAGTCGCCCATGTCGTTCATGATCTGGATGCCCTTGACCTCGGGGTGGACGTCGAGGGTGCTGTCGATGACGCCGAGCAGCCGGTCCCAGTTGCCCGGCGTGTTGTGCATGCTGCCGGAGGTGTCGATGATGAAGATGATGTACTCGCTGTCCACCGGCACCCCGCCGATGGCGTTGCTGCGCGCCGCGGCGGCGCCCGCCTGCAGGCGCCGCATCTCCTCGGTCAGGCTCTGGCGGGCGACGGTCAGCCGGCCACGCTCCTCGACGGCCTCGTCGGACAGCCGCAGGGTGGCGCGATGGCGCCCCTCCACGTCGTTGAGGTCGCGGCGCAGGCGGGCCACCCGCTCGGTCGCCGCCGACAATTGCTCGCGCCGGGCGTTCAGCTCCTCGTTCAGCGCGGCGGTCTCGCCCCGGATGGCGAACAGCCGCGTCTGCAGCTCGGCGACGGTCACCGCCGGGGCCGGCTCCTCGGTCTCGACGTCGGCGGGCGCCGAGGACTTGGTGATCATCAGCAGGATGATCATGGCGCCGAAGCCGCAGGCGGCCACGTCCAGAAAGGACACGGTGAAGGAATCGGCCTCCCGTCTGCGCCTTCTCACGCCGCCTCCCCTAGATGTCCGCGGGAAACGACACGCCGAGGTCCTCGGTGACCTCCTCGGTCGTCTCCACCCGCGCCGCCGTGACGTCGTCGCGCGGCGCCTCCTCCCCGCGCTCCACCGCCGACTCGCCGCCCGGCCAGTCCGCCGAGGGGGACAGGAAGGCGCCGTAGGTGCTCTGCGCCAGCTGCCAAAAGGCCGCCGCCGCGCTCGGATCCCCCTCGAGGGGCATCAGGATCACGTTCACCGGAATCCCCTCCGGCAGCTCCTCCACCGCGTCCTCGTACAGCGCCATCCGGTCCCGGGGCGTGACCAGGCCCTCCGCCCCGCCGGCGTCCGCCGTGGGCAGCCCGTCGGTGATCAGGAACACGTTGTCCGGCGGCGGCGACAGCTCGGCCAGCGAGGCGAACATGCGCCCGAAGTCCGTGCCGCCGTCCGGCGTCGTGCGCAGCACGGCCCGGACCGCCTCTTCGAGCCGGTCCCGGTCCGCCACCTCCAGCCACTCGCCCTTCGTGCCCGCCAGCGCCGGGGTCACCCTCTCGCCGAACCCGTAGAGCTGGTAGCGGCTGGTCAGCGGCAACTGGGCGCTGATCCAGTCCACGATCTTGACGGCGCGCCGCCACTTGGGCGCCTCCCGCCGGTGCGCCTCCCCGCGGTTGCGGGTCCTGATGATGTTGACCAGGGTGTCGTCGAGCATGCTGGCCGAGGTGTCGACCATGATCGCGATGCGCTGGCCGCCCAGGTACAGGCCGGACAGGTACTGCCGCTGCCCTTCGCCGAGGAACTGGCGCACGCTGGCCCCCTGCCGGTCGAGGGCCGAGGCGTGCAGGCGCATCAGTTCCCGCTCGAGGCTCTCGACGTCCGCCCTGAGGCGGGCGATGTCGTCCTCCGAGGCGACGCTGGCGTTCTCCAGCGCCGCCAGCTCCTGGAGGAAGTCGTCGATCCGCTCCTGGATCCGGTCGGCCATGCCCTGGGTCTGGACCATCCGGAAGTCCACGTCCGAGACGGCGTTGCGCGTCCGCACCAGCCCCTCCTCGCCTTCCCTCACCTCCTCCTCCAGCAGGGCGATCTCGGCGGTCAGCGTCCGGGAGACGCTGCTTCGGGACGTCGTGCTGGCGTGGTCCAGGATCAGGAAGATCAGGATGACCGCGCCGAAGCCGCAGAACATCACGTCGAGGAAGGCGAGGCTCAGGGGATTGACCCCGCGGCGCGCGGCTCCGGAGCTAACGGCCATCGCACACCCTGATCAGGCGGATGTCCTCGCCGTCCGGACTGAGCCGCAGGCGGTCGCCCAGCCGCAGCCGGCGCCGCCCCCGCGCGCTGGCGGCGTTCAGCAGGTACTCCCCGTCGGCGCCGTCGAAATACACCCCGTCGGCGCCCCGCTCGATGCGGCCCAGGCTTTCCGGCCGGACCGCCGCGGACAGGCGCAGGGCGCCGGCGGGCGCGCCCTCCTCCCGGCTCTCGACGGCCAGCCGCTCGCCCAGCGCGACCGCCCGGTCGCCGCACAGGGCGTGGGTCGGCTCGGCGGGCGCCGGGGCCGGCCGGGCGGCCGCCGGCAGCTCGTCGACCAGGCGCAGGCCCGCGTCCTCCCCGGCGGACGCGGCGGCGATCAGGCCGCGGTGGGCCATGCAGGCGGCGCAGACCGCCTCGGGCTCCGCCGTCTCGGCCCGGAGCCCGGACAGGGCCTCGGCGAAGCCCGGCAGCGCCGCCAGCGCGGGCCCCAGGATCACCTGTCCGGGCGCCATGGACTCGATCCGCTCGGCGATGCGGCGGCGCAGGCCGGCGAGGCTCCGCAGCAGGCCCGTCCGGGACAGCCGCGCCGCGTGCGTCCCGCCGCCCGCCTCGAGCTCCAGCGCCGGGTCGCCGTCGTCCCGCCGCGCCCGCTCCAGCCAGCCCGGCATCGCGTCGTAGAGCCGCTGCTCCGATTCGGCGTTGTGGCGGGGGTCGAAGCGGCATTGCCGCACGAACATGTCCGCGGCCGCCTTCATGGCCGTCTCCATCAGGCGCTGGCCGCCCGCGTCGGGGACCGCGGCGAAGCCCTCCGCGCGCAACCGGCCGCCGGCGAGGCGCATGGAGGTGAGCGCCGCCTGGTGCAGCTGCAGCTCGGCGTGCACCACCGTCTCGGCGCGGGCCGCCGCCGCCGATGCCGCCACGGCGGCATCCGCCATCCCGACGACCTTGAACGGGCACTGGGCCGCGATGCCCAGCAGCAGCGCCAGCTGGGCGCGGCTGAAGCTGCCCGGCACCGCGAGGATGACCTCGCCGTCGACGCCGCCGGCCTCGGCGAGGTGCAGCAGGTGGGCGTGGGCGATGTCGGCGAAGTGACGGAAGGATCCGCCGCCGGCGATCGGGTCGAGCCCCAGCTCGTGCCAGTAGCGGTTCCAGCTCTGGGCCGGCTTGAGCCGCGCCTGGCGCTCGGCGGCCTCCCCCAGCGCCGGCGCCCCGCCGTCGGCCAGCGCGAAGCCGGGGCTCTCCAGGACGAGGCCGTCCTCGCCGCCGACCCGGACGGCGCGGTCGTTCAGCTCGATGACCTTGAGCCCCATCAGGCCTCCTCCGGCTCCGGGTCCGGCACCTGCAGGCGGCGGACCAGCCGCTCGTCGCAGTAGTGCTGGCAGTCCAGCACCAGGCGGTCCTGCTGCAGCTGCAGCTGGTGCAGCAGGAACATCACCAGGATGCTCACCACCAGCGCCACGAAGGTGGAGTTGAACGCCACCCCCAGGCTGGCCGTCACCCCCACGATGTCGCCGCTGACGGCCTGGTAGGCCTGTCCCAGCGCCGTGCCGATGCCGCGCACCGTGCCCAAAAAGCCGATGGACGGGATGGCCCAGGCGATGTAGCGCACGATGGTCAGCTCCGTCTCCATGCGGCCGGCCTCGGTCTCGCAGACGTCCCGGATGGTCGACGAGACGTCCTGGATGCTGCGGGTGCCCTGGAAGCGGTGCAGCCCTCCCAGCAGGGCCCGCGGCAGCAGCAGCTCCCGCTCCCGCTCCGGCAGGGCCTGCACCGGCCGGGAGTGGGCCCGGGCGTCCTGGGGCAGGATGGAGGCGCCCTCGGGCAGCCCGATCAGGACGCGGTCCAGCAGGGCGCGCTGGCGCAGGACATGGCGGGTCTTCATGCCGATGATGATCAGCGCCCACAGCGCGAGGATGATGCAGGTCTCCTGCTCGAAGTCCTTGAGGATGATGAACACCGAGCGCTCCGGCACGTACTCCGCGTCCGTCTGCTGCATCAGGGTCTGCCGGGCCTGCACCTCCTCGGCGGCGGGCCGGATCACGGTCACGTAGGCGGCGTGCACCGCGATGACGGCGGCCACCAGCGCCACCAGCTGAAAGAACGTCTCGTACAGCGAGCCCTGCCTCATCGATCCTCCCCTCCCGGGCCGTCGGCGTAGCGCGCGATCCGGAACCCCAGGTCGTCGCGCGGCTCCGAGCCGAAGTCGCGGAACGACAGCCGCAGCTCCGTGACGCCGCCGTGGAGCCAGCTGGAGCCGCGGATGACGTGGAACTGCCCCGTCGGCGGCCCGAGGGGGTCCGTCTCCGCCGCGCCGACCGCGCCGTAGTGGTCGTGCACCCATTCGGCGACGTTGCCCGCCAGGTCGAAGACGCCGTGGTGGTTGGGCGCGAACGCGCCCGTCGGCGCGGCCGCGAAATGGCGGTCATTGTAATCCGGCACCACCTGTCCCGCGTAGGCCCGTGCGGCCGCGTCGGCGAAGTTGCCGGCGCCCTCCGGCGGCGGCATGTCCCGCCCCCACGGGTAGCGCAGCGGCGCGTCGCCGGCGCCGGCCCGGGCGACCCAGGCCCACTCGGCCTCCGAGGGCAGGCGGTAGCCCGTCGATGCGGGGTCGAAGCCCTCCAGGCGGTCGTCGGCGATGCGGTAGAACGGCGCCAGCCCCTCCCGTCCGCTCAGCCAGTTGCAGTAGCGGGCGGCCTGCAGCCAGCCGACGTTCGCCACCGGCTGCGCGGCGTTGTCCAGCGTGGCCCCTTGGACGACGCCGGACGAGTGGGACGGGTCGAACAGCCGGTACTCGGCGTTGCTCACCTCCCGGAGGCCGAAATAAAACAGCCGCTCGAGCCGGACGGCGCGCAGGGCCTCGTTGGCCCGGCGGCCGGGCTCGCGGCGCGACGCGCCCATGGTGAAGGGGCCGGGCTCGAACAGCTTCAGGGTCTGCCCCGCCGCGGTGGCGATCTCGGACGGAAGCCGCTCGCGCCGCGCCTGCTCCAGGGTCTTAAGGCGCGGCCGGATCGCCTGGTCCAGCCCGGGGCGGGAGGTGAACTCGACGCTGTAAGGGACGTAGCCCTCCTTGCGGATCTCGATCCGTTGGCTGGCGGCCATCAGCTCGACGGTCTGGTCGGCCGGCCCCCGGTACTCGCCGTTCACGTACAGCTCGGCGTCCGGCGGCTCCGCGCGCACGCTGACGCTGACCAGCACGGGCTCCAGCTCGACCGTCAGCTCGCGCCGCTGCTCCGGGCGCAGGCGCACCGTGGCGGCGGCGCGCCGGTAGCCCTGCAGGAAGAACGCCAGCTCGTGGTCCCGGCCGGACGGCAGGGCCGCCTCCAGCGGCGTCAGTCCCAGGAACGCGCCGGCGGCGGTGACGCCGGCGCCGGGGGGCTCGCTGCGCACGCTCACCAGGCCGTCGGCCGGCTCCAGCGCGACGGGGGGGACGGCGAAGTCCTCGCCGGCGGCTACATCGAAGCCGGCCCGCCAGCTCTTGCGCCCCGGCATCTCGAGCGCGATCTCCCGGCGTCCGGCGAGGATCTCCGCCGCGAGCGGCGTGAACCCGCGCGGCTCGCCGTCCACCAGCACCCGGGCGCCGGGCGGGTCCGTGGACAGCGTCGCCACGGCCCAGGCCCGCTCGAGGGCCACCTCGAAGGTCTGCTCCGCGGAGCGGCCCTCGACCTCGATGGTCCCGACGTGGTCCAGATGGCGGTCCAAGCTGACCACCAGCCGGTGCAGGCCCGCCTCCACCTCCGCGCCGGCGAGCGGGGTCCGCCCCGCCTCCGTCCCGTCGATCAGGACTCGGGCTCCGGCGAGCCCCGGGGTGAGGACCGACACGATGCCCGGCAGCCGGCGCAGGATGTGGGTGCTGGTCTGGGCCGGCTCCGGTCCGACGGTCAGCGGCGCGGCCAGGTCGCGGTAGCCGGGATGGCTCAAGGCGATGCGGTACTCGCCGGGCCGGATCAGATAACGCCCCGCGAGCCGGACATGGACGCCGCCGTCGATGTCGACGCGCGCGCCCGGCGGGTCCGCGACGACGGACAGCGACCGGGCGGTGAGCACGAACCAGCCGGCGGCGGCGGAGACGGCGAGGAAGGCCGCCGCCGCGGCGTGGACCCCCCGGAGGCGAAACCCGCCCCGGCGCCCGGCGCCGCCGCCGGGCTCGAAGTCGACCGGAATGATCGGATCCCGCCCGGCGCGGCTGTCGTCGGCCATGGACTCAGCGCCTGTAGCCGCCCGCCACCCGCTCCGTGCAGCGCACCTCGACCGCGCCCGGCTCGTTGCCGAAGCCGACGGCGAACTCCCGGCGCACGTCGCGGTAGCCGATCCGCCGGCCCACCGCCACGTAGCGGCCGGGGCTGAGGGTCAGCGAGCGGGTCTCGAATTTCCCGATGCGGCCGACCCGCAGCACCGTGACCTCGGTCAGGCCGTCCGAGCGGAGCTCGACCGCCGCCGGGATCCGTGCGGCCTCCAACAGCCCCTCGAGCCGGTCGAGCTGGCCCGCGAGGCGCGGGCCGGGGCTCTCGATGGCGCGCCCGGTGTGGTACACGTCCGCCGCCTGTTCGAACACGGCGTTCTCGCCCAGCCGTTCCGGGTCGCCGATGAGGTCCGTCAGCAGGCTGTCGAGGTGGGCGCGCTTGCCGGCGTGGTCGCGCCCGTCGACGGCGAACACCAGGCTCGGGTCGATGGCGAGCGCCCGGTCGTAGCCCGCCGCCGCCGCCCGCCAGCGCTCGGCCGCCTCGGCTCCGGCGACCTCGGCGCGGATGGCGTCGATCCGCGCGCCGGCGACCTGGTCCTCGACCTGGGCGATGGCCGCCTCGGCCTCGGCCCGCCGGATCCCCAGCGCCCGCGCCTGCCTGAAGGCGGCGATCGCCCGCTCCGGCTCCCCCGCCTCCATCAGGGCGTAGCCCCGGGACATGACGCCGGCGAACTCCCGCTCGGCGATCAGGGCGCCCAGCTCTCCGATCCGCCGCGGCGCCTCCTCGTTGCGGCCGTCGAGCGCGGCCGCCTCGCGGTAGAGATCCCGGGCCGCCTCCAGCTCGCCGTCCCCGGCCAGCTCCCCGGCCCGCCGCAGCAGCCGCTCCACCTCGTCGAACGTCCGGGCCCGCGCCAGGCCGGCGCGGGCCTCCTCGCTGTCCGGCAGCAGCGTCCGCGCCAGGGAGAAGCGGTCCTCGGCCGTCCGCGCGTCCCCCGCCGCCAGCGCGTCCGCGCCCTCCGCCAGCAGCCGGGCGGCCGCCTCCGGCGCGCCGGCCAGCAGGCCGGCCAGCCGGTCCCGGCCCCGGGCGTAGTACTCGGCCGCCAAGGCGAAGCCGCCGCCGCGGTAGTGCTCGTCGCCGGCCTCGGCCTCGGCCAGCGCCGCCTCGTAGTCCCGCCGGCCCCACCGGTCCACCGCCATCGCGTCCAGCTCCGCCTGCCGCTCCAGCAGGGCGGCCAGCGCGTCCTGCGCCGCCGCGCGCTCCCGGCCGCGCTGCGCCGCCTCGAAGGGGGACACCTCGGCCGCGGCGGGCGCCGGCGCGGCCGGCTCCGGCGGGACGGGTCCGGCCGCGCGCGGCAGGGGCAGCTCGTATTCCTCGACGATGGGCGGCAGGACGAACACGACGAACAGCGCCACGACGACCAGCCCGCCCAGGCCGAACCACATCGGCGCGGACGGCCGGGACCGGACGGCGGACGGCGGCGCGGCCGGCGCGGGGCTCGGGGGGGCCGGCTCGCTCATGCGCTCGGCGACGGGACGACGGACGTCGCGGGGAGGGGGCGGCTACAGGCCGCCCGTTTCGGCCGCGTACAGGTCCGCCAGCAGTTCCCGCCACTGGCCGTACTGCTCCTCCACGGAGCCGCTCAGCACGACGGCGCGCTCGTCCAGGGTGATGACCTGCGGGGCGACCTCGTTCTCCAGCGACTGGCCCAGCTCCGCCAGCGCCTCCACGTGGATCGCCGCCTCGTTGCTCTTGTCGAAGCCCGACTTGACCAGGTAGGCGCCGGCGCCCACCCCCGCCGCGGCCCCGACCTGGCCCGCGTAGGTTTCGGCCCGTCCGGCGGCGGCCAGGCTGCCCAGGATCACCGCCGTGCCCGTGATGAAGCGGCGCCGGGCCGAGTCCTTCAGCTCGCGCAGGGTGATGGTCTCGTGGTAGGCCCGCTCGCGCCAGGCGTCGTAGGGGCCGCGCATCCGCCGCGCGAAGGTGGCGTAGTGGTCCTGCACCGTGTCGATGAACATGAAGTCCCGCTCGCGGATGTCGAGGACGCGCGCCATCAGCGGGTCGTTGTCCGCCGGCAGGGCCGTGACCCGGCGCAGGCCGTCCCGGTCGCTGTCCAAGTAGCGGTCGAAGGCGTCCTGCGAGAACCGGCGGGCGAACAGCATCTGCGAGACGGCGCGGATCTCGGCGATCCGCCGGTCGGACACCTGGCTTTCGCGGAAGGCCAGCAGGTCGTTGGCGATGTTGTTGTACAGCGCCTGGAACGGGTCGTTCCGCCGGCGTTGCGCGGGGTCGTAGCTGAACCGGCTGACGACCTCCTCGTACTCCTTCGTGTACCAGTGGCGGCCCGTGGAGTCCGACGCGTCGATGCGCACGGTCATGGCCTCGCCGTCGGACCCGAGGATGGCGCCGGTCAGCCGCACGTCCATGGGGCCGGCGCCGTCCGGCATCACCCGGACGATGCCCCAGTTGCCGGAGCGCTGCAGGGTGTCGGCCAGCATGTACGGCGCGTAGCGGGACTCCGCCACGCGGACCTGGTGGTTGGTGGTCTCCTCCTCGCTGTCGCGGATGTCGTCGAGGCCCGGGTCGAACACCTCGATGCCCACGTCCAGCAGCAGCTCCTCGGGCACGTCCCCGCTCGCCTGGATCGCCGGGGTGTAGGTGGTGGTCTTGACCGTGTGGGTCGCGCAGGCGCCGAGCAGCAACGCCGCCGCCAGCGCGCCCGCGGTCTTTCCGATCGCGGCGTTCATCGGTTTCCGCTCATTCCCGTGTAGTTCCTGTACTCGTCCCAGAGCGCCTCGCGCAGCGCCGGGTCGGGCTCCCGCATGGCGGCCTCGCGCAGCTGGCGCGCCACCACGTCGTCGTCGCGGCCGCTGGGAATGTCCTCCGGCGGCGGGAAGGTTTCGGCGGACGCCGGCGGGGCAGGCCGTCCGTCCGGCATCCCCCCGTCCCCCGGCGAGCCCTCCCGGGGCAGGAACTGGGGCTCGCCGCTTCCGGGCGCCTCGTCCCCGCCGCCGCCGCCGGCGTCCGCCGGCTCCGCGCCGCCGGAGCCGAGGCTCTCGTTCTGGGCCCGGGCCCGCTCGCCCAGCATCTGCTCGTCGAACACCTCGTAGCCCCGGCGCAGGGCCTCGTCCACCGCCCGCGCCTGGGCGCCCGCGCCCGGCGGTCCGCCGCCGCGGCCGTCGGGGATGCCGCCCGGCAGGGTCTCCAGGGTGTGGTCGCCGTCGCCGCCGGCGTCCCGGGGGCCGCCCGGCCCGCCGGCATCCGCTTCCCGCGGGACGCCCGGCACGGAGCGGTCCCGGCCGCCCGCCGCGCCCCCCGCCGGACCGTCCTGTCCCAATATGCGCCGGCCGCCGCCGCCGTCGGTTCCCGGAACGCCCCCCGAAGGCGGCATGGGCGAGCCGGCGGCGCCGCCCGACCCGGACGAGGCGGGGGGCGGGGGGCCGGAGGCTCCGCTCTGGCCGCCGTCGCTTCCCGAGGGCGGCGGGCTCGACGGGGAAGAGGGCCGGCCGCCGGACGGGGACGGCATCCCCGACGAGGGCGAGGGCGGGCCCGACGCCCCCGGCATGCCCGGGGCCCCCGGCATGCCGGCGGACGAGGGCGGGGGGGACTGGCAGGCCGCCAGCCCCAGACCGAGCGCGGCCAGCAACCCGCGCGCGCCCCTGCTGATTTCACGTGCGCTCATGATTCGACTCCCGCCCTTCTTGTAGTGTTTTCGGACGTTTTTGTCAACACAAATCCGCAACACACAAATCCGCAAGGGTGTGTCGCGGGGCACTGTCGCGGGAAACGTACGCATCGCAACACCATCGCAGCCGCACACATCACGGCCGACTCGCGGCACGCTCGCCGGACGGGCTCGCCGACCGCCCGGCGGAAGCTTGGACGCCCGGACTCGGCCGCCCCCATCCGCGTCGTCGCCGGCGGTCTTGCCGCGCCGCCCGGAGCCGCCCCGGCGGGGGCGCGACGACGATGCCGGCCCGCGATGCGTCCCCTCTCCGGCCGCCGTACGACGGTCGCCGCGCATCAGCCGCCGCCGAAATCGGGGATGTGCCCGCCGTGCGCCGCGAAGTGGGCGCTGTAGGCGTCGGCGTCTTCCGTTCCGCCGACGATGACGAGCCGGCCGGAGGCTCCATCGCCCCGTCCGCCCGAGCCGGCGTCCGGGCCGTCTTCGAGCCAGGCGCCTGCCGGAATGGTTCCGTCCGCCTCGCCGCGGGAGCCGGCCTTGGTCTCGAAATCGTCGGCCATCAGCGCGTTGTCGTTTTTCTGGACGGTCTGCCATTCCGTGCCGTCGCCGTTGTAGGTGTAGCGATGCACCCGATCCGGCGCCAGCCCCAGGCGGGATGGGTCGCCGATGCCGTCCCAAGCGTCGAAGTACCGGATCTCCGTCACCCTGCCGATGTCGTCCAGCGTCCAGGCCGCGTTGCGGCTGCCGTAGATGAAGGAATCCGGGTCGTGGGGAGGCGCATCGGGACCGATGAAGCGGGCGCGCCAGTAGTCATTGTCGTCCACTGCGGATTTGTAGGCTATGAACCGGTCCATCGTGTCGCCGTAAAACCAAGCGATGCCGTCCGTCGGGTCCGGGCCGAACGCCGCGGCCGGAAAGTGCAGCGATTCGTACAATCTGTTCTCGTCAAGGCCGTACAGCCCTCTGTTGGAGCCGGGGATCGTGCGGCCGTCGAAATCCGCATCCCGGATCCAGATCCGGTCCCTGATATCTTGGTCCCAGCCGGGATGGAGGCCCAGAACGTCCCTGCCGTCTCCGTACTCGAGTATGTACACGTCCTCTTCGTCCGGTTGGCTGGTCCAGGTGTTGCGGGACACGACATCGTCGCCCGGACCGGGAATGAACCACTCGTTCGTACCTGCGGTGCCGTGGATCGCGGCGTTGTCCCGGTCGTTCCCGTCCGTGCCGAAAACCATGCGCACGGTTTCGGCCGTGCTGTCGGCCGCGCCGTCGTCGTCCGAATCGGTCGTCCGCACGACCGTGCGAGCGCGCGGCAGCAGGGTGCGGGTGCCCGTCCCGCTGGCCGTGTCGTACGCGATGGCGTCGATGTGGTCCCAGATGCCGTCGGCGTCGATGTCGTGGCGGATCTTGACGATCCTGCCTTCCCCGTCGAACTCGTCCCGCCGCTTCCGGTCGACGACGCCGTCGTCCGCCGTCCCGCCGTTGGAGCCGTCGTCGAACTCGAAATCCCGGCTGTCGGGGAGGCCGTCGGTGCCGCGGACGACGGTGACCTTGGTCTCGAAGACGTCGTCCTCGAACGGATTGTCGTTGATCGTGGCGACGTTCCAGTCCGTGTCGCCGCCGTTGTAGGCGTAGCGGTGGACCCGGTCCGGGTCCAAGCTGTCGAATTCCGAGGTGCCGTCCCAGCCGTCGAAATACCGCACTTCCGTCGTCCGTCCGGATGAGTCCTTGATGCGCTCCCGCCCGATGGCGTCGGGAATGACGTATAGAACCTCGTCGCCGAAGAAGATGTACCCCTTGTCTTCATTGAAGTCGTTCAGGCCGCGGCCGGGCAGCCAGAGCCGCTCCTCCCCGCTCCACGAAACGACGACGCCGTTGGATTCGGAATCGGAATGGGGATGCGATTTCCGCGAGGCGGCCGTGAAGGTGAGGTCGTCGAAGCCGATCCCCTCCTCCCGGATCCAGATCCGGTTGATGAAGTCCGGCCTGAAGTCGAGGATGGTGTCCTTGCCGTCGCCCTCGTCGACAATGAACAGATCCCTGCCTCTATCTCCCCGGATGATGTCGTCGCCTGGCCCGGCGCGGAACCATTCGTTTTTGTTGCCGTTCACGGTCAGGCCGCCGATGCGGTCGTCGGCGTCGGCGCCGCTGTGGTAGTAGTGCATGTTGAATGAAAGCACTCTGCCGGTGGAGGGGTCGTCGTCGTCATGGGTCTCGTGTCTCCGGATCACGCTCGGTCCGTCTCCCCAATGGGAATACGAGTAGGTGTCGATCCAGTTCCAGAACCCGTCGACGTCGAAGTCATGACGGACTTCCGTGAGCACTCCCTGCTCGTAGACGTCCTCCCGCGTCCGCTCGAACGTGCCGTCCTCATCCTTGTCGAACTCGACGCGCCGGCTGCTGACGAAGCCGTCGTCGCCGCGGGTGTAGAGCTCGAAGCGGTCCAGCTTCCCGTCGCCGTCGTCGTCGAACCCCGCGCTGACCAGATTCCCGTCCCCGTCGCGGTTTTGGCCCACGGCGCGGCCGCCCGGCGGGTCGGGCGGAGGCTCGGACGCGGCGTGACCGGTGTAGGCGATCTTGGCCGGGCCGGCCGCCGTCTCGGACATGACGACGACGCTCTTGAAATCGCCCGCCACCGTGATCTTGTGCTCGGTCTCGATGCCGGCGTCGTCCACTAGGGTGTAGGCGATGACCGTGTCGAGCCCGAGCGGCGTCACCGTCGTCGAGTCGTCCTTCACGCCGTCGCCGACGATCTCGACGACGTCGCCGTCCGCCGCGCTGTAGCCCCTGACGATGTCGTCGCCGCCGAGGGAGCCG